>CACWQT010000010.1:0-433 GCA_902763185.1 uncultured Rhodospirillales bacterium | reverse complement strand
TTTTAAATTAATGAGGTTACTCATTTCGCTTCCTTGGATTATTTTACCCCTACCATCGTTATTGCTAAACCATTTAGGTTCAGAAACGGACATATTATTGACGGGAATTTCAAGTGCATTATATTCATTACCAAAATTTTTTATGTCTATGCGATATGATGTAAGTGCATTCATAACCTTTTCTAGACAACTTGTAAGTTGTTTCTTTTTATATATTGATTCATCTATAATTGGTAATATTTGCGTTAATCCATACATGATTTTCTTAATATTATTTCGAACATATATTGATTTAGGATTCAACTGCCGAATAAGTTTTGCCATGTCTTCTTCAGTATATTGATGATATTGTTGTTCTACTTCTAATGTGATTTCTTGACCATCTTTAACCGGCATTTCATAATGATAAGGCTTATCATGCCAAGTGGCAACA
>CACWQT010000009.1 GCA_902763185.1 uncultured Rhodospirillales bacterium | reverse complement strand
AATGGGGCGGACGAATTTATGCGCAAAAAGTGTCCGGTGGACAGTTTTTGCCATGAATTTTCAGCTGTTGTTAGTTTGTGCCCAAGCGTAAGCTTTAGGAGCACAAACGTTACAACAACTTGTCCGAAGTGCTGTTAATGAGCGCTAAAGCGCGAATTTACGAAGCAAGTAGGCTCGAACGCAGGGCGAGCCTCATCGGCACAAAAAAAAGCACCTGTCGTTACCAACAAGTGCTAAAAATGGGGCGGACGATGAGGCTCGAACTCACGACAACCGGTACCACAAACCGGGGCTCTACCAACTGAGCTACGTCCGCCATTGCCAAACCACTTTTACAGCTTATATTAATAAAGTCAAGCGAAAACTCAAAACAAAAATGAAAATTTTTTTCTTATCATAAACTAAATTAACTATTTATTTTCCTTTTAAAGTATATTATACTCTTAAACCATAGCGATGAAAGGATATAAAAATGAACGCTGTTAAGACTTTTAGTCTGGCTTTGTTATACTTAGGATTGACCGCAATTACAGCTCAAGCTACCGATACTTCGTCCATCGTAATAGACGCAAAAAGCGGCAATGTGCTTTATTCAAACAATGCTGAAAAACTCCGTTATCCGGCATCTTTAACCAAATTGATGACTTTATATATCGCTTTCAATGCGCTTGAAACCGGCAAATTAAAATTAACCGATAAATTAAGAGTATCCGCAACCGCCGCTTCGCGCTCACCTTCCAAATTAGGTATGCCCGCCGGCTCTTATATTGATGTTAAAACACTGATCCATGCTTTAATTGTTAAATCCGCAAACGACTGCGCCACAGTTTTAGCTGAAGCTCTAAGCCCGACAGAGGCTGACTTTGCCGTTTTAATGACCAAAACTGCACATCGCTTGGGTATGCACCATACCACATTTAAGAATGCATCAGGGCTCCCGAACTCTGCACAAAAAACAACCGCTAAAGATTTAGCCATATTAGGTGCCGCGATATATCACCACTTCCCGCAATATTATCCGTGGTTTTCTATGACCGAATTCCAGTATAACGGCATGACCTATAAAACCCACAATTATCTTTTAAACGATTCGCTTGGAACTGACGGCATGAAAACCGGCTATACCGCCGCATCGGGCTTTAATATCTTGACTTCGGCTCAACAAGGAAAATATCGTGTTATCGCCGTAACCATGGGACATAAAAAGGTTAAAGAACGCGATGAAGATATTTCTAAGATGATGGAAATCTCCTTAAATCATATGCAAAAGAACAGCAGTGTGAACACCGCAACCTTGAAAAACGCTATTAACAGTTCACTAAAGAGCACCAAGACCAAAACCGCGTATAACACCACCGCCAAACGTCATCGCTAAGAAGATATGTTTACCCCCAAAGCACATATTATCATTATAGACGGAGCACTCGGCGCAGGTCGTAAAATGTTTGCTTTTGAGTTGGCACTGACTTTATTATATAATGCACAAAGAACAGCCCTTGTGTTAGCAGACGATTCGCCGCTACGTCAAGCAATTCAGAAAAGACGCGTTTTATTGCCACAACTTTTGACCCCTGAAATTATCAGCCGCAAAGATTTTTATAGCGAAGCAAACAAATATAATGCCGTCATTATCCCTGAAGCAACCATGGCAGATGAGCTTGCTCTAACAGCTTCAACCTATATCACTATTATACCGCAGAGCAAGCAATCTGCACAAAAATTTGCAAAAAAGCTAACCTACATTAACAGCGTTTGGGAGTTAAAAAAGAAAATTGCTGCCACCTACGGAAGAAGCTTGAATTGGATTATCTGCGAAAATAATTTAAAAGAAAAAATCAGCGATTCTCCATCGCCGGAGTTAGCACAAGTCTCACGCACTTACGGTTTTAGAGTATCACCGCCCTTAAACCGCCGCATAGCATACCAAAATAATATCACCGGCATTTCTGCACAAGATAAATCCCTTCCTTTATTAAAAAAAGACCTCACATATGATGATATTTGTGCCAAAAGAGAAATAACAAAACTTGCAGAATTTATTTTTAATGCATAAATATAAATCATCTTTACAACACTTACTTTTTGTTTTATGCTCTGCCGCAAGAGCAAAATAATTATTGATGAAAGACTGATATGATAAAAACTGTTAAAACTACACCTTATTTAGATCAAAAAATGGGTACCGCCGGCTTAAGGAAAAAAACCAAAGAAGCGCTCAAACCCAATTATGTTGAAAACTTTTTACAAAGTATTTTTAATACGATTCAAAATCTCAACCAAAAATCATTTTTGGTTGGCGGAGACGGGCGTTACTATAATAAAGTCATTATCCAGAAAATCATCAAAATTGCCATTGCTAATCAAGTAAAAAAGTTATACATCGGTCAAGACGGCTTAGTGTCCACACCAGCAGGCTCGCATATTATCTTAAAAAACAAATTAGACGGCGGACTTGTATTAACCGCTTCGCATAACCCTGGCGGTATAGACGGCGATTTTGGTATCAAATATTCCACCTCCACCGGCGGACAATGCCAACCGCATGAGAGTGCCGCTATTTATGAGCAAACGAAAACCATTACCGAATACAAAATCGCCGATATACCTGATGTGGATTTATCCGAGCTCAAAACTTATAAATTTGAAAACACCGAAATTGAGGTTATTGATCCTTATGTCGATTATATTGAAATGATAGAAGGAATTTTTGATTTTAACAAATTAAAAGAGCTTTTAACCTCTGATTTCAGATTCGTTTTTGATGCCATGAACGGCGTAACCGGCCCATATGCACAAAAGATTTTTGAAGAAATTTTAGGCGCTCCCAAGGGCTCGGTTCACAATGCCATACCTAAAGAAGATTTTGGCGGACTACATCCTGATCCGAATTTGATTTATGCCAAACATTTGGTTGATTTAATGTATTCTGATAATGCACCGGATTTTGCTGCGGCCAATGACGGCGATGGTGACCGTAATATGATTTTAGGTAATCATTTCTTTGTCAGTCCCAGCGATTGCTTGGCAATAATAACCGATAACTACAAATTAATACCGGCTTATAAAAACGGTATTTACGGTGTTGCCAAATCAGCCGCAACATCAATGGCTGTCAAAAAAGTAGCAGATAACCTGAAAATCGGCTACTATGAAGTCCCGACCGGCTGGAAATATTTTATCAATCTGATGGATTCTAATCGCATCACTTTCTGTGGTGAAGAAAGTTTTGGCACCGGAGCAGCACACATTCGTGAAAAAGACGGTATTTGGGCAACACTCTTTTGGTTAAGCATTGTTGCAGACTGCAAAAAATCTGTTAAAGATATTGCCCTCACCCATTGGCAAAAATACGGCCGTAACTATTATCTACGTAACGATTATGAGGGAATTCCCCAAGAAATCGCCGATAAATTAATGAAAGATTTGGAAGATAGCTTACCCCGCTTAACCGGTAAGACCTTTGGCGACTACACCGTTTCAGAAGCTTATCCGTTTATCTATAACGACCCGGTTGATCACACTTCCACTAAAAACGGTTTAATTGTGCATTTTACTGACGGCTCACGCATTGTTTATCGCCTATCCGGTACCGGCACCAACGGCGCAACTTTAAGAACATATATTGAAAGATATGTAACCGATAAATTGCTTGAAAATCCCGAAGAAATGTTGCATGAATTAGGTAAAATCTCACGTGAGATTTCAGATGTAACCAATCGCACCGGAAAACGTAAGCCGGATATTATAACTTAATCTTAATATAAAGAAGAGGACTGATGCGTAATAGAGAAACAATAACCCGTCCCGATAAAATACTGGAAGAGCGCCTACTGTTATTGGTGCTGATGCTGACCGCAACCATTATCAGTATCGGTTTTCTTTTTGCATACCCGACATACTTACGACCGATTATCCTATTTATCTTTATTTTTAGTATCTTAAGCATATTTTTAGCAATTACCATATTGCAATCAAGTGAAACGGCAATTTTATATGGCGGACTGGCCAACGAAATCTTAAAAAACCGCAAAACCTGCTACATAATTGTCAACACTGCCGGAAAAGTCGTTTTGCAAAACGAACTGGCACAAAACTTTTTAGCCGAAACACCCATATTATCTTTTATTGAAAAGCATTTGGTCAACAACGAAACCAACCGCTTAAAATTAAAACAATTACAATCATCGGCTCAACATCTCAAAACAGACACCGAAGAAATTTCCCTAAGAATCAATTCTTCTGCCATTTTCTCCGGTGATGAATGGTATCGTATCACCCTGCGCCCGATTAGTTTGCAGCCCAAAGATGACATTGATGCATTAACCAACCGAGATAAGAAATACAACGTTTATCTCCTGTGGAGTATAGAAAATATTACTTCTGAAAAAACCATGGATACGATTTTCCAAGAAGAACGGCGGGCTTTTTATAACTTCCTAAATTTTATGCCGATTGGTCTTTATTTGCTAAACTCCAAAGGCAAAATAGAATATATCAATAAAACGCTGTGCCTCATCTTAAACAAACCGGAAGAAGAGTTATTAGGTAAAGATATAAACACTTATCTGCCACATAACTTAACCGGTGAAGAACGCCTGCATAATGCCTGCACACAATATATCTCTTACATAAAAACCTCCGGAAAAACCAGAGAATATTTGGTTCGTGTGGATACCTTTAAAGAAGGAGAAGAAATTCAAACGCGTGGTGCGGTTATCGGGGATATTCCGACTAACGCCACCTTGAAACAAAATTATGAACGCGCCGCCTCTGAGGTTAACAGCATCTTCAATTTATCTCCGTTTGGCATGATGATACTGGATTTGGATTTAGTTATCAGACGTGCCAACCTTCGCTTTACGGATATTTTGGGTATTAACTCCGCATCACAATTGCAAGATAATTATCTGACCAATTATTTGGATGAAGACAGTATCGCTAAAATAGAAAAACAAGTCAAAATTTTTACTTCAGAAAACGGACAATTGCAACCGGCTTATTTTGATTTGAGTATTAAGAACAAGAACAAACAAAAAACCTTACGCTTATACATCTGCCCGTTATTCAGCAGTTCTGTTCCGCTAAAAGAAAACATTAAAGGAATCATCTTATTTTGCTTAGAAACAACCGAGCAAAAAAATCTTGAAACACAATTTGCCCAAGCTCAAAAAATGCAGGCTTTAGGACAACTTGCCGGTGGCATGGCACATGATTTCAATAACCTTTTAACGGCCATGATCGGCTATTGTGATTTACTGCAACAACGTCATAAAACCGGTGATTCATCCTATGCAGACATTATGGAAATCAAGCGCAACGCTGTTTGCGCCGCAGAACTTGTGCGTCAACTTTTACAGTTCTCAAGGAAACAACCTTTACAACCGAAACTACACAACATCACCGATATTTTATTAACCTTTACACCGCTACTTAAAAGAACCGTCGGCGAACAAATTATGCTCAAATTTTCACACGGCGAAAACCTTGATAACATCAAAGTTGACAGTGTGCAATTCTTACAAGTGGTAATGAATTTATGTATCAATGCCAAAGATGCCATGAATAAAAAAGGTATTCTGATTATTTCTACCCAAAAAGAAACACTGTTAGAGCCATACCAATTTGGTGCCGAAACGATTGAAAGCGGCACATTTATCCGCATGGATATTACCGATACAGGTTGCGGTATTCCGATTGAAAATATGTCGCGCATCTTTGAACCGTTCTTCTCCACCAAGCAAAATATTGTCGGTTCCGGAACCGGATTAGGTTTGGCCACGGTTTATGGTATTGTGCGCCAAATGGAAGGCTTTATTAAAGTCAAAAGCACAGTCAACGTTGGCACAACCTTTTCCATTTATCTTCCGGCATACCCTGTTGAACCGGAAACAAAAAAAGAAGAAAATATCTTACCTAAACAAATATTAAATGATAAACGCGGTCGTGCTGTTTTAACACCGGAAAAAACACCAGCTCCTACCCAAACCGAAAACAAAATGGTATTGGGATTAAACCTATCCGCAAAAGATGAAGCACCGGAAAAACCGGAAACCATAGAAAATACGCGAATTCTTTTGGTTGATGATGAAAACTCCGTTCGCACTTTTGCCCTGCGCGCACTTCGTAAAAAAGGCTATGATGTTGTTGGTGCCAGCTCTGCTGAAAATGCACTCGAAATTTTAGATACAGATAAAAACTTCCAACTTCTGATTACAGATATGGTTATGCCCGGTCTTAACGGAATAGAGCTTTCCAAGCAGGTTTTAGAAATGTTGCCTGAGATTAAAATCATTTTAGCCTCGGGTTACTCGGAAGATATCTTAAAGGGCGAATTTGCTGATGTGGAGCACTTATCTTTTATTCCCAAACCGTTCAGCTTAACCGATTTGACTCAAAAAGTTTATGAGGTGATGAAAAATCAATGAATGCACCTTATAATGAAAAGACCAAACAATATCTCTTAAAATTTGACCTGAATGCTTATTTCGGTGAAGAAGATTTTTTAGTCACCTCTTGCAACAAACTGGCTTATCAAACCATTAAATCTTGGCCTTATTGGCCTCATTTTGCGCTAAACATTTTCGGTCCCAAAAGCTCAGGCAAATCGCACTTGGCGCATATTTGGATAAACGAAGTGGAAAAGTTCATTCCTCGTCCGGTGGAAATTCCTGTTATTCGTGCCGAAAATATTAATATGAAAAACATTCATAAACTAGCTGAAAATAACAATTACTTAGTCATAGAAGATGTCACCTCAGACATCAATGAAGAAGCTTTCTTCCACCTTTATAATATGTATAACACGGCTGAACATTTTATTTTGTTTACATCAACAATCCCTTTTGCCAAATTAAAATTGAAATTGCCGGATTTACGTTCACGCCTTAATACAATACCGTCGGCAGAAATTCTATTGCCCGACGATGAAATGTTAACGGCTTTGATTGCCAAACTGTTTAATGACCGCCAAATTATCATCTCACAAGAAGTGCTGAATTATATCTTGAATAACAGCGAACGTTCTTTTGAATATATCGCGCGCTTAGTAGATGAAATAGATAATCTCTCTTGGACATACAGCCGCCAAGTGTCCATTCCCCTTGTTAAAGACGCAATTACTAATCTAAACAAAAACCAACAAATGGATCTATTTATATGACCTCGCATTATAATCAAAACATCAACGGTTGGATAATCCTTGATAAACCGCAAGGCATAAGTTCCAACCAAGCTCTCCGCAAAATACAATACCTGTTACATGCCAAAAAAGCCGGACACATCGGCACATTAGATCCTTTTGCAACAGGCGTCCTCCCTTTGGCATTTGGCGAGGCAACCAAACTGATACCTTATTTAGAAGGAACGGAAAAGACTTATGATTTCACCTTAAAATTCGGCACAGCTACCACCACAGATGATATTGAAGGAGAAATTTCTGAAACTTCTGAGGTCATCCCTTCAAAAGATGAAATCTTGAACATATTACCGGAATTTACCGGCAATATCACCCAAATTCCCCCCAAATATTCCGCCATTCATATAAATGGCGAGCGAGCATATACGCTTGCCCGCAAAAATGCGGAATTTGATATTCCACCCCGCCAAATTACCATAAAATCACTAACCTTAAACGCATATAATTCAGAGCTTGGTGAAGCGAAATTAACCGTTACCTGCTCTAAAGGCACATATATAAGAACTTTAGGCCACGATATAGCTAAAAAGCTCAATACTTGCGGACATTTAACAGCCCTTCGCCGCACCAAAAACGGATTTTTTGACCTTTCACATACGATTTTGCTGGATAATTTAAAAAATATATTGTATAAGGACGGCGGAGTTTTACCGCTTCTACCTGTTGAAACATTTCTGTGCGACATCACGGTTATCGCTTTGACAGAAGCGGAAGCTCTTAAGCTAAAAAGTGGGCAAACCATTGATTCTGATAGATTTAATATCAAAAACAAACTCAATGCCGCCTGCTATAATGATAAGCTTATCGCCCTGGTTGAGCTTGAAGATAACACTTTAAAGCCGATTCGGGTATTTAATATTTAACAACAAAAGAAAAGGAAAATAAGATGTCGATTACAAATGAAAAAAAACAAGAAATTATTGCTGAATTTGGTGCAAAACCTGGTGATACCGGTTCTCCGGAAGTTCAAATTGCTATTTGGACTCACAGAATCAACAATTTGATTGAGCACTTTAACACCCACTCAAAAGATTTACACTCTCGTTTGGGTTTAATGAAAATGGTTTCGCGCCGTCGTCACTTGCTTGACCACTTAAAGGCAACAAGTGAAGAAAGATATCAAACATTGATTAAGAAGTTAGATTTACGTAAGTAAGAGATGTTTGAAACAAATAGCGGGGCAATGGGGCTCCGCTATTTGCAAAATCCTAGGCATAATGCTTAGGTGAGGAATATAGTAAGGAAAGGTAAAAAATATGGTCAATTGGAACGTGTGCCGCAAAGAAATAGAATGGGGCGGCCGCAAATTAGTTTTAGAAACAGGTAAAATCGCAAAACAAGCAACAGGAGCCGTTCAGGCAACTTATGGTAACACAGTTGTTATTGCCACGGTTGTTGCTGCAAAAGAAGTAAAAGCAGACCAGGATTTTTTCCCTTTAACTGTTAACTATCAGGAAAAATATTATGCCACAGGTAAAATCCCCGGTGGCTTTATGAAACGCGAAGGCAAGCCTTCCGAACACGAAGTATTGGTTTCTCGTCTTATAGACAGACCAATCCGCCCGCTGTTTCCTGATGCTTTCAAAAACGAAGTTCAAATCATCTGCACCACTGTTGCACATGATAAAAAAACCGATTCCGATATTTTGGCGATGATTGCCGCTTCTGCCGCCTTGGCCGTATCCGGTATTCCGTTCTTAGGCCCGATTGGTGCCGCCAAAGTTGGTTACATCAACAAAGAATACGTTTTGAATCCGACAGTTGAAGAGTTGAAAAATTCTGAATTGGAATTAACCGTTGCCGGTACCAAAGACGGTGTATTAATGGTTGAATCGGAAGCAAACGAGCTTTCTGAAGAAACAATGTTAAACGCAGTTATGTTTGGTTTTGACAGCTTCCAAAAAATCATTGATATGATTAACGAATTAAAAGCCGAAGCAGGTAAAGAACCATGGGAGGCACCTGTATTTCCGCCGGAGTTTGATGCACTTTATGCTCGCATAGAAAAAGATTTCCGCGCCAAATATGAAGAAGCATTCAACGAGGTTGATAAACAAAAGCGTAGCACACGTTTAGGTGAATTGGCTGCAGAAGTTAATGCCACCATTGACCCTGAAAATGAATTGGAAGTTCGTTATTCTTTAGATGCTATCGAGAAGTTAATGCACTCTGTTATGCGTGAAAAGGTATTAACCACCGGTAAGCGTATTGACGGACGTGACACCAAAACCGTTCGCCCGATTACTTGCGAAGTTGATATATTGCCGACCACACATGGTTCAGCATTATTCACCCGCGGTGAAACTCAAGCCTTGGTTGTAACCACCTTAGGCACCGGCGAAGATGCACAAATCATTGACGGTTTAATGGACGAAGCTCGTCAAGACTTTATGTTAAACTACAACTTCCCACCGTTCTCGGTTGGTGAATGTGGTCGTTTAGGTTCTCCGGGGCGTCGTGAAATCGGTCACGGCAAATTAGCATGGCGTGCTATTCACCCGATGATGCCTAAAGAAAAATCAGAATTTCCATACACCGTTCGTGTTGTATCGGATATTATGGAATCAAACGGTTCATCTTCTATGGCAACCGTCTGCGGTTCCGTGCTTTCCTTAATGGATGCCGGTGTACCGTTAAGAAAGCCTGTTGCCGGTATCGCTATGGGCTTGATTAAAGAAGATGATGGCCGTGTAGCTATCTTAACCGATATTTTAGGTGATGAAGACCACTTAGGCGATATGGACTTTAAGGTAGCCGGAACTTCTGACGGTGTAACCGCACTTCAAATGGATATTAAAATCACATCTATCACCAAAGAGATTATGAAAAACGCTCTTGCTCAAGCACATGAAGGACGTATTCATATCTTAGGTGAAATGGCAAAAGCCTTACCGGCACCGCGTGCAGAGATTTCACCGCGCGCACCGCGTATTATATCTATCAAAATTCCGGTAGATAAAATCCGCGAAGTCATCGGCACCGGCGGTAAAGTCATTCGTGATATTATTGAAAAGACTAACACCAAGATTGATATTGATGATGACGGGACGGTAAATGTTGCCGCCGTTGATAAGAAAGACGCGGACGCCGCGCTTGAAATCATCAATGGTATCGTTGCTGTTCCTGAAGACGGCAAAAACTATCATGGTGTTATCACCAAAATTATGGACTTTGGTGCATTTGTTCGTTTCTTAGGCACAACCGAAGGCTTAGTTCACATCTCCGAAATCAAAAACGAGCGCATTGCTTCTGTTTGTGATTTCTATAAAGAAGGTGACAGCATTTGGGTTAAGTGCTTAGGCACTGATAACCGTGGCAAGATTAAACTCTCTGCCAAACGTGTTAACCAAGAAACAGGTGAAGACGCTTAAAGCTCATAACTTGAAAAACAAATTAAGCCGCCCGAAAGGACGGCTTTTTTATTCAATACTATAATTCTTCTCTCAAATATTCTGGTGGGATATAGCCGTCTTTTAAGACAATGAGATAGTGCCTCACCACCGCATAAAGCAAATCACGAGAGGCATCCACCTTTTCCCAAGAGAGTGGTGATAAATCTATTTCATTTGGATTAACTTGATAAAACCGTTCATTATACCCTCCAACATCAGAGCCGCTTTTACACCAAATCGCCTCAACCAAATCGTCTTTGAGCAAACCGTCAAGCTCAAATGAAAACAATGTTGAGCGGTCAACAATTGCTTTTAACACCGCATCATTACCCTGCCATTTTATCGGCTCGGTTAAACACGAAATTGCCCGACTGCGACCGGCAAAAGTTTTATCAAGCCAAGCTAATATATCCTCCCTTTTCTCCGTTCCGGCACGATGCGCATAAGCCTTCAAATCACGAGGTCCTTTAGATATAGAAAGCAATCCGTCTCTTAAGACCGTATTTTCTTTTGGTGCATAGTGATATAACCGCATAAATGATTACTCCTTATTTTGAATTTCCCATAAATGCTGAAATTCTCCACCACGTGCCAACAACTCCTTCATTGTTCCCTCTTCAACAATCTTTCCTTTATCTAAGACAATAATCCGATCCATTTCTTTTAAAGTGGAAAGACGGTGTGCTATGGCAATCACGGTTTTATCTTTTATCAAATTCTTCATTGCTTTTTGAATATATTTTTCCGCCTCACTATCAAGTGCCGAGGTTGCCTCATCCAAAATCAAGATCGGACTATCTTTTAATATCGCACGCGCAATTGCCACGCGCTGACGTTGTCCGCCCGAAAGTTTAACCCCCTTTTCCCCGACTTTGGTTTGATATCCTTTAGGTAAACCTTTAATAAACTCATCCGCATAGGCTTTTTTAGCCGCCGTTTCAATTTCACTTTGCTTAGCGTGCAAATCTCCATAAGCAATATTCTGACTGACTGTGCGGTGAAACAGCGCTGTATCTTGCGGAATAAGCGAAATCGCATCATGCAGACTGCCTTGTTTAACCTTAGAAATCACCTGCCCGTCTATCAAAATTTCACCGCCTTCTATATCATACGCCCTTTGCAATAAGTTTATCAATGTGCTCTTACCGCTTCCCGAAACACCGACCAAACCGACCTTTTCACCGGCTTTAATCTTTAGCGATAAATTGTTAAACACTTTCTTCTTATCATAACCGAACTTAACATTCTTAAATTCTATCGCGCCACCGTTCAACTTTAACTTTTTAGCATTGGGCACGTCTTTAATCTCATGTTTGACCACAAACGGTGCCATTGATGCTTGCAGAGATCCTATCATCTTATTGATTGTGCATACGTTCCCTAATATAGCAGAAAAACCGCTCATTATCGTATTCATCAACATCAAAACCAAGGTAACATCACCAACACCGATTTTTCCGTTATACCAAAGTTTAACCATTAACAACAACGACGCAACTTCAAACAAACAGAGCAATGTATGCTGAATACGAATACTATTTTGAAATTTATCTATAGCAATAAAACGTGCATCTCGGCACCTTATAAATGCTTTTTTCACAAACGATAGCTCATACGTCTCACTACCGTTTGCTTTGACATTAAGCGCATTACTGATACTATCTGCTACCACGCCGTTAAAATCATCAAATAAATTATCAACTTTTTCGTTTATATCACGATATTTCAAACTTGCTTTATATGAGGCAAATGATGATATTGAGCCGAAAATAACAACTAACAATAAAAACCACAGACTGACGCAGCCGACATAGAAAAAATCAATCAAAATCAAAAATATTTTGCTATACAACATTGAAATATGTTCATGCACAACTGTTGCATTTAAGGCACAATTGATAACTTTTTGCGAAAGCTGACCGGTTTTTTGTGATGAAAAATAGTTCTCTGAATGCCGTGCCAAATAATCCACCGCAAAAAGTTTAATTTTAGCATCCATAAAGTTTCTGACATTATTAGCCTCTATCAGCTCACGCACCATACGAAATACCGATTGCCCGATATAAGAAGCAAAAATAAGCGCCAAAAACCACCACATTTTAGACCAGGCAAATTCCTCCGGCGTAATATTTGCAAAATAATCAATCATCTTTGAGAAAAACACCGTCACATAGACTTTCATCAGTTGCAAACCGAATGCCAACGCCACACCGACAAACGCCCATTTACGGACGCCATACAACGCTTCCCAAATAAACAGCAACGGATTTTCGGGAACTTTTCGCATATCAGGTATGTTCTCAAACAATTTCATCGTCTAGTCCCTTTTCTCCAACTGTTGCAGTTGCCATAATTTAGCAAATTTACCGTTTTTCTTACGCGCCAACTCATCAAATGTGCCGGATTCGGCAACTTTTCCCTCTTCAAGATAAATAATCCTGTCCATATTCTTTAAGGTAGAAAGCCGGTGCGCAATGGCAATCACTGTTTGCTTGCCCATAAGATTATCAATCGCTTGAGCAACAATACTTTCTGATTCGCTATCAAGTGAAGACGTCGCCTCATCTAAAATAAGTATCGGACGATTACGCAACACTGCTCTGGCGATGGCAATCCGTTGCCGCTCACCGCCTGAAAGCTTACACCCTCTGTCACCAACCATAGAGTCATATCCTTCCGGTGTTGCCCTGATAAAGTCATCGGCACAAGCAATCTTTGCCGCTCGTTTGATTTGTTTATCCGTTGCCATTACCCCATAGCCGATATTATCTTTTAAGCTACGGTGGAATAACACCGTTTCCTGCGGTATAATCGCCAAATTTTGGTGCAGACTTGTTTGTGTCACAGTCTTAATATCCTGCCCATCAATTAAAATTTGCCCCTCATCAATATCATAGGCACGTTGCAACAGGTTAATCAGCGTCGTTTTACCGTTACCGGATAAACCGACAATACCGACCTTTTCACCGTCTTTTATTTTTAGATTAAACTTATCAAAAATCCTTTTCTGCTCCGGATAAGCAAACCCGACATTCTTAAACTCAATCTCTGCTTTTTTAACTCTAAGAACTTTGGCATTAGAATCATTTTCTATCTCATGCGGCGTATAAAATGGCTCAAGCCCTGCTTGAATATACGAAAGGTTATTAGCAAGCCTGCGGTAATCATCACACAATCCCATCATCCACATAAAACCGCCGTTTAAGGTAAGCAATATAAATACTATATCACCAACATTGATTAACGCTTTACTCCATAAATAAACCGCAAAAGTCAACATCGTAACGGAACATAAATGCACAAAACACCCCACCGCCGTATAAGAGCTAAACCACACTAACATTGTTTTGGCTTTAAGCCGGATATACTGTTGCAATAATATTGATAAGCGCTTTTTTTCGTAATCCAAACGATTAAATTGCTTAACCAAACGAATATTGGCAATCGCATCAACAAGCCAACCGGTATACAGTGATTCAGATTTACCTTGCATATTATGAAGCCGATCACTCGTTTTATTGGCATAATAGTTAACAATGGCAACCACTCCGGCGCAAAATACAAACAGACAACCAAGCCAAACATTAATCATCATAAGCAAAACAATCTTAGTGCCGATATCGCTTATGATAGACCAAAATTGCGTAATAATGCATGAAAATGTTGGTTGCAAGTTATTAATCTGATTGGTTTTAGCCAACAATGTTCCGGTTTGTTTGTTAATGATATAATTGACCGAATGTCCGAAAATATATGAAAGCGCCCGAGTATAAATACGCTCTTGCATCGGAAAATAAAGCTCTTTTTGCCGATACATCAATGCCTGTTTTGGTAAAAAGATATTGATAACATCGGCTAGAACAATAAACCCGACCAACCACAAAACCTGATGTAAAGCCTCCGATGTTGCGCCTTGTTTAATGCTCTCTACCAACCGCCCGAACAGCCAATTTAGCAAATTATAAACACCTGTTTCGGCGAATACCAAGAGCAAACACATCGCAAACGCCCACTTAAACGGAGCGATACACTCTTTTAACAAATACTTCCACGCTGTTTTGGGAAACGGTTGAGATTGCATAATAGGTCTTTCCTTTCAGTAAAGAAAGTCTATCTGCTTTAAATTAAAAAAGATTTAACCTGCGATCACAATTCGCAATCACCGTCAGCGCAATCGCTTTCAACCTCTATAGTGCTATGCATAATGTTAAATTGCTCGGCAAGCAAGGTTTTGACCTCAACCAACAAATCCCTGCCTTTACAAGCCTCAATATGGCACTCTAAAGAACTTTCATGCTCATTCACACGCCACAAATGTATATGATGCACCCCTTTTACCCCTTTGATTTTCAGGATTTCTTTTTCTAACATCGCCAAATCCACATCATCGGGCGCCGCATTCATCAAAATATGCACAATATCCGGAAAAGAAATAATCGCCTGCACAATCATATAAAGAGCAATACCGATAGCAACCGCGCCATCTACCCGATAAACATCAAATAACATCACGGCAAGCCCCGAAACAATCACGCCGATTGAGCCAAACGCATCAGCCAAGTTATGCAAAAACACCATTTTCATATTGGTATTATGACCGGCATGATGATGAGATATTTTTGCCGTTGCTAAATCCACAACCAATGCCAACACCGAAACAATAATTATTGTCAATCCGCTGATAGGCTCCGGCTGAATTATGCGCAACACCCCCTCAACTAAGAGATAGCCCCCCGAAATAAAGAGTAAGATGAGATTAACAAAACCACCGATAATCTCCGCACGCTTAAACCCAAAGGTATATTTTGCCGTCGCCTTGCGGTTGCCGATCTTAAACGCAATTATCGCTATCAAGATAGAAAAAGCATCTGATGTATTATGAAGCGCATCACCGATTAGCGCCACACTGGCAGATAAAACACCGCCCACAAGCTCCACCACCGAAAGCCCTATATTAATAATAAACGAAATCAGTAAAAGCTTAACCGACTTTTCATCCACTTCATGATGATGGTGATGTGCAATGTGTGCGTGCTCTGCCATAAAATCAGCCCTTAAAAGAGATTACTTTTTATGACAACAACATTTATGTTGGGATTTTTCTGATGAACGGCAATTTTCTTTATGCTTAGTTTCGCCTTTGCACTTTTCACCACAACAACATTCTTTACCGTTTTTGCCACACTGACAATTATCACCGCATTGGCAGTTTTCACAATGACAATCAGGATTATTACAATTTCTAGCCATATCATTTCTCCTAAAAAATAACTATATATAGCCTTATCCCTTATAGGCTATTTGTCAAGAGAAGTATCATAAAAAAATTTGACTTAATAAATGGAAAATCTAAATAAAAATAGATAACCTACTTTAAAGACACAAATCCCCACGTTCCGACGCCTTTTAAGGTGGAAAATTTTGCGAAATAACTGCAGAAGTCCTTCGTGTAATAGAGGCGGAAAATTTGAGATGGATAGAAGCTAATATCTAACTCAAGTCCCAACACAATAAAACGAGGAAATTTTGAGCTAATAGAGATGGGCTTAAGGGCAAACAAAATTTTAGTGTAGATAGACCTACATGAATTTTGTTTGTCCCGTAAAGACCGCTCTAGGAGCCAAAATTTACCGTTTTATTTCACCGACATACATACCCATCTCCACTGCCGCTCTCACATACACACTATTAGCATCAAGCTTTGTAGTGCCGCAAGCAACAACATCAGAAAGGGAATATGTTTGAATTTGATCCCCCTCAAGAGCGACCATAACATCTGTATGACCTTCTTTAAGGAGTTCCACCGCACGTGCACCGAAAGCACAAGCCAATGCGCGGTCAAAAGCAGTCGGATCACCGGCACGTTGAACGTGACCGAGCTTGGTCACACGGGTTTGGAAACCGGAATATTTAGCATTAAGCGCGGCGCTTAAATATTCACCGATACCGCCATTGATTTTTTCGCCGATAAGATTTGTGGTATTAGAAACCATTTCACCGGTTTCGGTGCGAACACCTTCGGAAACAACGATAATAGCATGGTTGCGCCCACGAGCTTTAATGCTCTTTAATTTGTTAACAATACCGTCAATGGTATAAGGGATTTCCGGAACCAAGCAAACATCGGCAAAACCGGCAACAGCAGAGTGCATAGCCAAATGTCCGGCATCACGCCCCATAACCTCTAAAATAAGCGCACGTTGATGCGAACGAGCCGTTTTCCAAAGAGCGTCTATTGCCTCCACACAAACTTCACAAGCAGAGTTAAAACCGACAGAATATTGTGTTAATGGTGTGTCATTATCAATTGTCTTCGGAATACCGACCATTTTAACGCCGGCATTATGGCAGTAGTTGCTGACAATGTTCATACTACCGTCACCGCCAACCACAACAACGGCATCTAAACCAAGCTCGGCAACGCCTTTACCAAAACGCTCGGAAACCACTTTTTGCGATTCCATTTTAACGCCCTTATTAAGCGAGCCGAGATACGATCCGGCAATCCGCGGCCACGGCGTATCCGCAAAATTATTTTCGGTCAACACTTCATACGAAAGAGGTGATTCGGTTAAACCGTCTGTGCCGTTATGAATACCGTAAACTTCCCAACCAAACTTTGCAGCCGAGCTGACAACTGATGAGACGACTGCATTAAGACCGGCGCAATCGCCGCCACTTGTTAAAATACCGATTTTTTTGATTTCTGTCATACTTATAATTCCTATTTTTTCATAAATTCATTCTTGTATTTCACATAGATACCTGATAAATAAAAATTTACCAGCATATTTTTGCTTTTATCACTATTTTTTTCAAGTTTTTTGTGCGAAAACGCTTGCAATTTTACCAAAATTGTAGTATAATGCGCGTGAAAAGAAGGAATCGCGGAATTAACCGCAAACTTTAAGGAGCAACAATACGATGACTAACATTAGTTCTTTCAACAAACTTCAAGTCCAGCTATGCGAGCTAAAGCTTGAGGAAAGACGTGTCAAATCAGATATTGCAAAATTGGTGAAAAACAAACAAATGATAGATTTTTTCCAAGCTCAGCAACTAAACAAACAAAATAAAAACGTTAAAACCAAAATCCAAAAGCTGGAAAATATCATCAACCCGAACATAATCGCCTAATATAGCATTAAGTTTATGACAAACAGCAAATACATATTTTCAATCACCATTGTATTTGCTGTTTTTATTTTGCTTGGAGCCATTTATACCCTCTTTATCTATAAAACCGATTACCTCAATATTTACGTTGTGTATTATAAGCCGGCACCATTGATTAAAACCAACATTTTTACGCCCATTCAGGGCGGGAGAAAAATTGCCGCCACGCCCTCGCGCCAAGGCACATTTAAGGAAGAAGAGATTACGTGGTTAAAAAACAATATGATTGGTGATGACACCGGCGATAACATCTCTGAGCTAAACCGCAGCTTTGCTGAAATCACTGCGCTTTATTGGATATGGAAAAATACCACTGCGCCCTTTGTGGGAATGTTCCATTATCGCCGTTTTTTATGTATCAATAACAACGCGCATTACCCGATGGTGGAATTTCCCTCCATGCGCTTTAGGCATTTGGGCTTAAACCACCTTAAAGGATTCGCAAAAGAATTTCTGCACGACTTAGAGATGGAGAAAAAATACATTCTCCCCTGGTTTGCCACCCATGATATCTTGCTCTCCGAGCCGATTAACCTCACTAAAGACGAAGAGCCGTTAACAGCTTATCAACAATATGCCAAAGAGCACGTAATTTCTGACTTAGATAAGGCTTTAGAGATTATCAAACAGAAATATCCCGAAATGTATGATTTTGCCGTTGAAACTCTAAACGGTAATGAGGGCTTTTACCCGACCAATATGTTCATCACCCGCCGTGAGATCTTAAATGACTATGCGACATGGCTCTTTAGCATATTATTCCCGCTTTATGAGGAGATAAAAGATGAGGTGAATGCTCGTGATACAGAGCAGAAGTTAGCATTTGCCTACCTCGCTGAACGGTTGTTTACGATCTATTTCCGCTATCAGGCAAAACACCGAGGCTTACGAATAAAAGAATTTCCGTTTGCGCTGGCCTCAAACTTTTTCACCCCGCCGGAGAATGCACCTTTTATCACCCTAAAAACACCTCGATTCGAGGATATTTTCATTGACCAAAAAGACGGGCGGATTTGTAGCTTTAACAACGAATATCGCAATTGCGGTAAGTTTGAATTTCTTCCCCAAAACCGCCTCAAAATCCGCTGGGATAATGGCGGCACAGAATATTTTAGTCACCTGCAAAACAATGAATTTATTTTAGAAAATTAGCAAAACACCCTCTTTCATTAACCAAACTTAAACCTTATCTCTGCTAAGTTCTCGCTATATTTCAAACAAACATCTCATTTTTGGACAAAGCTTATGCATGCAATCAATTCGCTTATTGTTGACTTGACGTTAATCACCATCTATGCCGGTATTACAACGCTTTTATGCAAAAAATTCAAACAACCGTTAGTACTGGGCTATGTGCTTGCCGGTATCTTGGCCGGCCCATATTTTAATATGTTTCCGACCGTCAGCAATAAGGAAGATTTGACCTTATGGGCAGACATCGGTATTATATTCTTGCTGTTCGGTTTAGGTTTGGAATTCAGCTTTAAGAAAATGCTAAACGTCGGCAAAGCGGCAATGATAACCGCTAACGCCAACATCCTCTTCATGTTGTTTGTTGGCTATAACACAGGACTTCTTCTCGGTTGGTCAACCATAGACAGCTTTTTCCTAGGTTCTATGATATCCATGTCATCCACCACCATCATCATTAAAGCCTTTAACGATTTAAACATCAAAAAACAAAAATTTACCGATATTGTTTTCGGCGTCTTGATTGTGGAAGATTTAATGGGAATTTTAATGTTGGTGTTACTCCCGACCATTGCCATGGGAAATTCCATTAACGGCTCTGAACTGGGGCTTAGTGTCTTAAAACTCATCTTTTTCCTCATCTTATGTTTTGTAACCGGTATATATTTGGTGCCGACATTTTTAAGCAAAGTTGCACCGCTTCTAACTGATGAAATGCTCCTCTTAATCACAATAAGCTTGTGCTTTGGTATGGTATTGCTTGCCACCTCATCAGGATTTTCCTCTGCATTAGGCGCATTTTTAATGGGCTCAATTTTATCTGAAAGTGAGCTTATCGGACGCATCGAAAAGACCATCCGTCCGTTAAAAGATTTCTTCGGTGCGGTATTCTTTGTATCCGTCGGCATGATGGTTGACCCGATGATGTTTATCATTTATGCCAAACCGATATTTGTGATTACCGTTATTGTATTGGTAGGCGTTGTGACCTTTGCAAGCCTCGGCTTTGTTGCCTCCGGACAAAACTTAAAAACCGCCATTTCCGGTGCTTTTTCACTGGCACAAGTCGGTGAATTTGCCTTTATTATTGCATCATTAGGCATGAGTATCGGCGTGTTGTCCGACAAAGTTTATCCGATAATCGTTGCCGTATCCGTTATCACCACCTTTATCACCCCGATGATGATAAAGTCTGCTGATCCGGCTTATAAATTCTTAAGCAAACATCTGCCCCAAAGCTGGATTGCTTATATCAACAAATACGCCTCTGCCGCCACCGTAACCCACAATGAAGAGCGTTTATGGAGTGCCTTATTTAAGAACTACCTTTTACAATTAACCCTCTTTTCGGTTATTTTATACAGCATTATTGCTCTGGCTTTAGCCATTCGCCCCTATATCCGAACAATCATCCCTTATCGAATTCCTGCCAATATTCTGATGACAGCTTTAACCTTTTTGTTTATGGCACCATTCTTAAAAGCTCTGCTTGGTTGGGATATCATCACCACCAAATTTATCAAAGATAAACTGCAAACATGGCTACCGACCAAACCCCGCTCCGAAAATAATGATAAAGAGCCGTCACGAGCCACTGCCGCTGTTAAAGCAGCCTACTCTGCCATTGATGAAAAAACCGGACAAATCCGCAATTTTTTTAATAACAAAACACCCACGTCAAAAATCTATTACAAACTTTGGATGGCCAAAAAAGCCAACCGCTTGCCATTGATTATCCTCACCAGTTTTAGGATTTTGGTATCATCATTCTTTATCGTCACTGTGGTACATAAATTTTTGAGCGAAAACCCACGCTTAACTTTTGCGCTATTACTGCTAACAATTTTCTTTGTATCCCGCTCTCGTTGGCTTTTAGATCAATACTTAAAGATAGAAAACCAATTTTTAGAAAACCTCAAAGGCCATAATCCTGAAGAAGAACCTGAACAAGGTGAATAATTATTATCTTGTTGCCCAAATGGCAGGATAAATACTCTCCCAACCTTTATCATGTGAGGCATCACCGACCACACTGAAAACATCGGTTGCATGCACATAACACTGTTTGAGAGACTTTATCATCAGTGTTGGCGGAATAACCGTATCCTGTTGCCCGACATAATGTCGTTGCGGTATCGCACAAAAAGTATCCAAATAATCGGTTAAACTGAGAGATTCACTTAACTCCGGAACATTATGATAAGCTGTCCATGTCCTATGGTCAAGATTACCGCCGATAGTTATTACTTTTTTAATATGCAAATCGGGTTTAGTTGCAGCAATAAGACCTGCCACCTGCCCACCGCCCGAAAAGCCGATTAAAATAATCTCACGTCCTTTGGCAACTTCCTTTACGGCCAAATACATAGCATCAATCACTTCCGGTGCAAAACGAGCGGTTGTCCAATACTTTTGTTGGCATATACCTTCTTTATTAAACTGACACGGACGTGCCAGATACGCGACATTCGGATTATAATCCCTAAATGCCAAATCTCTGACTAAAATCCCCCTTGGTGTCGGATCACGCGTCGGCTGACCGTAGGCATCAAAAGAACCGCCATCGCCCTCTATATAAATCTTAACCGGAGCCGAAGGATTCTGTTCCTTTACCCATGCAGAAATAACAAACTTACCGGTATCAAGCCTTTGTGAGCGAAAACTGTGTGGGACATCAATATGCTGATATGTTACACAACCAGTTAACAATAAAATCGCAAAAAAAAGCTTGAAACACCGCATTATAACACACCTTTACTTTTAAGTTCGTTCACATAGGGCATCATCAAATCATCTGCTACTTCATTTTTATCAAAACGATCAAAATAAGCTTTCAAATCGTCCCCAAACGTATAATAATCTGCACGCCCTCGGGCAACTTTTCGATTATAAAACTCTTCCCATGATTTAATCATGTAATGATTAACTTGCACTTTTGCTGTCGGACAAGATATCCTGTCTTTTCCAAACTCTTCTTTATTTTCATTAACCCATTTACCGCATACCCACATATAATGAGATCCCCAAGCAGTAACTGTTCGCGGATTAAATATTGATTTAGGCGAAAACATCGGCTTTGCCTCGTGCGCCTTAAAATTGGCCAACACACCGCCAACCGGCATTTTCTTATGCTCGGAACTTCCATACATCATCCAATGAATACTTAGCTGGCTGCAATCAGAAAATTCTGCCATAAACTCTTTTAAATTCTTACTTTGTTTTAAGACAATAAATTCATCTAAATCAAGCACGGCCAACCACTTCGTTTCATGACCGAAATGCTTGGAACAATGTTCATACGCAATATCCTGCATATCACGACCCGGAAAGAACAAATAGGTAATAAGACCTCTGTCAATATAAGGCTTAAGAATTTCTTTGGTATTATCATCACTTTCGTTATCATACACATAAAAATGTTCCACACCGATAAGTTTATGATATTCTATCCACTCTTTTAAGTATGGCCCCTCGTTCTTAATAATACATGCAATAGAAATAAAATACGGAAATTCTTTTTTCTCAGCTGTTTCACGAGCGCTTAAAGCCGCCAGCTTTTTATATTTTTTAATTCCGACTTCTGACAAACAAATATACATCTGCTTACGCTTAAGCTTATTTTTCTCTAAAAACTTAAACAGCATTTTATAAAAAATTTTCCTTAAACTCTTCATCAACACCTCATCATAACATTATGCTTTAAGTGTAACAGCAAAAAACAAAAAAGCAGTATTATAATTTGCTTTTACACAAGCTTAAAAGCCCTTGCAAAATAAACTTAAAAGCGATAACACTAAAGAAAACGGAGAAAATCATGGAAAAAGTTGTCAAAGTCGGTGTCGGATTATACATTTTTAATGAAAAGAACCAGGTCCTTCTGGGCCTAAGAAAAAGCACACACGCAACAGGCACGTGGTGTCCGCCCGGCGGGCATATGGAATTTGGCGAAACAAACGAACAAGCAGCTGTTCGCGAAGCCAAAGAAGAAACAGGACTACAAATTGAAACCAAAGACATAAGCTTTGCCGGCGTTACTAACGATTTTTTCAAAGAAAGCAACAAACATTACATCACATTGCACATGTCTTGCCATAAATTCAGCGGCACACCCAGAGTAATGGAACCTGATAAATGCGCCGAATGGCGATGGTTCGATATGGATAAATTGCCCTCCCCTTTAATGCTCCCTAATGAGAACTTTCTGAAACAACATAAAGAGAAAATTTAAACTAAAAATCGCTCTTACATAAGAGCGATTTTACAATAGGCTTGGAGAGTGCCGGTGCTAAAAGTGACGCCGCGAGCGCGATTTACAAAATGAGTAAATAAGCGAGCGCCGACGCTTTTATGACCGGTGCTATACAAGCCTCCTTATTGGGCGGTGCCGAAATTTTGCAAATTCTGTATAATCGTCGCCGCTGTCGATTGCGATTCTTGGCTGATACCGGCTGACTGCAAAGCAAGCTTTTGCATACAAGTTGAGACCAACTCATCAGACATCGCAGAAATTCCTTTAGAGAACAGTGTTCCGGCTTGGAATTTAGCAGTTGCTTCGCTGACCAAGCAAGCGCGCATTCTCGTTTTTACCGAATCACCGGCATTGGCCGTGCTGTATTTAGAAACAGTTTCACAACCACTAAGCACAAATAGTGCTAACAAGCAAAATAAAGTCTTTTTCATTTTTCCCTCACAAAATTATTAAAACATACTACCTATACTGCACACTGCCAAAACTGTCAAACATTTTTCTGATAAAGGCTCTTGATTTTATGCACAAACATGCTATAAAGAAGCTAATTTAACAAATCATTCTGGCTTATGAATTTTTATGAAAAACCGCTCTCTGAACTCACAGACGAGCAATGGGAACAAATTTGCTTAAAGTGCGGAAAATGTTGCATGCTCAAATACTCCGATAACGGGGTAATTCACTTTTCTAACCGAATATGTAAGTATTTTGATCTAAAAAAGGGTATTTGTTCATGCTACAACAAACGCTTTGAATTAACTGACAGCGAGTGCAAAAAGGTAAATTTGCAACTGTTAGAAGAGAATTTAGAGCTTTTGCCGCCAAGTTGTGCATATCGGCGTCTCTATGAGGGGAAAGGCTTACCGCCGTATCACCCGCTATTAACCGGTAATCCGCAATCAGTAATATTAGCCAAGCAAACGGTAAAGGCTTTACCTGTCCATCTGGATGGGACCCAAGAAAAAGCGGTGATAGCCCTCTTAAGAACAGCGAAACAACAAAACTGGAGCGATGACCGATTAATGCAAAATGCAAGGAAAGTTTTTGAGAAATACGATTTACAATGGCTTGAAACTTATCCTTACCCACCCAAAAAACCGGCTACATAGCCGGTTTTTTTTACACAAATTTAAGAAAAAACAAGTATGCTTTCACATAATATTATCGGAGGCACTTATGTTAAAATATATGGAAAATTTATACGAAGTCAGCGTTAAAAGAAAAAACGCCTGTTCCACCAAAAATAACGTGATGTATGTAAAGTGGGCTTTTCCTATCGCCCGAGGCGGTCTTAATCCGACTTATTCTGATAAAATAAACAAAACCACCTTAAAAAACATTTTAACAGAAACACAGGACTATAGAACCGCATTACTCTCTTCAGTAGAAAATTTACATAAAAAATATCCGACTGAATTAAAGTTCGTCGAAAAAGCAATTGTTTACGGCTTAGAGCAAAAGACGCCTTTTGCCACCACAAAAAGATTAACTTTTCAAACTGTCAAAACGAAAGAAGACCTAAGATTATGGGGAAGAATAGCCTCAAAAATATACGACAGCTGGGATACTGATTCGATTTATGAATCATTTAAGACCGATTTAGGAAAAAAATACGCCACCTATTTTATCTTTTATAAAGGTAAAACACCTGTCGGGGTATCTCAAGTCATTCGCGGCGGCGGATATTCTGCCGTTTACTGGATTGGTGTAATTGAAAAACATAGAAAACAAGGCTTTGGAAGAGAAATCACCGCACAAACCCTTAATCATGAAATAACCAATAAACGCACCAAATTCCTTTTAACCGCCTCCAAATTAGGTTTAATCATCTATAAAAAGCTTGGTTTTAAACCTATGGAAACCATTTATGAATATGAGCTCAAAAAGCATTTATAAGAGAATTATCATGTATATATTTAGAAAAAGCACTCCTGCCGACAAAGCTGAATTAGAAAAATTATTCAAAGAAAATTTTGGTTTATTTGCCATAAACAACGGGGCATTAAATCCGACCAAAAATCGCTACCAGATAGCCGAGTATAATAATAAAATTGTCGCAGCAACAGGAATCTTGCCGATTAAAAAATCGGAATATAACGGCTATGAAATAACTTGGACATGCACTAACATTAAACACCGCAAAAAAGGATTGATTGTAACAATGCTTCAAAAAGCGGAAGCAGAATTACCGAAAGATTATAAACCGCTTTATTGCAGCTGTTGGCGCCTCAAAGACAAAAAAGAGATAAACTTGTCTTCGGTCATGAAACATCTTGGTATGCACTGCCTGATAAAAGAGAGAATGAAATTTAAATACCCACACAACCGCTCTTGCTCGGAATGTATTTATGCTCAAAAAGGTTGTTATTGCTATTGTGATTTATACATAAAAGAAAGATAAATCAAACCTCAACTTCAGCAACCAAAAACGGGTGGTCAGAATAAAGCATTTCTTCTTTAGCGCTCAAAAGTTTAAAATCTTTTGTCGCCAGCACATACTCAATCTGCGTATCGTATGGATATTTCGGCTGATACTTTTTACCATCGTAATTAACCAAAGATTGCAGTTTTTGCCCGACTTCAAGCTCAGGAAAAGCCTTTTCAATAGAAATACCTACTGTATTAAAATCTCCGACAAGCACGGATTGGCGCTCATTTGGCATTAACATTTCCGCCCATTGCCGCCGATAATCAGAAAATTCCTCATCCCAAAAATGCTTATTAAAATGCTGAAACGGAAACATGTGCGTGTTAATAAGCTGAATTTTTGTATCTGAACTAAGGCGTAAACCGGCTTTTTGAATATATTTATCATGCATCACCCAATAATCACCGTTCGGACGAATAGTCTCTATTCTGGGATTTGCCAATTTTAAAACCTCATAATCTTCTATCGGAAATTTAGAACAAATAGAAAGTCCGTAATATTTATCTTTAACAAAAAACGCCTTTTCACCAACAAGATTCTTATAATAAGGTAACCCACACGCCTTAGATATATCATTAACAAACTGACTTTGACCATAAGGCTCATCAAGCAAGCACTCTGCCATACACAAAATATCCGGCTTTTCTTGCGCAAAATACGCCACATACTTCTCCGGATGAAAGCCGGCAAACAGATTCTCTTGCTTATCATTATAACCGATATGAATCATCCCTTGGATAACATTGGCAAAAATTATTTTTAACTTCATTGTCCTACACTCGCTTAATTTCAATCCCCAACACGCCAAAGTGCTTTTGTTTTTCCGGCGTATAAAATTCTGCCAAACAGCTTATCAATTCTTCATTTGTTTCAAAACCTGCCTGATGACAACTAATCTTGTGGCATAAGGTCGCAAAATCACCGGTTCGATGTAAATTAACCACTTCCGCTAAAAACTTATCAGACACATTATCTGCATTGGTAAATTCTATAACATCCCCGATTTCGATACTCTGCCGCTTTTCATCAAACAGCCGAAGTTCTATCGTCTTTTGGCCTGATTTAAGCATATTATAGTATTTTTCTTTAACGTTCATTTTATGCATATAAACTCTCACCTATAAAAAGCATATATATTATATTCTTTATTGAAATATCCTATCAGTCCCCAACATATCTCTAATATTATCGATATGTTGTCTCGATACATTAAAATCATTACCTTTATTAACGGCATCAGATAAAAGTTTAATGATTCTATCTTTATCAGTATATTCAATTTTTTTGGCTTCGCTAAAAATACTATCTAACGCATATAATACACTATACCCTTTAGTAACAAAAGTCCTTTTAGGAATAAAACTAACATCTTTTAATTTGCAATTTCCATAAAAAACAATAACAGAATAAAAAGGTATATCTTCTTCTATTATCTTTTTTAATTCATCTATATGATTCTGATTTTGTATTATTGGATTATAAAATCTATACTTACTACGACCATACGCTAAAACTTTTGTCCATTTACTTTCATTTCCTCTTCCATAAATCCAACCATTATAGTCTTTAACTTCAAAAACAATAAGCCCCACATCCGTTAACATAACCAAATCTATTTGGGAAAAATTACCATTTTTTTTAGTTACATATAAATCATGAAAAAGAAAATTCGGAGAAAAACCTGATTTCAATAACTTTAAAATCAAATCCAATTCTGCTGGCTCACCTCTATCAAGACTTGTAACTGTTTGTATCAATTCTTTATTTTTCTTCAATTCTTGTTTATATTTTATAATCTTGTATATAAAAAAGATAATAGATAAAAGAACAAGAACACTCAAAAACAAAAATAAATATGTATTCTCGACATACTTTCCATTTTTAATTTTAATAGAACGAGAAACTACATATCCTGCTCCATATTTCGTAGAAACCTTAGACCATGAATCATATTGCTCTTCAACTTGTACCGTATCTCCAGCCAATAATTTTCCCTTAATTCGACAATTAATACTGGCACATGTACGCAAATTTAACACAGATGTATTTACGAGATAGCTATCTGCATAACTAGACCTTCCCATTAAACACATTAAGATGAAAATTAAATATCTAAAATATCTCAACAGCTTTATCTTTCGCTTTTGTCATACATCATTATATTACTCCATATTTATTATTTTGCAACAAAATCAAAAAAAATGATTTGACAGAACAAATAAACAGATATAACTTCCACCGGATTTTATAAATTAAAATGTATATTATGATGAAGCAAACAATTACTATTAAAGACCTGCGACATGCAATCATGTATGTCAACAATGGGAACGATTGTGCAGCTAAAAACCTGCAAGACGCTTCTGATGAACAGTTGCTTAATTATGATTTTATTCGTGATCTGAACATGGGTAACATCCGATTAACCAACGTCCTCATTGAGCTACAGAGAATGCACAATTTAACCTTACCCATGGATATCTGCAAGATCGTTCCGAATGATAGTGTCAAAGCCCTTTTAGTGACAATTAACCAATACATTGAAGGAGAGGCTATGCTCACTAATGCATACAATGTTAATAGCTAAAAGAAGTTTGACATTTTAATTCAAGAACACGGTAAGATACCTCTTACCGTGTTTTTTTATTGATACGTTAGACCGGAGTGACTTCGTCACAAGGGCACTCATCGGCTTCGCTGACCGACATACCATCGTCTGCCTTTCGCTGGTAATCGAACCAACACCGTATCAATTCGCTTATCAATCTATTATACCAATAAAAAAAGAGAACCTTAACGGCTCTCTTTTTTTATTGGTGCGCTAGGCCGGAATGACTAAAAACTTTCTTCAAAAGTTTTCTTAACGCCGACCTTGCTCGCTTGTCTTTCGGCAATCGGCGTCTGATATCCGCCTGCGAGCTACGGTTCGAACCGGCACCCGTGCCGCTTCGATATACTGTTTATCCTACCAATAAAAAAACAGGGAATAAATCCCTGTTTTTTTATTGGTGCGCTAGGCCGGAATCGAACCGGCACGGGATTGCTCCCAACAGATTTTAAGTCTGCAGCGTCTACCAGTTCCGCCACAAGCGCAAAATCAATCAACAGAAAACCTTATACAAACAAAAAATTATAATTGCAACATAAAACTTGTATTTTTTTTAAGCCTTGAGTAAAATTCAACCGTTAACGCCGTGCAGCGCACCGTTAACAGCTTAAAAAACAATGGCATATACGGCAGAAACTGCGTTTCGGTATATGCCTTATTTAAGAAAGGTAATTTGATGAAAAAAACAGAATTAGGGGTAGAATTTTCTACCGATAAGTTTGCGGAAATGCCTTTTCGTAAACTTGTACCCAACATTGTGACCATGCTGGCGCTATGTTCGGGAATGACATCCATCCGGTACGCAATCAGTGAAAACTGGACCAGAGCGGTTCTCTTTATTTTTTTAGCGGCTCTTTTTGACGGCCTTGACGGCCGAGTCGCACGTATGCTAAAAGCCTCATCAAAATTCGGCGCTGAACTCGATTCTCTAAGCGATTTCATCAGCTTTGGCGTAGCACCCGCAATACTGATGTATCAATGGTGCTTGTTTGATTTGAAAAAAATCGGTTGGTTCTTCTGCCTGCTTTTTGCAATGGGTATGGCCCTTCGTTTAGCCCGCTTTAATACCATGCTTGAAGATGAAACCGTTCCGCCATATTGGTCACATTATTTTACCGGCGTTCCCGCACCTGCCGCCGCCGCCATGGTGATTATGCCGATATTGCTGGGCTTTGACTTAGCCGAAACCAAACCCTTTTTAAGAACTCACGTCTTTTGCAGTATTTGGATGTGCATCGTATTTTACTTGGAAACCAGTCGGATTCCGACGCTTTCCCTTAAAAAAGCCAAAATTAAACCTTCAATGGTGATACCACTATTGGTTTTTGTTGCGATTGTTGCACATTTCTTATTTACGCAAACTTCGCTGACATTAGGTATTTTAACCGCATTATATGCGCTAAGCATTCCTTTTTCTTGCCTAAGCTTTTTACGTGATAAAAAAGCCTATGAGCAAAAGGTGCAAAAAAGCCCTAAAAATGCTTAAATAAAAACTTGACTCTTATTAAAACAAGACCTATAAGTTTATCCGCTGATAGCACCCCTGGAGGTTATCGGCGGTTTTTTAATTTGAAATAAGGAATAAAAACATGTCAGAAATTACATTTAATGCAGTTTTGCGTGAAAAAGCAGGTAAGGGGGCAGCTCGTCAATGTCGTAGAGAAGGCCGTATCCCTGCTGTTATTTATGGCGGCAAAAAAGATGCTGTAAACATCAGTTTGCATCCGGTAGAGTTGGAAAAGGCTTTAGATTTGGCTGATTTCTACAAATCTGTAATCACTATCGCTTTAGATAAAAAGAGCGAGAAAGTTGTTTGCAAAGATGTTCAGTTTGACCCTGTATCGGATATGCCGATACACGTTGACTTTATGCGCAAGTAATTCAGGTGACTGAATATGTATTTGGTGGTCGGTCTTGGTAATCCCGGTGAGGAATATGCATTAACCCGCCACAACATTGGTTTTATGGCGGCTGATTTAATCCACAGCCGCTATAATTTTTCACCCTATAAAGCAAAGTTTGACGGCTTGCTGGCAGAGGGTAATATAGACGGCGAAAAAGTTCTCCTCTTAAAACCGCAAACATTTATGAACCTTTCCGGCAATTCGGTTGCCAAAGTCGCCTCTTTTTATAAAATCCCAACTGAAAACATTATCGTTATTCACGATGACAAAGACTTGGTTTTAGGTAAAATCAAAGCAAAAATCGGAGGTTCGGCCGGCGGACATAATGGCATAAAAAATATTGACTCTCACCTAGGTTTAGAGTATAATCGCATCCGTATCGGGGCCGGATCACCCCAAGAACACCACACAGATACTATAAGTTTTGTCCTTTCTCGTTTTTCGAAAAAGGAAATGGAAGTTTTAGAAGAAAAGTTGGATTTTGTGGCTTCAACAATTAACGAACTAATTAAAAAAGGCGTTGCACACTATTCCAACCTTGTTGGTATGCATAATACCAAATAGAAGTTTTTTAACTTATTTTTAGGTCATTTAATTATTAAAAATTATGAAGAGTTTCGCAAAGGACATCTTGGAGCAGAAGCGCAAAAGAGAAGCGCCGCTCCCAACAAAAGAAGAACTTCTTGAGCAAGCAGTAAAGGAATTAAAGGCAATGCTACCCAAAAATCCGCAACTTGCCGCCAAGAAGAAAAATGAAAACCCTGCGCTAACAGATGAGCGCGAATGCATGCTGAAAGCAGTTCTTGCTAATATTGACCGCATGCATCCGGAGCAAGATGCGGGTTTTATTGCCCACATACCGGATATGCATCTCTCATGGAGAGCAATGGCCACAATCTGCAAAAATTCCAGTTTGTTGGAAGTCTATGCAAAGGTCATCGCTAACATTTACAAGAACGCTCATACCATTGAGCAGGAGCACATTTGGTTAGCAATGGATAGCGAACCCCTCATCAAGCAACTGTCATTCGGAGGCTTAGAGTGGACAGATTATGCTAAGAGGAAAATTGAGAAGCAGTATCCAAAGATTTACCAAAGGCTGTATGCTCCCCAGCCGCCTATGGGTTTCTTCGTTTGAATGACAGGCTTACCACTCACGTGGTAGGCCTTTTTCTTATCCATTACACTTTATTTATGTTGCAATTAAACAAAATATCGCCTATAACCGCCCATATAGAATAAATTAAAATAAAGGAGCAATAAAATGGGGTTTAATTGTGGTATTGTTGGTCTTCCAAACGTTGGCAAATCCACACTTTTTAACGCACTAACACAAACTATCGCTGCCCAAGCGGCAAACTTTCCGTTCTGCACCATTGAACCGAACACCGGTCGCGTAGCCGTGCCGGATGAACGCTTGCAAAAATTAGCAGATATTGTCCACCCCAAAAACATTGTCCCGACCCAACTGGAATTTGTAGATATTGCCGGACTCGTAAAAGGCGCCAGCAAAGGCGAAGGTTTAGGCAACCAATTTTTAGCCAACATTCGTGAGACAGACGCAATTATACATGTTTTACGCTGTTTTGAAGATAGCAACATCACGCACGTTGAAGGTTCGGTTGACCCGATTCGCGATGCTGAAATTGTTGAGACCGAATTGATGATTGCCGATTTGGAATCTTTAGAAAAGCGTTTTGAACAAACCAAGAAGCGTGCACAAACCGGCGGAGATAAAGAGGCCGCTGTTCGCGCGCGTGTCATGGAGCCGATTATAGATGCCTTGAAAACCGGCAAGCCGGCACGCACTGCCGCACCTTCACCGGAGAATAAGGATGATTGGAAACAATATCAAATGCTCCAACTTTTAACTTCTAAACCGGTGCTTTATGTCTGCAACGTAGACGAAGAAAGTGCCGCAAACGGCAATGACTTTTCTAAAAAAGTTTTTGAAAAAGCCCAAAAAGAAAATGCCAAAGCGATTATCATTTCTGCTGAAATAGAATCAGAAGTTGCACAATTGGAGAGCGATGAAGAAAAACAAGAATTTTTAGCAGCTTTAGGCTTAACCGAAACCGGTCTTACCAAAATCATTAAAGCCGGTTATGCACTTTTAGGCTTAGAAACATATTTTACCGCCGGCCCGAAGGAGGTCCGCGCTTGGACTTTCTTAAAAGGCTCTAAAGCACCGCAATGTGCCGGCATAATCCACTCGGATTTTGAACGCGGTTTTATCCGTGCCGAAACCATATCTTATGACGATTACATTAAATATAACGGCGAACAAGGCTGTAAAGAAGCCGGCAAAATCCGCTCCGAGGGTAAAGACTATATTGTCCAAGACGGTGATTTGATGAATTTCTTATTTAATGTTTAGCCATGGATTTCTTAAGGCGTAATCATATTTATCTTGTAGGATTGAGTTTATTAGCTTTGGCTAGTATCTACTTTAATTGGAATTGTCCGCCACAATTTGATGAATCACACGCTTGGAACATTGCCAAATATTTATCACCCTTACAAATTTTTGAGATAACCAAAACTGAGGGACATCCGTTTTTGTGGTATTATCTTTTAATGCCATTTGCCAAAACGGATTTTATCTATCCTTATTCACTCTATGCATTAAATTTGATATTATTCCTAGTGGCATTCTTTATCTTTTATCGGTTTGCCCTCTTTCCCACTTACCTCAAATATCTCATTACCCTATCCGCACCATTTTTACAATTATATTCCAATTTTGCCCGTAACTATACCTTAACCATACTCTTTTTATTTGCCACGCTATCCCTCTATAAAGAGCGCCACAAGCATCAGATTCTATACCTCTCTTGCATTATTTTATTGGCAAACACACATCTCCTGGGTTTATTTATGGCTTTACCTTTAGGACTGTTCTTCTTCTGTGAAACCATTAAAATTGCCCAGACCAAAAATTTTATACCGCTTTTTATTACCCTAAATTTTGGTTTATTGGAATTGGTGCTACTCCTCTTACAGTTTTATGGTTATGACAGTGCTACCGCCACAGCCACCCCGACATTTAACACACTTTATGCCGGATTGAACAAAGCCTTTTATCCCTTAAATGCACCACTGTTTTGTTTGCTGATACTTTCTGCTTTATACCTGCAAATCAAACAAAAATCTTATATTTCCGCCTTATTTTTAATGATAACCACCGGATTGCAATTATTTCTTTACACTTGTATCTATCAAGGAGGCATCCAACAACATCACTTTCTCTACATCAGTCTGATTGCTTCTTATTGGCTGTCTTTAGTATCCACGCCTCACAATACAAAAAAACTCTATCTTCTCCCGTTGACGCTTATGAGCTTTGCATTGATTTTTAACCCATACTCATCTTATAAAACCAAATATTTGCAAAACTACCAAAATAACCTCAAAGAAAGCGCTTTGGCCTTAAACCGATTATATCAGAACAATCCTGCAAAAGTTATTTTATTTGAACAATTTGATGCCAACATTATCCGCCCATATTTAAACAACAACATCACGCTTCTAAATCAGCAAATGACCGATTTTAGCGATTTTCAATCCTTTCAACGCTTTTTAATATGGTTCCAAAAAGCCATTCAACCTAAAGACATTGCTGATTATATCAAAAAATACCCAAACACCTTGCTTTTCCGTACGTGCGGAGAACAAAACTATTACAATACTAATCTGATATTTACCCTAAAGCACTACCTTAACAGAGCTTATTGCCTATACGAAATCAAAGTTAATTAGTGCTCATCCAAATACTCTACGGCATCCATTGCTGCCTTAGCACCGCTACCGGCAGAAATGACAGCTTGCTTATACTTCGGATCCATAACATCGCCCGCAGCAAACACACCTTCAATTCCGGTGGCAGAACTCTTTTCTTGAGTAACAATATATCCTTTACTGTCTAAAATAAGATTGCCCTTAAAAATTTCCGTATTCGGCTGGTGCCCAACCGCAACAAATATACCTTCGGCATTGATTTCTTTGCACGCATCGGTATTAACATTTCTGATTTTTAAACCGGTAACTTTCTTGGGTTCATCAACACCTAAAATATCTTCCACAACAGTATCCCACAACACCTCAATTTTGCGATTCGCCAATACTCTGTCCTGCAAAACTTTATCAGCACGGAGCTGATGCCGACGATGAATTAAATAAACTTTTTCAGCAAGCGTTGCCAAGTAAAGTGCTTCAGCCACCGCTGAATTTCCCCCACCGATAACCGCAACCGTCCGTCCGCGATAAAAGAACCCGTCACAAGTTGCACACGCCGACACACCATAGCCCAAGTATTTCTTTTCAGATGCCAAATTAAGCCATTTTGCTGAAGAGCCGGTTGCCACAATTACCGCGCGCGCTTTATATGAATGCCCGTTTTCAGAACTGCAAATAAACGGTCTGTGCGCAAAATCAACTTCAACAATATGGTCGGTAACAAACTGCACACCGAGTTTAATGGCTTGTTGTTTCATTTTATCCATCAGTTCAAAACCGCTGATTTCCTCAAAACCGGGGAAATTCTCAATACTATTTGTCATCGTCAGCTGACCGCCCTCTTGATTACCCGAAACAATCATCACGCTGATACCGGCGCGCGCCGCGTAAATCCCTGCGGTATATCCGGCAGGTCCGGAACCTAAAATCAGCAAATCAGCCGTATAAAGTGCCATAGTTCTCTCCTAATTCAATAGTTTTAATGTTTTTTCACGCAACTGGCTAACCCTGGTTGCTTTATTTTTTTCTCCAGTCAGCTCATACAATACAGTCAACCGACTGCAAACGTCAAGAGTATCCTGATACTTAGCATAAAAATTTTTATCCTGATAAGTCACAAAATCAAGAGCTTTTGCCAGAAACTCTGCTTTAATATAGGGATTCTCAGTATTTTGCGCAAGCCTGACATAAACCGAAAATTTATCTTCTGCATCATAATTTTCTGCTCTTGCTTTTTCTAATCTGACCAAAGCATCTTCATCATCAAGATACAAATAAATATTTTTCAGTGCACTCAAGATTCTGTTTTTCTCCTCAGGCTTTTTTGCATATAAAAGCGCCTGATTGTAATACTCTGCCGCCAAAAAATATCTGCCGTTATTTTGCCCGTGCAATGCATCATTACAATATATATCGCCTAACCTCAAATCTATTTGATACAAAACAGAGCAAACCGTTTCCGAATATGGCTCTTTTAATTGCAGAAATCTCATGAAATAGCGGAGAACAGCGCTATATTGCACTATTTTTGCCTCATCGGAAAGATATGCTTCTCGCTCTCTGACCATCCGATATAGGCGCAAAAAATGCTTTTCCGCGCTGTTTTTTTGAACCACTGTTTTACCTTGCATGAATTAAACGCCGCAATATTAATATACACCACCAGTATGCAGGCAATAATCCTCATTATTGAGCGCATATTTTTTATGCACCGGACAATCCATACATTTGCAACCGCGATTTTCATGAATACAATTACTTTTATCCATCGCACAAAACAATAATTCCCAATGTTCATCATTATCTATCCGCTCTGCCACATCTAATGGCGTATGCATATTATTCTTTATCTTACAGGTCTTGGTATATGACGGACAATTTAAACATTGGCACTCATGAGCATTTTCAACTGTTTTATCAACACGCATATTTATTCTCCTGAAAAATTGAACCGAAAAATAAATATACTCTGTTTTGACTTAAAACAATTATCCTTTGGATTAGATACGAATAAACCGTCCCTCTGTTATAGCTGGCAAAAAATAATTAGTGATTTTGGGCAGAAAAGAAATTTTATCAACTCTGGCAAACATCGGCCCCTGATAACAAGATTTAATCATTTCATTGATGCTATCTTCTTCTCCTCGCATTAAAATTTCTACACTGCCGTCATCTTCATTTCTGACCCAACCGGAAATACCCCCGATACGCTGAGCTTCATTGACTGCCCAACGCCGAAATCCGATACCTTGTACACGTCCGTCTATTTTAAGATATACTTCTCTTATCATATTGTTCACAAAGCTCTGTTAATTTTTTCCATATGTCATTTTGCCTTTTAACAATTTCTTCAGTCTTTCCCCAATCTTTTTGCTGACAAAGCTCCTCATAAAAAGCTAGATCAAAAACCTGCCTCAAATTAAGGATTTTGCTTCTCAACAAAATTGCAAGCAAAACTGAACGCAATTGTTTACCAACTTGATAGACAAACACCACATCATCTGATGAGAGTTTTTCTAAATATTGCTTAACCCTGTTATTTTGTTGCACATTTTGTGGTAAAACTTCTATCCCTTGCGATAATACATACACTGTATTTAAAACATCGTTTAAGGATTGAAGTGCCGATATAACTGTTTTATCATTTGGCAAAAACAACAATGTATCCGTTGATGCAAAAGAGACGAGCTGATTTACCAACTCGCCTTTTTTGACATCGGATAACGTAAAACGACTTTTATTGTCCATCTTTTTTCTTTTTACCTGAAAACATATTCAACAATCCTTTTGCCGTATCCTTAACCATATCAACACTATCACCTAAAACTTTACCCGCATCATCGGTTGTTGATTTTACAAGGTTATCAGACTTAGGGAACCTATCTTCATAACCGGTATTTTTCAATGCGGTATAACACGGTGAACTATCATTTTCCATAGCCATTTGTGCTCCTAAATAAACCGGACCGGTCATCGTTGCACCAACCACATTTTTAACCACATTTGCAGTATCAATACCGACTGTTGGCTTTTGCAATGTCCCCGTAATTTTTACCAAAGAAGAAAGTGCTTTAGCAATATTTGTATCTGTCAATTTGCCACCGAAAGGTTTAACACTTAAGCCTAATTTATCATTCTTCAAATTGACATCACCGTTGGCAACCACGGTAAATTTATCAGCATTAACTACAATGCCGTTCGGAAATTTAGCTAAACCGTCTTTAACATCTGCCCGAACCACGGCACAAGCCAAATTCAAATCGTCATTACCTTTCGTAATTTTAAGTGTATTAAGCAATTGAGAAATAATATCGCCTTTCATCATTCCGATATTACCCAAATGTAATGCAGATTTATCAACAATCAAAGCAATCTGTCCGGAAAGACTGTCAACCACCTGAGCATATGTATTTCCCGCTCCGTTTAATCTGATATACAAATCAGTATCCCCGCCGTTAACAACCCGAAACATATCACTTTGAGCATCAAGAACATTCATCAATTCTAACAAATTAACCTTAACCATATCCGCATTAAGTGCTAAAGTTTTATTTTTTGCAGACAATGTCGCATCAGCTTTAATATTTCCCTTAGCCAACTGTCCCTGCAAAACTTTTAAAACAGCCACGCCGTTATTAACTTTTGCATTGACTTTTAGATTATTTAAGAGTGTTGCATTGTTGTTAACAATTTTAGCAACACTGATATCTGCATCAGCATTGACTGCTGACAAAGCATCATAAGGAATAACTTCTGCCGGAACCAAAGTTGTAGCTTTTGCTTCACTTATCAAAGAAATTGCCCATGCTGATTTTTGTGATTTTGCAAAAGAGGCTATATCAATTTTATCAGAACTTAACACAGCCTTCACAGACGGTACTTGACCATCAAGCTTAGCAATCACATCGCCGGTAATAACGTTTCCGGCCATTTGAATACTCTTAATAACCGCAGCTATTTCTTTCAAATCGCCTTTAACTTGCACCTCTGCCGATTCGTTATAGCCACTGTCTTTGCCAAGAAATCCTTTAGCGCCGATATTTCCGGCAAAGCTGATATCTTTTAAGACATGATACAACGCTAAATCCGTTGTAATCTTAATCCCCATTACTTCCAAATCGGCTTTAACCGGATAAGCCTTATCAGTGTTAAGTAAGGTTAATGCACCAACCGTACCTTCACCGGCATAAAGCCCGTCATTAACCTTAAAAATGAAATCAATATTCTTATCATCATTTTCATCTAACCGTAAAGTTTCTATATCATAGGACTGTTTCTTGGCAGTTTTATCGGTATAGTTAATTTTAACATTATCTAGAGCCACTTCTTTAATTATCATAGACGAGAGAATATTATTTTCAGATGTCTCAGATTTCGCAATTTCTGCCGCTTCAGCAACACTGATTAAACTAAAATTAAAAGACGTTTTTTCGTTAGTTTTGGGTTGCTCTTCTTTTTCTTTTGTCTCAAAAACCCAGTTAGCGGAACCGTCTTTATTTTCCTCAAGATTAACCACGGCATCAGAAATCAGAAACCGCTTAATTACAATACTTTTATGTATTAGTGGCAACAATTCCACACTCACATCAACCGCACCGACAGCAGCCATTAACGGCTCTTTGCTCCACGTTGCATTAGAAAATGTAACCTGACTTAACTCAACCGTTGGGCTGAAAGACGGTTTAATTTTAATTTCACCGATACCAAGTTGTCTGCCTGTGGCATCATAAACAATTTGGCTAATCTTTCCCTTATATTGATTGAGATCAACCCTAGACAAGATAACATATCCTGCTACGCATACAATCAAAAACAAACTAAAAAGTGTAATCAAAACAACTTTTAACAACTTTTTCATATCGGTTTTACTCCTTAAAATTTAACCCGAGGGTATTCAAACTTTCCTTAAAATAGTCCGGTAATTTGGCTAAAACTTCCATTTTACGCCCATATATTGAAGATAAATCAATTTTATAAGCATGCAAGTGTAATTTATGAGCAATCAAACTATTTTTACACCGTTCCTCACCAAAATATTTATCATCTCCGTAAATCGGTGTGCCTAAATATTCCAAATGCGCGCGGATTTGATGAGTACGTCCGGTTAAAGGACTGGCAGAAACAAGCGCATACTTATCACCGACGTTATCCAACACTTCATATTGTGTCAGTGCAGGCTTACCGGATTCTACAACCTGCACGCGTTCGCCCACTTTTTCTAACGGCGCTTTAATTTCACCTTTATCTTTCCTTGGCACACCACGTGTCAACGCTAAATATGTTTTTTGCAGTGTATGTTCTCTAAACCCTTTTGTTAACACGTCTGCCATTTTACGATTTCTTGCCAAAACCAAAATACCGCTTGTATCTTTATCAATCCGATGCACTAATTTGGGTTTCTCTTCATTACCGAATTTAAGTGCCTCAAGCATTCCGTCAACATGCCTTAAAGTATTTGTTCCGCCCTGAACGGCAAGACCGGACGGCTTATTTAAAACAATAATATTCTCGTCTTTATAAATCACCAAACTCAACGCATATTGCTCATCTTTTGCGGATAATACATTATGAACGAGTGTTTTTTTCTCATTATCAAGCGGCGGCACTCTGATTTCTTGTCCTGCACAAAGGCGCGTATTGCTTTCAGCCCTCGCCCCATCAACTTTAATTTGCTTAGTGCGCAAAAGCTTTTGCAATCGTCCTAAACTCAGCCCCGGATAATACTTCAAAAACCATCGATTAAGGCGAATACCGTCATCTGCGGCTTTAATTTTAATCAGTTCAACACCAGACATACTATTATCTTTCAAACAAATTTTGCCAAGAGCTTAATGCACAAAAACAGATTTGACAAGATTTATTTATTAAAAATATTGACAAAAACAAAATTATCGTCTAAAAACACAAACGAAACATATAAATTATGCCTATGAATATAAGAATTAAGAAAACCCGTTTATGGGTTCCGGCTGCCGGCGCAGTCTTGGCGTTTGGCTTTTTCAACAACTGCATATTGCTTCCGTGGCTTCACGGTGGTGATCCGGTTGATTGGACAAATTTGATTCTAACCTTAGCAATCATGTTAGGATTAGGAGGTGCACGCGACGTTGTCCTGAGAAAATACAGATATCTCGGCGAGGTCGTAGAAGAGAGCAAAAAGACCGCATCTAAGGGTATTCTGACCAACAAGGTGTGGATTCCCACTATCGGTTGGTGTATCGTCGGCGGTTTATTTAATAACTGCTGTATACATCCTTTCTTCAATATTGGAGAAGTGGAGTGGAGCGGACTTCTCTCTGCCTTGAGTATTCTCTTGACCATCAGTGGTGCCCGTGAGTGGGGTATCTATAAACAGGACAAAAAAGTCTGGGAAAGCTCAGATGTTGATGAAAGTGCTGACGAGAATATGGATACAGGTGCAGATACCAGAGCCATTGTTCCGCCTACTCTGCACAAAAACAAGAGAATGCCCAAGGCAACTGAAATCTCTGATGTCTAAAAAAAGGCCTACCATTTGGAAGGCCTTTTTTTTATTTCCGACGAGAAACATAAGGCTTGCAAGGTTTTCCTATTTTTTTAGGAACAAACATTTTCCCTTTTTGCGGAATAATGTCTTTTACCTGCACTGACACCTGCTTTGCATACAAGCCACGCGGATTAAAATCAGGCTTCTTCAGCACATACACGGATTCTATGCCATACTCTTCCTTAAGGCGCTCTGCCAATTCTTTAACTTCTTTAGAAGTAAGCCCGACTAAAGCCTCTGCAATTAACTTGATATCTGCCATACCTAATAAGATTTAATTTATAATAATATTTGCTAACTTCACCGATTAATCTTTATCTTCGTTTTTCTTCCGCTCGCGTTGCTTTTCTGCTCTGAGCTTATCAAAATAGTCTATCCGCTTCTTAATCTCGCGCTCAAATCCTCTATCCACGGGGTTATAAAACCGTCGCCGTCCCATTTCTTCGGGAAAATAATCTTGCCCAGAAAAACCATCTTCCAAATCTTGATCATAGATATAACCGTCATGATAGCCGAGACTTTTCATCAACTTTGTCGGTGCATTTAAAATATGTTTCGGCGGCATAAGCGAACCTGTTTCTCGTGCCGCATCAAATACTTTATGCATTGCTTTATATACGGCCGCCGACTTGGGCGCGGTTGCCAAATACGCCACCAACTGCATAATCGCCAAATCCCCTTCGGGCGACCCTAAACGTTCATATGTATCGGCACAAGCAATTGCCTGCACCACGGCATTGGGATCCGCCAACGATACATCTTCTATGGAAAACCGAACCAAACGCCTGAGTAAATACCGCGGATCCTCACCTGAAACAAGCATTCGTCCCGCCCAATAAAGTGCCGCATCCACATCAGAACCGCGCAAAGACTTATGCACCGCCGAGATAAGATTATAATGACCGTCACGCCCTTTATCATAAACAGGCGCGCGCGAGCGAATTATCTTCATCAATTTATCTTTATCAAAAATCTCATTTGGCTTAGCAAACGCCCACACACTCTCAGCAATGTTTAAAATATACCGTCCATCGCCATCCGCAACCGTTTTCATCAACTCACGCGCTTCATCATCAACCGGAAGTTTTTGCCCTTCCTCACGCTCAGCGCGCTGTAAAAGTTCTTCAAAATTCTCCGCCGTCAGCCTGTTTAACACAAACACCTGACAACGCGATAAAAGCGCAGCATTCAGCTCAAAAGATGGATTCTCCGTTGTTGCCCCCACAAGCACCACCGTGCCGTTCTCAACATAAGGCAAAAAGCCGTCTTGTTGCGACTTGTTAAAACGGTGAATTTCATCCACGAATAACAATGTGCCTTTGCCTTGTGTTTTACGCCTTTCCTCGGCATATTGAAACACGCGTTTCAAATCTGCAACACCTGAAAACACCGCTGATATTTGCTCAAAATAAAGATTCGTATATTCGGCAATGAGCCTTGCAATCGTTGTCTTACCGCACCCCGGAGGTCCCCATAAAATAAACGAAGATATACGACCGGTTTGAAGCATCCGCCCCAAAGGCGAATCTTCACCCAAGACCTGCTCCTGCCCAACCACTTCTTCAAGCTTTGTCGGGCGGAGTCTGTCTGCCAACGGTCTTTTTACCCGTGCTGAAAATAACGTCTCTTCCATTTTATCTAAGATTCTCTGTTAACTTAGAACTCGTTATAACATAAAGATTTTAAAGCACAAATATATTTTTGATATTAATGCTGCAAACACAAAATATCTTGACTCATCACTTAAAAGCACTTAACTTGAGCGCATTAAAAAATTATAATGTAAATTACTGATATATTAATAAATTAAAATTTTAATTATGGAACAAACAAGACTTTTATTATTACAAGCTCGCGACAATGATGAAAACTTATCGCTGGCTCTTAACATGATGTATCTGCTTGTATCTCGCGACATTCCTTCAACCATTGAAGACACCATGTATGCTTACATGGTTGCCAAGGATTGGATTAGTTGGATTAAGAATCCTAATGCCTCTGATGATGTTGATAATTTTATGCCCGGTAAAAAAGCTGAAGATTATCAGCCGATACTGGAAACTTTTGAAGGCTACTCAGATGACTTGGAAGACCAATTGGTTACGGATGAGCAGGATATTGATGAGTATTTGGAAACACTCAATCCTCAACTTGTTGATTTGTGGAATGGATCACACCGCCACTTGAACATAAGAGAAGATACCAGATTACTCTTCCGTGCGTTGCGTTACATGGCACAGTTTTTTGAATCTGTTGGTGACAACCACTTCAGCAAGCTCTTAGACGCAAAGAACGTGCCACCAATGAGTAAGCTGAATGCCAAAACGAACGCCTAAACCTCTAACCCTTTAACAAAGAACCGTTGCTGACTATGTGTTGGCAACGGTTTTTTGTTGGCATTCCCACATCCCCCTTGACTCTCTAACAAAAAGAGCTATTATCCAACAAAATAAATGACAATTTTAGGAAAAAAAGATGAGTTTTAGAGATTTAGGACTGGATGAAAAAACCATACATGCCATTGAAGATTTGGGTTATCAAGAGCCGACTACTGTTCAAAAAGATGTTATCCCTTCTATCCTTGAGGGAAAAGACATCTTCACTATTGCACCGGCGGTTTGCGGTAAAACTTGTGCTTATATCTTCCCTTTAATTGACATCATCTCTAAAAATGAGGGACAGAATATCCTCATCATCACCGCCGATTCTAAGGAGTCGGTCAACATTTCCGATAAATTCGCCATTTTTAACAAATATCATGAAATCAATGATGAGAATAATGACTCCGCCTCAACTTTGGAAGCAAATGTGATTATCGCCTCTCCGTCTTTGTTGTTGGAAAATATTGCTGAAAATAATTTGGACATTTCAAACATCAATATTTTAGTGGTAGACGATATCAACCTGATTAAGAAAAATCGCCAGCTTGAAAATCTTGAAAAAGTTTTGGAACAACTTCCGGCAAATAAGCAAAACATCGTATTTACCACCCGCCGCTCCAAAGAAACGCAAGACATCCTAAACAAAATCTTAAAAACGCCGGCCGAAATCAAAATTGATAAAAACAAAGAAAGCGAACTGACTGAAGATATTAAAAACGAGCCGCAAATGCCCGAAAGTGCTGAAACATCAAAACCGAGAGTTTCAAAATACGCGAAAAAGCACGCCGAACATAAGCAAGATAAAAAAGCCCTTGATTTAGCCCGCAAATATAAAATCTTTGGCAAAAGCACACCGGCTTTCTTGCTTGATGACACAACGCTTGTTTCAGAATCAAATTTTTAATCAAAAAAATATAAAAAAAACTTGCGCTATTTCAATCTTGGCATTATAGAAAAGAAAAACGTTAACCTATAATTTATGGAGATGCTAAATGTCAGGACACTCCCAATTTAAAAATATTATGTATCGTAAAGGCGCACAAGATGCCAAAAAGGCACGCGTATTTGCTAAACTTGCTCGTGAAATTACCGTTGCTGCCAAAAGCGGCTTACCGGAACCGGATAAAAACCCTCGTTTAAGGTTAGCTATTCAAGCCGCACGCGCCGAAAGTATGCCGAAAGATAACATTGAGCGCGCTATTGCCAAAGCAACTCAAGTTGCCGGCGGTGCAGATTTTACCACCATGCGTTATGAAGGTTTCTCACCAAACAAAGTTGCCGTAATTGTTGAGGCTTTAACTGATAACAAGAACCGCACGGCAAGTAATGTCCGCGCCATTTTCGGTAAACGTGGCGGAACCATGGGGGAAACCGGCTCTGTATCATTTAACTTTGAACGTATCGGTTACATTGAATACCCGATAGCTGTGGCAGACGCCGACAAGATGTTTGAAGAAGCTTTAGAGGCAGGCGCCAACGAGGTAATTTCCGAAGATGATATTCACGCCATTGAAACATTGCCGGATGATTTGTCAGCCGTAACTGACGCTTTGGAAAAGAAATTCGGCACACCTTCTGCTTCACGTCTTGATTGGAAACCGACCGTAAAAACAGAAATTACGGACTTGGAAACCGCCAAGAAGTTCTTGGAATTTATTGACGCATTAGAAGAAGATGAAGACGTTCAGCACGTTTATCACAATGCCGATATCGCCGAAAACATTATGGCAGAACTAGAGGCTGAATAATGCGGATTTTAGGTCTTGACCCGAGTATATCATCTACCGGTTGGGGCATAATTGATGTCAATGGAAACCGTCTGTCTTATGTGGCAGACGGTTTTATTGCAACTAAAGCCAAAGACGGCTTATCCCAAAGGCTGCATACGATTTTTAACGAACTTACCAAAGTGATTGAAACTTACAAACCGGATGAAGCCTCTATTGAAATTACCTTCTTAAATGAGAACCCTGAAACTTCATTAAAATTAAGTATGGCAAGAGGCGTAGTATTCTTAATGCCCGCACTTTATAACATTCCGCTTTATGAATACGAACCGAACAAAATCAAAAAAGCCTTAACCGGCGTCGGCAGAGCTGATAAGAAACAAGTTGAAACTATGGTAAAGATTTTGCTCCCAGGTTGTGCGCCAAAAAACAATGATTCATCTGACGCTTTAGCAATTGCCATTACGCATAGCAACCTCCGCGCATCATTTGGCAACCACGCCGCCTAAATAAAAAATCTTAAGCTAAATATTTTTCATTTGCTTTCAAAAAAGATTCGGCAATATCTTCGCCTTCTGCCGTTCCTTCATACCAAAAGAAATTTTTGCCTTCATTTTTAAGCTCTATTACCGCAGGCTTTGTCATCTCCTCATATTCAGCCAAGCGCTCCGGTAAAACGCTATCATCTTTTCGCATGACCAATTTACCACCGCAATCTGTGCAAATGCCGTCTCCGACATCATGCGCTTTACCGCACTTTTCGCAAATTCGACGATTTTTAACGCGTTCTAAAATAAGTTCTTTGGGTGTATCGCGGAAAATAACCGCACTGCTGTAATTTTCCATCAACTTATCAAAGGTCTTTACTTGCCCGACCGTGCGCGGATATCCATCCAAAATAAGCACTTTGGCATTAACTTCATCAAGTGCTTTCAATAACATCTTATTAACAATACGATCCGGTGCCAATCCGCCCTCTTTCATATTTGCCGCTAACTCTTGGCCCAACGGCGTATTCGCTTTCTTTTCTCGACGGATCATCTCGCCTACCGAAATATCTTTGATATCATTGGCTGCCATATGATATTTTGTTTGTAATTCATTGACCAAAGATGATGCAATATACCCCTTTCCTGATGCAGGGGCACCGATTAGCGAGATAACAAACTTTTTATCCATTTTATTTTATCCTTTAATGCCTCACCAAAAAAAGCCTCAAACAATTATCTGAAGCTTTTTGATATAAATAAATTTCCACATAAAAACCAAAATGTCAAGTCTATTTCATATAGTCATCTAAATCGTCTACATAAACAGGACTTGGTTGATTTGATCCACTTGGATGAACAACCGTATGAGTATCAGTTGCTTCATACACAGCCTTTGGCGCAACCGTTGGTTGATCAGATGTAGAAACATTTACATGAACATCAACCGTTGGCATTTTGGGAGCTACGGCAACCGGCTGAACCACTGGAACCGGTTGATAACATGGTTGAACACCGACACAAGGCTGAACCACTGCTACAGGCTGACTCGGCGCAACCGCTTCCTTAACTTCTGGTTGTTTTGAACCAACAACCGGCTTTAATGGTTTAACTTCTTTAACAAGACGAATCATACCATAACCCGAACCACCGCCATTAGCAGGACCGGACAACCCGATAGAGTAGTATCCACCTATATATCCGTAATCCACATCGATGTAATCAATATTAAACATAATGCGAATAGTCGTGGTGCCGACACTTGTCATCTCGCACTTAAATCCGTTACCATTCAAGACTATGTCATTATTACCTTTAACATACAAAATAGAGTTATCCGGTTTGCAAACCGTCGGCGTCTGTCCGTTATAGCTCAAATTATAGGCAAGCGCCAGATTAAGAGCCGTTTTGCCTTTAACGCTTGAACCATCAACCAATTTTACACCGTCAAAATAGACATATGCGGGCGTAACACCGACTTTTGCCGGAACTGTTAAATACGGATTAACGCAGACATGTGCCTGTGCATTGGCCTCACACAACAATGCCGTTTCATCCAAATTATTATCTATCAACTGAGCCAAAGAATTAAAGATATATTCTTTAGACATCGAAAGCTCTGCCGGAGCACACTGCTTATCTCTGCAGACAATTACCGTATTAAGCGGCGGAACACGCTTATTATAAACTTTTGCAGCCTCAGTCGGCGTTTCATTAAACACCGGAGCAGGCTCAATTGGCTCTACATATGTATCCTCGTAAGAAGCAAGAGTTACATCTTCTTCATAAACATATTCTTCACCGGCTTGTCCTTCTAACCATGGCGCGTTACAAGACGCCACACTGCCTACTAAGCCGATAACCATCAACGATTTAAAAAATATTTTTTGCACGCTAACTAACCTTTAATTAAATGTGAGTATATACTTTACTTAAGAGACTACATATAAACAACGTGATTGGGAAGAAAATTGTCAAAAATATACACACTAAATAACAGCCTGTTTTTTCTGTTACTTCTGATACTGGCATGTGCCTTTTTTACCTGTACGGCAGAAGAGATCTCAACAAATGAAATTAAAACCACCGCATTAACCCCGGCCAAAGTTATTGATGGAGATAGTTTGGAAATAGGCAGCCACCGCATTCGTTTAATGGGCATTGATGCACCGGAATATGTTCAACAGTGTAAAGACAAACACAAAAAAATTTATCCTTGCGGCATAACTTCTGCTAAATACCTGCAAGGCCTCATCAGCAATCAACAAATCACCTGCCGTATCCATAAAAAAGACCAATATGACCGCGACTTATGCACTTGCTATGTCGGAAACACAGATATCAACCGCGAAATGGTTTTAAGCGGTCACGCCATAACCTATTTAGAAACGCCTTACCGCCAAGAACAAACCGAAGCTAAACAACACAGACGCGGTCTTTGGCAAGGACGTTTTATGCAGCCGCGCCTGTTTCGTCGCTTAAAAGAACAACAAAAACTAAATTAATTTAAAATTTTAACAGATTCTTATTGACTCTTGAAAAAACTTCTGTATATTGCACGAAAAAGTTATGTTTAAATCAACAAAACAGGTGGAAAAAATGTATGCAGTAATTAAAACAGGCGGCAAGCAATACAAAGTGACATCAAACGATGTTATCAAAATCGAAAAGATTGCTGGTGACGCTGGAAGTGAAGTAATTTTTAACGAGGTTTTAGCAATGGATGAGACCGTTGGCACTCCGTTTATAGCAGGTGCAAGCGTTAAAGGAACCATTGTTAAACAAGCAAAAGACGCTAAAGTTATTGTTTTCAAGAAAAAGAGAAGACAAAATTACCGTCGTAAAAACGGACACAGACAAAACATCACAATCGTAAAAATTACCGATTTGTGTAAGTAATAAAATAGGAGTTATTAGAAATGGCACATAAGAAATCAGGCGGTAGCTCATCAAACGGACGCGACTCTATCGGACGTCGTTTAGGTGTAAAGAAGTTTGGCGGTGAATCTGTAATCTCCGGCAACATCATTATTCGTCAACGCGGAACAAAATTCCACCCCGGCGAAAATGTTGGTATGGGTAAAGATCACACCATTTTTGCTACAGCAGAAGGTAAAGTTGCATTCAAGACCAAAGCCGATGACAGAACTTATGTTTCTGTTGTTCCGGCAGAATAGTCTGACAAGCATAAACGTATTTGAGGGGGAGTGTATCCCCCTTTATTGTATCAAAAACAAAAAAGCGGACAGAATATAAAATGAAATTCTTAGACCAAGCAAAAATATACTTAAAATCCGGCGATGGCGGGCGCGGTTGCGTCGCATTTCGTCGTGAAAAGTATATTGAGTTTGGTGGCCCAAATGGTGGTGACGGCGGCAAAGGCGGTAGCGTCTGGTTTGTTGCTGTGGAAAACTTAAACACCCTCATCGATTTCCGCTACCAACAGCACTTCAAAGCTCAAAACGGACAACACGGTATGGGCTCTGAAATGTGCGGTGCTAAAGGTGAAGATTTAATCATCAAAGTTCCGGTCGGCACAGAAATAGTTGCTGAAGACGGAGAGACTGTCATTGCTGATATGATTGAACCCGGACAAAAATTCATGATTGCCAAAGGTGGAGACGGCGGACGAGGCAATATCCATTTTAAGACATCAACCAATCAAGCCCCCCGATATGCCGAACCGGGATGGCCGGGAGTTGAAATGTGGGTATGGCTTCGCTTAAAAATCATTGCCGATGTCGGTTTAATCGGCTTGCCTAATGCCGGAAAATCCACATTTTTAAGCGCAGTAACCAAAGCTCGCCCCAAAATTGCAGACTACCCCTTCACCACACTTCACCCTAATTTAGGTGTTGCATGGGTTGACAGCAAAGAAATTGTCTTAGCAGACATTCCGGGGTTGATAGAAGGTGCGCACGACGGTGTTGGTTTGGGCGATAGATTTCTAAAGCACGTTGAACGTTGCTCCGTATTTTTACACCTTGTTGACGGCACTTCGGAAGATATGGTTAAAAATTATAAAACAATTCGCAAAGAATTAGACTTATACCAAAAGAAATTATCCCTGAAGCCGGAAGTCGTAGCCATCAATAAAATCGATTCGCTTTCAGCCGCAGAAATTAAAAAGAAAATAACCGCATTGCAAAAGGTAACAGCCTCTCCGGTTTTTGCAATTTCTGCCGTTGCCGGAACCAATACGACCGACTGCCTGCGTGAAATTGCACGATTTGTTCCGATGAAGAAAAAATCCGTTCAACCGGATGATGAACCGGAACCGATAATTAAAAAATCTTGGTCGCCATTAGACTAAAAAGGAGTAATGATGAATACAGACCAAAAATTACTAGAACTCATTGAAAAAACTTTGGACGATAACAAAGCCCAAGATATTGTCACCATTGACCTTAAAGGCAAAACATCTATTGCAAACTTTATGGTTATTGCTTCCGGCACATCTAACCGCCATGTTGCATCATTAGCCGATAAACTCAAAACCGAACTTAAAAACAACGGTTATCCGAATTCTTCAGAAGGTGAAGAAAAAGCAAATTGGGTTTTAATTGATGCTTTTGACGTTATCGTGCATATTTTTTGCCCTGAAGTTCGTGAATTTTATAATTTGGAAAAGATGTGGAACAGCGTTGCAGAGTTTCGCAAAAGCTAAACAATTTTTTTGCGTTTTTCTGTTGCAATCTAAAAAAAGTATGATATAAAGACTCCAGCTTTTAACAATTAGATACAAGAAAAGAGGTGATTTAAGTGGTTCAAGTTACTGTTATTGGTAATGACGTAGCGCAATCTTTGAAAATATTAAAGAAGAAGATGCAACGTGAAGGTATCTTCCGTGAAATGAAGCTCCGCCGTTGTCATGAAAAGAATTCTGAAAAGAAGACCCGTCGCAAGGCTGAGGCTATCAGAAGATCCAGAAAACAGTTGCGTAAGCGCTTAGATACTGAAGGATTCTAATAAGAATTTAATAGATACTCAAAAAGGAATTTCTAAAAAGAAATTCCTTTTTTTACGTTTTATTTATCCTCTTGAACTATACTCTTTATAAACAAATCAGAGGAAGAAATGACCTATTTAATTGAAGCAAAAAAAATCCTAGACCACGAATACCAAGAAAAATACGCTTTGGCACACACCGACTATCAAAAAGCTTTTATGGACGAAAAGATAAAACATTCCTATCAGGTTTTAGGCGCCGGAACATATATTTTAAGACACGAGCCGTATTTTGCAAAATGCACAAAAGAAGAAATCAGTTACTACCAAGCTATTGTTTTGCTCCATGATGTCAGTCGGTTCGCTGAAATACTGGAAATAGAAAAGGGTAATCGCATAGACCATGGGGTTGCCGGTGCAGAATTTTTAGCTCATCACCCCCTATTCAACAAAAATGATGTAACACTTCCCATCAAACACCACGGACATTTAATTGAAAGGCTATATGAAGATAAAGATTATCAACAACTATCTTCCACCGAACAAAAACATATTCAAAAAATAGCCTTTTTAGTCCGTGACGCCGACAAAATTGCTAATTTCAATTTGCTAGCAACAAACTTTTCACAAATGAAATGTGTCTTTTTTGTTCCGCATAATTTTGCTACCCCCTATAACAAAACAATCACACCGAAAGCGTTAACAGATTTTATGGCGCACCGTTCCGTTAACAAAACTGATATCCATAGTTTTGCCGACCACGCTCTGTTGATTATGGCTTGGATATACGATGTAAATTATCAAAGCTCTTTTACTTTTTTGGAAAAACTGGGAATTATTGAAAAATTGTTCAGATTTTTCTCCCCTTATTGGAAAAAGTCTGATGCTAAAATATTTAAACAGGAAATAACCCAATTTATTCTAAACAAAAAGGACGCCTAACGACGTCCTTATTTTTAACTTATCAATCAAGAAATTAAGATACTTTTTCTACTTGATTAAATTCCAAATCAACCGGTGTATAACGCCCGAAAATAGAAACAGAAACCTTCAAACGAGATTTCTCGGTATCTACTTCTTCAACCACACCGACAAACGAAGCAAACGGACCATCATTAACCCGAACTTGCTCGCCTACCTCAAAGTAAACTTGTGTTGTCGGACGTTCAATTCCCTCTTCAATTTGTTCCATAATACGCTTAACTTCACGTTCGGTAATCGGTTGCGGTTTGTTATGGCTACCCAAAAAGCCGCTGACACGAGGCGTATCTTTAACCACATGCCAAGCATCTTCACTCATTTCCATTTTAACCAAAATATATCCCGGAAAGAACTTATGTTCTGCATTGACTTTCTGCCCTTTGCGCACTTCAACAACTTGTTCTGTCGGTACCAAGACCTCTAAAATGCGATCATCCATTTTTTTCAAAACAGCCTGTTCACGAATAGATTCCGCAACTTTTTTCTCTGAGCCGGAATAAACATTAACAACATACCAACGTGCAGTCATCTAAAAACTCCTAATATTTGAATATGGCACTGACTATGGCGCCGAAAAACATATCTACAAAAAAGAATAACGTTGACGCGATAGCTACAATTATCATAACCATAATCGTTGCACGCATAACATCTTTTTTTGAAGGCCATGTAACCTTTTTAACTTCTTGTTTAACTTGCCTAAAAAATTGTATCGGACTTGTTTTCACCATAACTCTAACCATTTAAATAAAATTACACGAGAGGCAATCAAAGTTTAATTGCCGTTAAACGTTAGGAATATATAAATGTTTTTATCACTAGATGTCAAGACATTATTTGATATTTTAAAGTGCTTTTTCTGGCAAGTTATCTCTTTTTCATCACTCTGAAATATTATTTTTACCAAATTAAACGGATTCTTAAATAATTATCCCTTACTCTCTAAAGAAATTAGAGCAAACTAAGGAAAAGATCATGAGCAAAATTTCTCCGCGTGATGTATATGAACTAGTGGAAAACAATAAAGGCGAAATAATGATATTAATCTACGCCAAAGAACCGGCACCTCGTAACGCTACTTTTTCACTAAACCAATTAGGCGGCGTATTAAAACTTAATCGCACCAAAGAAGATATTATACTTGTTGCCGGACTTGATGTAGAAGCCATCCATAAATTAAGCAAAATTAAACAACTCTATGTTTGTGAAATTAAATACACCGAAACAACTGGTGACGAAAGCGAAATCATTCGCACTTATGCTGCCGCCCTAAAAAATGAACAGCCGTCAGCTCCAAAAGCACAAACTAAAAAAGAGACCATTTCCGAAAAGGCTCAGAAAGCACGCGAAAAAGCACTCCGAAGCAAAAACAAATAGCTCTTTGTTTGTGCTTGTCTTGCACTTTTCTATTGTTTTTAATTTTATTTAGTGTATCAATTATGAAACAATTAATTGAGTAAAAGGAGCGGCTATATGATAGATATAAAGTTAATACGGGAAAATCCCGATATTGTTCGAGAAAATATAAAAAAGAAATTCCAAAATAAAAAATTACCTTTAGTTGATGAAGTAATTGATTTAGATAAAAAAAATCGTGCCGCCATTACCGAAATAGAGGCTTTGCGCGCTCAAAGAACCAACATATCCAAACAAATCGGTGCACTGATGAGCGCAAATAAGAAAGATGAAGCAGAAGCCATTAAAGCAGAAAGCCAAAAAATTGGTGATAGAATAATAGAACTTGAAGCATCTCAGGAAAAGCTGCAAGATGAAATTAAACAGCGTATGATGATTATTCCCAACATCATTGACGCATCCGTTCCTGTGGGCAAAGATGATTCTGAAAACGTAGAAATAGAGCGTTTTGGTGAGCCCAAAGTTCCTGATTTTACCGTTCCCTATCATACCGAAATAATGGAATCCTTAAATGGTATTGACCTGGATAGCGCACGTCGTGTTGCCGGAAACGGTTTCTATTACCTAAAAGGCGATATAGCTCGTTTACACTCGGCAGTTCTATCCTACGCCAGAGATTTTATGATTGACAGAGGCTTCACATATTGTGTGCCCCCTTATATGATACGTTCTCAAGTCGTTGACGGTGTAATGAGCTTTGCCGAAATGGATGCAATGATGTATAAGATTGAAGGCGAAGACTTATATTTAATCGGCACATCAGAGCACTCAATGATTGGTAAATTTATTGACCAAATTATCCCCGAAGAAGAATTGCCCTATACCTTAACCAGTTACTCACCATGTTTTCGCAAAGAAAAAGGTGCTCACGGCATAGAAGAACGCGGTGTATATCGGATTCACCAATTTGAAAAGCAGGAAATGATTGTTATTTGCAAACCGGAAGACCACATGACATGGTATAATAAATTATGGCAAAATACCGTTGATTTCTTCCGCACATTAGACATTCCGGTACGCACTTTAGAGTGCTGCTCTGGTGATTTAGCTGATTTAAAAGTCAAATCATGCGATGTAGAAGCATGGTCGCCACGACAAAAGAAATATTTTGAAGTAGGCTCTTGCTCCACTTTAGGTGATGCGCAGGCACGCCGATTGAAAATTCGCGTTGCCGGTAAAAATGGCAAAAAGTATTTTGCATACACGCTAAATAATACGGTTGTTGCACCGCCGCGTATGTTAATTGCCTTTTTGGAAAACAATTTACAAGCCGATGGTTCTATCGCAATTCCTACGGCTTTGCAACCATATATGGGTGGTAAAAAGTTTATCGGCAAAAATGCAAAATAATCAAATCTAAAGGAAAGCGATGAAAAGAATTGATAAAATTATCAATTTTATGCGAGCATTAGAAGAAGTTTGTGTCGTTAAGAGAGATTTACTGCTTTTTGATGGCTCTGAAGAAAATGATGCCATGCATATTTTCAAGCTTTCCTTTTTAGTAATGCTCATCGCCCCATATCTGAAAACACCGGTTAACTATACCAAAATGTTGGAGCTGGCCCTCGTTCATGACATCGCCGAAGGGAAAACCGGAGACTATACTGCTGCAAATCAGCTCACACATCCGGAATTAAAAGTTGAAAAACAAAAAAAAGAAACTTTGGCAATAAACGAACTGAAAGGATTGCTCCCTTTTCCGTTAAACAAAAAAATTTATGCTCTTTACCAAGAATATGAAAAAAAGAAAACCATAGAGGCAAAAATCATCTCTGCCCTTGATAAATTAGAAGCAAACTTACAAGCCAATCAGTATAAAGACGGAGATGTGCGCTATTGGAAATTATGTGAAAACGGCGCACAATATTATAAAATGGCCTCCCAGAAGAAACCCCTTATCAAAGAAATAGATGAACCGATTCTCACTGATTTAGAAAACGCAATTATAAAATTATCTCGCGCCAATATGGAAAAATGTGGCATCAAATGCCCCAAGAGGTAGAAAATGCTCATCTATGTAGATAAAAAAAAGGAAAGACAAAAAAAGATAAGAAGATTGCTCCTTATCCTGTTTAGTCTGTTTTTTATTACCCTCAATTTATGGCAATTTAACACCTCTCTTAACCATTCTGACCAATCTCTTACAGATTACCAATCAATCAAGCATCTCAATTTATGGTATAACAACGCCGATATTGTTTACCTCTTTACCGATAAAAAAAATAATACCGCTGCCCTTATTATTCCCCAAACATTTAATCAGGAAAATGCAACCACCATTGCTTTAGCCTTATCAAAACTACCACAACAAAAATACAACATTATCCTTGCGCCAAACATAAGTGAAAACGATTCTCTGCGAAACCTCATAAAAATTTTTCTGCCGCAAGCTGAATTTAATTCCACCGCAAACGCACCTGATGTTATTATAGCAAACGACACAAAAATTGCCGCTCAGCATATTATAAAAAACAAGCTCTTTCCACGCACTCTAAACTACAAACACACTAAAAAAATACAAGAAATTCCCGCCCTTAAGAATTTTATAAAAAATACCTTTCCCCCATTACCGCGCCCCGAAAATACATTGGAAGAAGAAAGCCAAAATTTGCAATCATTTATCTCAACACATGAACGCATCCTAAAAGATTTTGTTTTCTTAAATAAAGAACCGCCTTTTACAAGCCAAAACCTCTTTTTACAAAACATCCGTTTGTGCCTGAAAACAAAAGAAAACAATTTATCTTGCGCGCTTGATACAACCGTTTCGCTCAAGCAAAACATAATCAATGCCAAAGCTGATTTACCCAAAGAAGACACTATAAATAAAGTCTACCTTTTAACTTCCGATATGAAAACGACACCTCAAACCGCTACCCGATTTAATAAAGACGAAGGGCTTCGTTTTGTATATCAGAGCCGCAACGCTCTTTTACTTCCTGAAGATATTAAATTACTGGACAACCCTCTGAAAGCGTTTTATATACTAAAAGAAAAAACAGGCATCAATCCGCTGTTTGATGCACCTGATATGTATTTTTATAAAATCAAAATAAAGGAGATTACCCATGATGAAGACATATAACGGTTACAAATTAAATTACTCCATAAAAGAACTAAAAAAGATGACCGGCAAAGAAACAAGCAAAATCACGCTCATCTCTAAAAAGTTTCCGGCTTATATTGCCTTAGATGAAGGAGATAAAAAAGCACTAAAGCATTTGGTTAAAGCCGCACAGATATTAAATAATGTTGCGTTGGAGCAAGACAATTCCCTAAATTTAGCTCAAAAACAGGCTTTGATTGACGCCTCAAAAGCCGGTGATGAACGCGCAACACTATCTCTTAAATTATTTAATTCCCTAAACGGTGTTGCCGGACTTAACGGTATTGACCATGAACCGATTACCGTATTTAAGGGTTTAACTACGCCTGCTGGCAAAAACTTTTATCCTGAAGATTTAAGCGTTACGGAATTTCATCAAATTCTATTAAAAATGTTCAAGGCAGGGGAAATTAAAGAAATCGCCCAGATTCTTTCTGCGCGCACTATGGTCAGACGTGATAAAAACAAACTAAAAGCCATTGACTATACCGAATACTTTAAAGACGAATTTTCAGAAATGGCAAATGAACTTGAAGTTGCCGCCCACTATTGCACCAATGACTTATTCAAAGAATTTTTATCTTGGCAGGCGCAAGCTCTCTTACAAAATAATCTGGACATGGACATGCTTGCGGACAAACACTGGGCCATGATGCAAGACACCCCGTTGGAATTTACTATAAGCCGTGAAAATTATGATGACGAATTAACGCCGACTGTTTGGGAAAATAAAGAACTAACCGCACTTATCCGCCAACATAACATTGAAGTCATCGCCAAAGATATGCTTGGTGCGCGCGTCGGCATTGTTAATCAAGAAGGCACTAAACTATTGCTGAGCTTTAAGGATACAATGCCCAAACTAAGTAGCTTAATGCCTTTTGCTAATAAATATACACAATCTATCAGTTCTACCAAAAAACTTAACCAAAATATGGTTGATGTTGATTTAGCCGCATTAACCGGAGATTATGCTCAATGCCGTGGCGGAATAACCGTTGCACAAAACCTACCCAACAATGATAAATTGGCTGTTAAAACCGGCGGCGGCAGACGCAATGTATATCACCGCCAAGTCCGCTTAAGCCAAGATACCAAAAGAACGCAAAAATATTTAAACACTTTTCTTCATCCTGATTTTCATAAATACTATGACTTGGATGCAGATCACATTTTTGTTATCGGTCATGAAAACGGTCATACTTTAGGCCCGACCAGCGAATACCAAAATTCCCCCGGCATTTGCAAATCAATTATTGAAGAAAACAAAGCCGATTCGGTATCTATATCCTTTATGCCGGAGTATGTTAAACAAGGGATTATCACCGAAGAGCAGCTAAAGAAAATCTACACTTCGTGGATTACCAAACGATTGTTGCTGCCGGCAAAACCGATATTCCCGACTGAAACTTATAAAATTGTTGATTTAATTGAATTCAATGCCTTACTCAAAACCGGCGCAATTTTCTTTGATGAAAATAAGTTGCTCCACATCGTGTTTGAAAAAATAAGCCCGACAATTTATGAGCTTTTAACCAAAGTGATAGATATTCAACTATCAAAATCGCCCGAAAAAGCCCGTCGCTATATTGAAGCAAACACGGAATGGAATGAACTGCACGAATATATTTCCGCAACCAAGAAAAAATTAGGCTTGAAGAAATACAAAAATATTGTAAGTTACTTTTAATACAACCCTACAATTTAAGGAGTAAATCATGCTTGGACGTTTTTTTTATGGACAATGCTCTTTATCTGAGGCTTTTTGGAAGTTCTCTGTTTTAGGATTAACAGTCATTGGTTTCTTAACCAACTTATTCCACATAAAACTGTTACAATCCGTTAACTATGATAAAAGCTTTTTAAGCGTTGCTGTGTCAAGTTTTTCTTTTGTTCACAATAATGCAACCACTTTACCGTATTTTTGTTGCTATACTGCATTATTTTTAACTTTAATAGCATATTCGGCGATTTGTGTAATCGGTATGTGGAAGACATATAAAAATTATGAAAAGAGCAAATTTTTAGCTTTTATCTGTTTTGCTTTAGTTTTAGGAATGGTTTATTTCTTTGTTAAAAGATCCATTTATTGATAATCTTTATCACATCAAAAAGGGCGCCCAAAGCGCCCTTTTATTTTGAAACTATAATTTACCTTAAATATCCAAGTTCACCACATTAAGCGCATTCGCTTGAATAAAGTCTTTTCTGGGCTCTACCACATCGCCCATTAAAGTAGAGAATGTTTCATCAGCCTCTTCCATTTGGTCAATCTTAACCTGCAAGAGTGAACGAGCTTCCGGATCCAATGTTGTTTCCCACAACTGCTCTGGATTCATCTCACCTAATCCTTTATAGCGCTGAAGCGTAATACCCTTCTTACCGGCTGCCATTACCGCATCAACCAAAGTTACCGGACCGGCAATGATTGTTTCTGCCCCACCTTTTGCCACCAACTTCAACGGATTCGTAAAGTTATCAGCTAAAAAGGCTTTCATACTATTAAGCATTTTAGCTTCACCGCTTTCAAGCACAGATGCACCGACAATGTGTTCCTCTTTAACCCCGCGGAGTGTGCGATTAAACGAGATATTACCATTATCCAAAACCTCAGCTTTCCACCCACGGTCATATTCGGCCTCTAATTTGTCCAAACGCACCGCAAGTTTATCAAGCTCTGGTTGTAAGCGAGTTTTATCTGCTAGGAGCTCTTTATCAAATAAACCGCAGATTGCCATTTGCTCAACAATCTTTTCCGGCGCTTTAATACTGAGCAATGACACAAGATTTCTCGCCTTTTTAGTGCTTTCAACATAGTTGATTAAATCTTGTCCCATAATCCGCTCACCATCGGCTGTTTCCAAATAAGCATCTTCACAACCGCCATTAATAAGATAATCCTCCATTTCTCTATCATCTTTAAGATAAATAATGGAATTACCGCGTTTGGCTTTATAGAGCGGCGGCTGCGCAATATACACATATCCACGTTCAATAAGCTCCGGCATTTGCCGATAGAAAAATGTTAACAACAGAGTTCTGATGTGCGCACCGTCAACATCAGCATCGGTCATGATTACAATCTTGTGATAACGGCATTTATCCGGATTAAAATCATCACGACCGATTCCCGTTCCGAGAGCCGTAATAATTGTGCCGATTTCTGCCGAATTCAACATTTTATCAAAACGCGCACGCTCAACATTTAAGATTTTTCCGCGTAACGGCATAATTGCTTGGTTCTTTCTATCGCGTCCTTGTTTTGCAGAACCACCGGCGGAGTCTCCCTCCACAATGAATACTTCTGAAAGTGCCGGATCTTTTTCTTGGCAATCAGCTAATTTACCCGGTAAAGAAGAAATATCCAACACGCCTTTGCGTCTGGTTAATTCGCGAGCCTTACGTGCTGCTTCACGCGCAGTTGCCGCCTCAACGATTTTGCCGACAATAATCTTAGCTTCAGCCGGATGTTCATCTAACCATTCTTTGAGTTTATCACCCATAACGCCTTCAACCACCGGACGAACTTCAGAGGACACCAATTTATCCTTAGTTTGTGAAGAAAACTTCGGATCCGGCACTTTAACCGATAATACACAAGTCAATCCCTCACGCATATCATCACCGGTAATCACGGTTTTATCTTTTTTAAGTAAACCGTTTTCTTGAATATAGTTATTAATTGTACGGGTCAATGCGCCTCTGAAACCGGCTAAGTGTGTTCCGCCGTCTTTTTGCGGAATATTATTGGTAAAGCAAAGCATACTTTCATTATACGCCTCTGTCCACTGCATAGCCACATCAACTTCAATATTGTTATCCATGCCAGAGAAATTGATGATATTTTCATGCAATGGGGCTTTAGACTTATTCAAATGTGTTACAAACGCATTTAATCCGCCTTCATAATGAAATACCGTTTCAATCGGTTCATTACCGCGATTATCTATCAATTTAAGATACACACCTGAGTTTAAAAAGGCTTTTTCTCGAATAGCACGCTCTAACACATCATAGCTGAATTCTGTTTGCGTAAAAGTCTGCGGTGATGGCAAGAAAGAAACTTCTGTACCATGTTTACCCGGGGTGCTACCTGTCACATGAATATGCTCCACCACATTACCGTCAGCAAACGAGGCCTCATATTGCTGATCATTACGCCAAATTTTAAGCTTAAGCCAAGTTGACAGTGCGTTAACCACTGAAACGCCCACACCATGCAAACCGCCGGAAACTTTATATGAATTATTATCAAATTTACCGCCGGAGTGAAGCTCGGTCATAATAACCTCTGCTGCAGAAACACCTTCTTCGTGCATATCAACCGGCATACCGCGCCCGTTATCACGAATTGTTGCCGAACCGTCGGGATTCAAGATAACTTCTGTCTTATCACAGTATCCGGCCAATGCCTCATCAATGGCATTATCCAACACCTCATAAATCATATGATGAAGACCGGAACCGTCATCTGTATCACCGATATACATACCGGGACGCTTACGAACCGCATCCAACCCCTTCAAAACCTTGATGGAGTCGGCATTATATGTTTCTTCGCCTTTAATAATTTCTTCTTCTGTCAATTCAGCCATTATAAACCTCTTTTTACCTTAAATTACTTATCTTTTAACTATATAGCACACCCATATTTTTTAGCAAACAAAAAATCCCGCAAATTGCAAGGTTATCAACAAAAAAGAGCCATCTACAAATAATAGAAAGCTCCTTTTACTTAAAAAGATTTACTATTTCCGAACATCAAAAATATCAAACGTGTTTTTCAAATATTCATTAAGCTCATCATTTTCAACCAATGCCAAGCATTGCCCTTCACTGGTATCCGTGTCACTTGGAATCCGCCGATATTTTTGTAAGTAATATTCTTTAACCCCCATACCTTTTAATGTATCGGCGATCGTATATATGTCTTCAATGCTTAAAAAGCGCGGATCACATGTTGTCCGACACTCAAAATCTTTTTGGGAGTCGCATAAAATTTGCAAACACTCTTTAACTTTTTTAACATCTGCAATGCCCCCTGTTATCTCTTTATAACGGGTAGCTTCTAAAGGAGCTTTAATGTCAAATCCGACCCAATCTACAAGCTCTAAAACAGCCTTAAAATGCTCCGGTAAATAGCCGCCGGTATGGAGCCCTATCTTATAACCCAAATCTTTGACTTCCTCAATAGCATCTTTAAGACCTTGTTGCACCAAAGGCTCTCCGCCGGAGAAAACCACGGCATCTAATACCCCTTTTCTCTGTTTAAGAAAATCTACAAATTTATTCCAAGAAATATTAGTTTCGGCATTAACGTCTTGCAAATGTGCATTATGACAAAAAGGACACCGCCACGGACACCCCTGCATAAAAACAACAGCGGCCATCTGATTTGGAAAATCGACGATACTGAATCTCTCAATACCGCCGATTCTAATTAAGCTCATTTAACAACCAAAAAGTTACTAAATTAAAATAAATTTTATTCTGCTGCCAATGCCATTGTTTCAGTCTTGCAAACACACTCACGTGCTTCGCAACCCATAACAGCTTTATCTTCGCAGAAGCATACTCTGGAATTGAATTCGCCCTTTTTACCAACGTTGAATTCTGTAGTCGGACGAATATATCCCATAACTCTGGTATATACTTCGCAAGGTTGTCTTTCAGAATCGTCTAATTTAACATCTTCAATATTAATAATATTGCTCATTGTTCTCCCTTTCACAGTTATAATATATTACACCACTTTTTGCATTTTTGCAAGATTTTTCGCCTTCTCCGCTTTCTTTTCTCTATCGCAAATCGGGCAGAATTCATGCTCACCGGCAATATATCCGTGTTTAGGACATACGGAAAATGTCGGCGTAATCGTGATATACGGCAGACGGTAATTAGCTAATACCTTCTTAACGAAATCACGGCAAACCTTTGCAGACGAAATACGTTGATTCATAAACAAGTGAAGCACCGTACCGCCCGTATATTTAGATTGCAATTTTGCTTGCAAATCTAAAGCTTCAAACGGATCATCTGTATAACCAACCGGCAACTGAGAAGAGTTTGTATAGAACGGCGCATCCGGAGTTCCTGCTTGGATAATCCCCATATAGCGCTTTTTATCTTCTCTGGCAAAACGAGTTGTTGCACCTTCTGCCGGAGTCGCCTCTAAATTATACATATGTCCAGTTTCTTCTTGAAACTTAACCAAACGATCCCGCACAAAGTCTAAGAATTTTTCGGCAAATGCCTGTCCCCATGCATCCGCGATATTGTGCTCATCGTTAGTGAAGTTTCTAATCATCTCATTCATACCATTAACACCAATGGTCGAAAAATGGTTTCTTAAAGTTCCCAAATATCTCTTTGTGAACGGGAACAAACCGTTATCTATCAGGCGCTGAATAACTTTTCTCTTAATTTCAAGCGAAGTCCTTGAAATATTCATTAGTTCATCAACTCTGGCAAACAATCCAGCTTCATCGCCTTTATAAACATAACCTAAACGTGCGCAGTTAATGGTCACAACACCAACCGAACCGGTTTGCTCAGCTGAACCGAAAAGACCATTACCACGAGCTAACAGCTCTCTTAAATCAAGTTGCAAACGACAACACATTGAGCGGATTTGCCCTGGTTTCAATGAAGAATTCAAGAAATTCTGGAAATAAGGTAAACCGTATTTTGCTGTCATTTCAAACAGTAATTCCGTATTTTTATCTTCCCACGGAAAATCCCATGTCATATTATATGTCGGAATTGGGAAAGTAAACGGACGCCCTTTAACATCGCCACCCATCATAACATTGATGTAAGCTTTGTTAATCATTGCCATCTCTTCTCCTAAATCGCCATAGGTGAAATCTTGTTCAACACCACCGATAATCGGCTTTTGCTCACGTAAATCTTCCGGACATACCCAGTCAAACGTAAAGTTTGTAAACGGCGTCTGAGACCCCCAACGAGAAGGAACATTTAAGTTATAAATTAACTCTTGCATACTTTGTTCAACTTGCTCGTATGTCAAATGATCTTTACGAATATACGGAGCTAAATAGGTATCAACCGAAGAAAAGGCCTGCGCACCGGCCCACTCATTTTGAAGTGTCCCCATAAAGTTAACCATTTGCCCAACAGCAGAACTTAAATGCTTCGGTGCACCTGCTTCAACTTTCCCCGGAACACCGTTAAAACCTTCACGCAACAGATTCTTTAAAGACCAACCGGCACAATATGCAGCTAACATACTCAAATCATGAATATGAATATCACCGTTTCTATGTGCTTCACCAACTTCTGCCGGATAAACGTGAGAAAGCCAGTAGTTAGCCGTAACCTTGCCGGCAACATTAAGAATCAAACCGCCGTTAGAATAACCTTGGTTGGCATTTTCCTTAATACGCCAGTCCAAATTCTCCAAATACTCGTTAACCGAGCTTTCAACATCAATAACGGTCTTACCATCACCACGCATTCTGTTACGCTTATCACGATACAAAATATAAGCCTTTGCGGTTTGGAAATAGTTTTCAGAAATTAAAACTTGCTCTACAACATCTTGGATATCTTCAACCGAAGGTAAGGATTCGTCAAATTTATGTGATAAAATTTTCATCACCTGAGCTGTCAAAAGCCATGCGTCATTTGCATCAAATTCTGCTGTGCTCTCACCTGCGCGTGAAATGGCATTATATATTTTCTCACTGTCAAAATCCGCTAATGTTCCATCTCTTTTTGTGATGCTCTTAAACGGCATTTTATATTTTTTTCCCATCGGCATTTGCAACTCATTATTTGCCATTTTTTATTCTTCCCTTCTTCTCATTTTTCGGTTGCCCAACCCTTCTTTTTTTAATCGTTCAACCGTATCATTTTTGTTTGACCAAGTTTTTCGCTGTGAGTCGCACAATACAAGATATTGTGTTAAAAAATGGTAAAGACATACAAGATATTGTGAAAAATTTTTTTTGCCTCAACCATCCGACTGAAAAATACCTTAAAATTTTTACTTAATTTTTACAAGTCACCTCCCCTGATTTTTGCACATAAAAAACATATCCCTCTAAAAATAAAACAAAAAAAATTTTTTAAATAGCCCATAAAGGGGGGGCAAAATTTAATTTACTTTTACTCACAACTTTTAAAATAAAAAGAATTCGACTTTTTTTGACATAAATATTGACCTTCTCATTATATCACTTTATGATACCTCGCGAATAAATGATATGGAGAAATAAATTGGCAAAAAGTATTATATGGGATTTAGACAATACCCTATATTTTGAAACACAAGATTATAAAAACAAATTAAATGAGGCAACCGCCTTTGCCGCCATAAAAGAATTTAATTTACCGCTGGACTTTGATTCCGCGACCCAAAAAGTAAAAGAGTCGTATGAGATTTATCGTGACGGACTGGAAATTTTTGCCAAAGAATACGGAATTCCGCACAAAGATTTATACAAATCCTACCATAATTATAAGAGTAGCTTAATTTCTATGATTAAACCTTACGATAACCTCCTAAACAAATTAAAGAGTATTAATTGCCCGCAATATGTATTTTCAACATCTTCACGCGATATTTGCGAACAAATCTTAAAACACATCGGCATTTACGAATTTTTTAAAGACAGGTTCTATTCTGTAGAGGATTTTGACGTATATAAAAAGAATGAAAGCTCCGATGTCTATGCCAAACTTTGTAAAAAAATAGGATTAACTCCGCAAGATTGTATTTTTGTTGACGACAGCTATTCCAATTTAGAATATGCTAAAAAAATCGGTATGACTACCGTTCGCATTTATTACAAAAACAACTCAGCCAAAGACATGGATTTTATAGATAGCGCCTATAAAGGGATAGAAGAGTGTATTATGGGCTTAAAAGAAGATTTTAATTGCTAAAATTCTTCAGCGTTTTCTGCTGCTTCAATTTCCTGACAAATGCGACTTTCAAGTTTATACTGGTCAATCGTATCCATCTTTAGCTGCTCTTTTTCAACTGCTTTATACCAAGCATCAATTCTTTTTTGCACCGCATCATGATATGACTTACTCAAATCAGCCATAGCATTATCAACCGATTCTCCCTTAGTGATAACTTTAACACCGATATTATCAAACAATGCATCAGCATATTTTTTTAACCGTGGCAAAAAGTAATCCAGCGCTTCTATATATATTTGTGCATGTGTCCGCTCATGGCGAAGTGTAACATCATAAAGACATGTTCCTTTTTCTAGCTCACTGGCAATATAAATTGTCGGTAAATAATAATCTATACTGACTTGAATACTCTCCGGATAAAGGCAAACATATCCTTTATTTAATGCTAATTGTGTAAATTCAGCCTTAAAATCAACCGTGTCCTGCATCTTAGTTAACCCGAGAACCTTCAGCTCTATTTGTGCATCTTCAGAGGAATATGCTTTGATCTTTTTTTCTTGTTCTTGCGTTAAATAAGTGGAGTCCTTATCATAATTATACCGCAAATTCCCATAGGAACCGAAAACCTCAACTTTAGGACGCGAGATAAAGTCTAAACACTCTTGACGATATGTGCTCAAATCATCCGCCTTTGCGCTACTGCATTGCATAAAGAAAACAAAAATTAATGCAAAAAAAACTTTTCTCATTTATAATAACTCCCAAAACCGATGTCACCATAGGAGACGTTTATGCGATATTTTTACATCATCTGTCTGGTCTTGTCCAGTTTTTTTATATATCATCAATCATCTGCTGATAACATTGAAAGGCAATATGCTTTTTTTGTTCCTGGTAGCGCCTACCAAGAAAACACCGCTATAAACAACTTGGATTCCATACAGCCTCGCTATAAAAAAACACGTGTCAATAATACCCAAACTCCACCCTCAAAAAATAAAATTAAAGCTACAGAGAAACTTACGCGTCCTGTCACTAAGAAACCACTAAAAGAAATAGCTGACGCTAAACCAGTGCCTCAAATTAAAGATAAGAAAACCACAATCGCGACAAAACAACAAGCCAATACCATAAAAGAGGACTCGCCTATCATCAATACAGCAGAAACAACTGACACTCCCCTTGCACCTGTCGTTGAAACACCTACAACACCGCAACTTTCAGAAGAAGAACTAAACCGGATAAAAGAAAAAGCCGCACAATATAATATTGATGATGACGATGATTTTGTTATCGCCCCGGCCTTTTCAGATGAAGCAGAACAAAAAAAAGAAAAAACAATCAACGCTATGCTTTCGGAAATCCCTTACCCAAATTCTGATGAACCAAAATTCAAACAAGCTTTTGGAAAATATGGCATTGCCTTGCGCACCTTATATCGCCAAAAAACAATGCCTAACGACTATGAACAAGATAAAATTCTAGCTAAGGCCACTTCAATTAAACGATTTAAAGTTGAAGCTGCGGATTAGTCATCACCGATTCTAAGCGCTTCAATAAACGCCGATTGCGGCACTTCCACTTTGCCGAATTGGCGCATCCGTTGCTTACCTTTTTTCTGCTTATCCAAAAGCTTCCGTTTACGCGTCACATCACCGCCATAACACTTTGCCGTCACATCTTTACGCATCGCAGAAATCGTTTCACGCGCGACCACTCTGCCACCGATTGCCGCTTGTATCGGTATCTTAAACAAATGCCTCGGTATCAAATCTTTTAACCGCTCGCAAATCTGTCGTCCGCGCGATTCGGCCTCGCTTCTGTGACACAAGAAAGCTAGCGCATCCACCGGCTCTTCATTAATAAGTATCTGAACCTTAACCAAATCAGACACCTCATAATCCGTCAATTCATAATCAAAACTGGCATATCCGCTGGTAATAGACTTAAGCCTGTCATAAAAATCAAATACGATTTCATTAAGCGGTATCTGATAAACCACCATTGCCCGAGACCCGACATAAGTTAATTCCTTCTGCACACCGCGACGCTCCGTGCAGAGTTTTAACACCGCACCCAAATAATTATCCGGCACTAATATTGTAGCTCTGACCATTGGTTCTTCAATTGAAGATACCGTTGACAAATCAGGCATATCCGCCGGATTATGAAGCGTTATCACCGTGCCGTTTGTCATATTGATTTTATAAGCAACCGAGGGCGCTGTGGTTATAATATCCAAATCAAATTCACGACCGATTCGTTCTTGGATAATCTCCATATGTAACAATCCTAAGAAACCGCAACGGAATCCCAATCCCAAAGCCGCCGAATTTTCATTTTGATAATCAATACTCGCATCATTCAGTTTTAATTTGGCAAGCGCATCCTTAAGCGCTTCATATTGACTGCTGTCCACCGGAAAGATAGAACAGAACACCACCGGCACCGAAGGCTTAAATCCAGCAAGTGGCTTATCACAAGGTCTCTTATTATCCGTAATCGTATCACCGATTTGGCAATCCCCCACACTTTTAATACTGGCGGTAATAAACCCGACCTCACCGGCAGAGAGTTCTTCCACATCTTGCATTTTGGGCGTGAACACACCAATCTTATCAATAGAATACGTTGCATTATTGCTCATCATCCGGATGACCTGCTTTTTCCTTAAACTCCCGTCTTTTATCCGAAGCAATATCACTACTCCAAGATACGAGTCATACCAACTGTCAATCAACAAAGCTTTAAGCGGTGCGTCTTTATCTCCTTGTGGTGCCGGCAATTTATGAACAATCGCCTCTAATAAATTATCAATACCAAACCCCGTTTTGCCGGAAGTTTCAACCGCCTCACTTGCATCGATTCCGATAACATCTTCTATCTGTTGCTTAACTTTTTCCACATCTGCTGATGGCAAATCAACTTTATTAAGTGCCGGCACGATTTCATGGTCGTTATCTATTGCCAAATACACATTAGCAAGCGTCTGCGCCTCTACCCCTTGCGTTGCATCTACCACCAAAACCGAGCCTTCGCAAGCGGCCAAAGACCGCGACACTTCGTATGAAAAATCCACGTGTCCCGGTGTATCAATCAAGTTAAGCAAATAATCTTCCCCGTTTTTTGCTTTATATTTAAGCCTAACCGTCTGCGCTTTAATCGTAATTCCACGTTCGCGTTCAATATCCATAGAATCAAGCACCTGCTCGGTCATCTCTCGGCTCTCCAAACCGCCGCACCGCTCAATAATTCTATCCGCAATGGTTGACTTTCCATGGTCAATATGCGCAATAATGGCAAAGTTTCTGATTTTTGCTAAATCTTGCATTAATTTCTTCCTGATACATTAAATATAGCTACACTCATAAAGCATATTTTAGAACAACGCAACAGATTTTACACTTTACTATTGCAACTCTCTCAAAAATATGCTTTAATGTATAACATAAAATTATTTTGCTTTAATTGGGAGGCTGTTATGATTAAGTGTATTGATGTAGAATTTGGCTCAAGTCGCTATAAAGAGCTGTTAGATTTGCGCTATAAGATTTTATTACAGCCTTTAGGATTAAAGTTCTTAGATTCGTATCGTGAAGAAGAAGCAAATTTCTTGCATATCGGTTGTATAGATAACAGCACCGGTGAACTTATCGGCGGTCTGATTCTAGCCCCGATTGATGATGAAGAAATTCGCGTCATGCAAGTTGCCGTAGACGTCGTGCACCAAGGCGAAGGTATCGGTAAAAAGTTGATAGAATATGCCGAATCTGTGGCTAAAAAAATCGGTTACTCGCGTATCGTTATGCACGCGATGCTCTCTGTTGTCGGATTTTATGAAAAACTCGGATTCTCCCAAGACAGTGATTTGTTTGAAGAAAAAGGCGTTAACTTTATCCGCATGGTAAAAGAGTTATAAAAAAAATCCCTGAAACTTACAAGTCTCAAGGATTCTCATCGCGCCAACACTATCTTTAATTATGCACGATCATAATTTGCGGACATATCCGGCATTTCGGTTTGCTTGGTGCGTTTCGGCGCAGCCTTGGATTTCGTCTTTTTCTTTTCTGCCGCAACAATCAAACGCTCTGTATCTTTATCCAAAACGATTTCACCACCGATTTTCCCTCTTGCATCGGAAGCCTTTCTTTGCAACGCTAACTGATCCACAATAACATTCTTATTGCCGATACGACGCATATCATCAAACATTGTGTCCTTTTTAACTTCAATCAATTGACGACGGCATTCCATCCGAAATCTGGCTTCTTTATCCCACAACTGAGCTGCTGTATCTTTTGCGACACTCATTTTTCCAACATAAGCCCAAGGAAATCTCTTTTTAAGATCAGGGAGTGCTTCCTTACCTTCAAGCTGTTTTGCCGTTAACGTAAGTTTTTGTTGCTCGGCATCTAGTTCAGATTCGCCACGCGCCAAAAATTCTGCTTTCAACATATTATTATAATCTTGCTGATAAACAGCCAACTCCTCAGCTCTGGTTGCAACGCCCCTAGCTTTACGCTCAGCCATTACCGCATAAATTTCATCCATATAAGGACCATTATATTCTTCCTTGTTCGGCATTGGAATTTGCATATTCATTGACGATTTACCGTTTCTGTCTTTAGCAGGTGCCAATTTAATTTCTTGCCCGTTAATGACTAAGGTCTGCGTGGTAGATGTTCTGTCGCCTTTGACTTCTACTGTATATTTTTTGCCATTGATTGTATATGTATCAGCCATATCTCACTCCTTTTTATATTTTTATCCTAAACATTGCTGTAGGATATATCCGATTCTCTTAAAATAGCATTAACTTTTAATCATCAATCAATTCTTCTAAAAATTCACATGCATCTGCCACACAATCCGGACATTCTCTCAGCACACATCCTGTCCCGATACCTTTCAACAATTTACACTGTGTTGCACAATTTCTGGTTTGAAATTTTTCCATAATTTGCCGCATACCTTTTTGCGATTTGATTTTATCCTTTTCAACCAATCCTAAGACCACTCCGGCACCGACAATTGCTCCGCAAGTTCCTTCCATATTACCCATACCGACAGCAAATGCATGGCCGATATTCATCGCTTGCTTTTCATCAATACCGCACTTATCACAATATGTTGTAGTCACCGCTTGCGCACAATTACACTTTCCTGAACGCTTTTTCTCCGCTGCAATAAATTTTCTTGTCTCCATTAGTTCACCATAAAATAGTCCTGATTACATTGGTGATTATGCAGCATTAAAAAATAAATTTTCGTTAAAAAATCCGCTTGAGGTTGTTAGCCCCAAGCGGATTTTCTTAAAGTTTATACATCGTAATCAAAAGCATCAGCCGTTATGGAAGCTTGTAGGCCATCCATCGCGCCATAAGCGCTATAGCAAAAATAGCAAGTACTATAATAAGAATAATTACTACTGTGTCCATGTTTTAATGTTTAACGTTCATTCACTCGCAGGTATAAACAAGATACATATTGCCGCAACCGAGAGTGTAACGATACCTGAGATGTTAATCGCCGGCTCAAACCCGTTGAAAATCATCGCACAGTATGCACCGATACCATAGCACACATAGCTGTATGCTCCGCAACCAAGCCACAACGTGTCAGCACCGCTTTTGTGCAACCGCCAGATAGCTAAATAAAGCAGAACAATACATCCGACCAAGATGCCTGCGTGGAAATACCAGACTACGGAAATATAAATTCCCATGATTGCCAGCAATCCCACAAGGATGTTGCCATTTCCCCTATGATTAGTCAATCCTGCCCCGATAAAAGCGGGTAAAACAAGTAACATAAAGAGAACGGCATCAATCGTAAGACCTAAGTTCGGAACTGACGGGAACAATCCGCCAATCCAAAAGAGCAAGCTCTCAACGCCGATTATGACCGCGGCGATAACAAGAAAGAGGAGAATACACAACCCAACTTCTTCATCAAACCACTTACTGAAGAAATTTTTAATCTTTCCCATAGCTATAACGTTTTAATGTTTGACCAACCAAGTTTGGTATAAACATCCTGAGTCTCCGGTGTCGGAACGCCATACTCATTAACTTCGCCATAGAAGATTTGCTCATCATCAGGATCGGTCACCAGATACAAGGTTGCCCGTGTATTCTCAGACGGCTTATGCGGACGGGCACCACGTTCTCTGACTGTTGCAAAACTCCTTTCCGGATGGTCAGGATTAGGCGTAATCCATACATTGCCATACTTGTTGAAAACAATCCCAACCAATTTCGTGTTACCTTCCGTCTTTTCTGCCAAAACTTTGGCTTCATAGCGAGTTGGCAATCTCAACTTAAATTGGTTGAGCGCTTCAAACTTCTTGGCAAGACGATTTTTGATAGTGGCGGTACTCGTTCCCAATACATCTTGCGTAACACCGCAGATGTATTGATTCAGATAGACAATGCATCCAATCTCGATGCCGACAAATTGATCTTTTAAGAGACCGTCAGGATACGGTAAAGAATACATCTTGCCATCCAATAAGTAGACTGTGTTGAAAGGCGGCTGGCTCTCGAAAGGATTGGCAATCCAGTAGCGATAGCCTTCGGCAATGTCTCGCACTTCCTCAGCCGTTACGTTGAAATGGCGTAACGCTTTGTAGATGTCAACAATTTTACGTCTCATAATGCAGTTGTTTCTCGACTTTAACGAGCAGAGGTTCTCTCCGGCTTGCATTAAAAGTTAAATTAAATGATTACTGATATATGTATTCTTTGCTTAAAACAAAGAACCAATTTCTAATTATATCTTCATAATGTGATTTGCAAGCAAGATACTAAACAAATTTCCACAAAAAGCAAGAAAAAACTATTCGTAACGGCAAAATTTGTAAAAAGCGAATACCCCGACATTTTCTCAAAGATTACATTCTTGCTTAGCTAATACGCGCATTTCAGCATATAAAAGAAAAAATCTCCCGAGCGAGCTTGAGGAATTTTGTTAATATATTATGCTTTTATCAGCACGGTTCAGGCAGAATAGGAATATCTTGAATATCTAATTCCGGATAGCCCTCGGATTTCAGTAGTTCGCACATTTGATTTGTCGTGTAATACGACGGCTCAGTTTGCTTGTAGTGCGGCTTGCGGAAGTTGTTGGCGACATTCGTGCCGTTGATAATCTGCAAACCGCCCATGCCATCAATGCACATCATGCGGTAGTGATATGGCACAAGGCGGTGGTTTCCGCAATCCATCACATTTTTACCCTCGGTAGAGAAATAAGCCAAGCCCATAGAATTCGAGATAAACAGCGAATCATTGGTTTGAAACTCATCTTCACCGATGTGAGCGAGCTTACGCATTTTAGGTATTGAAAACGCCACATCATTATAATACGGATTTTTGCTGTCATAAATCTCTTTAAGCTTAGCGATAAAGTCCTCCGGCATACCGTCGTCGTTATCAATACGGAAAGTCATAATGCGTTTTCTTTGAAATTTTTTGGGTAATTCCAGTTTAGCCCCTTTAATAAAGATGTTCTTCATAAACGGATACTCTTTTTCAAGCTTGGCAAAAATAGCTCTTTTATCTTTCGGCATTGCCGAAGAATGATACACCAGAAGCACAAAATCCTTACAAGTCTGTCCGGCAAAGCTCTTGAGTGTGATGCCCTTAAACATTGCCAAACGCTCTGAGAAATACGGTTCTTCAAACACTTTGTGCTTGACATCTGACCTATCGGGAAAAGCAAATGACGCTGCCACCGAATAACGAACCATACCTACGATAGAAACCATGTTCAATTCTCCTTTGAGTGTTTATTTATTTGCATCATAGGTATCAAAAAATAAAATTTAGTTAAAGTAAAATCCCCCGAGCGAGCTTGGGGGATTTTAAGGAGGAGGAGAAAGGGAGATATATAGTGATTAGAGGAACTGGCAGCTACCGACTCTCCCGCGTCTTAAGACGAAGTACCATAGGCGATGAAAGGTTTAACGGCCGAGTTCGGAATG
>CACWQT010000008.1 GCA_902763185.1 uncultured Rhodospirillales bacterium | reverse complement strand
TCGCCGGTTGCGGCGGTGGCGGAGCGCAGAGCGCATCCGGCGGCAGCGCGGCAAAATCAGACCTGGATGCCATTAAGGAAAAGGGAAAACTGGTCGTCGGCATCACCGACTTTGAGCTCCAATTTTTTCTGTGTTCTGCTATCGTTTGTGAGCTTAACGAATATATGTCCCTCGTTATCCGAATAATAGTAATCGCTATCTATAACGCCGATGGTGTTATCCAGTTGCAAGCGATATTTGAAACCCAAGCCTGAGCGCGGCATCATGCCCAAAAACCAACCGTTTTCTATCTTAACGCGAATACCGGTCGGGATAAGGATTTGCTCACCGGCATTTAAGGTAACCGGTATCGGGGTAAAGAAGTCATAACCGGCTGAGCCGACGGAAGCTCGTGTCGGGAGTTTGATATTTTCGTATATTTCTTGAATTTCTTCTAAGTGGTCAGCAAAAGTTTTTTCCCAATCGGCTTTAAATTGTTTGAAACTGACTTTTTCAAATTCGGCAACACGCAACATTTTATTTTCCTTTCGATGCTATAATTTTCACCCTCTCTGACGGCTCCGCCGCCATCTCCCCGTCTCAAGGGGGAGAAGACTTTAGAGTGCAAGTCCCCCCCTCAAGGGGGAGAAACAATTTTGAAGATTCCTTATCCTCGTTTCAATCGGAGGAATGACGGTTTACTTTCACCCCCACCTTACTTGCTCCGTAAGGCTCGCGTTTCACGCTTGCCAACTACGCTTCGGGCAAGTTGTTGTAACACTCGCTGTTACTTTGTAACCGCTCGTTAACAACAGCTGATGCTTTCGGCAAAAAACGTTCCCCAAACGTTTTTTAGCCTGCAAGCCCCCCTCAAGGGGGAGAAAGGTGGAATAGTGTTATAGTGCCGCTGATGTGTTAATTTTGCAACAAAAAAATCCCCGCGCTGTGTAATGATACAGCACGGGGAAAATTTTTTGAGCCTGAGCCCTCACCCTTTACCTCACGGTGTCGGGGGAGTTGGAGTGCTCGGAGTTGTTGAACCGCTGTTCAACATCTCTTTGATTGATAAGGTGGGCATCACTCCCCCCCCAACGTACTGGGGATAATGCTTTGCCACCTCGTTCTCCGAGATAGAGGGTTTCTCGGTCAGGATACGACCCTTCTCTTCAAGCACCTTGTTCTCTGCCGTACCTTTGGCTTCAATAGCAGCAGCATCACCTCTGGCAACCTCTTCTGTTGCAAGCCGAACACCTTCGGCTTGGATGATTTGAGCTTTCTTTTCAGCCTCGGCAGCCTCGGCTTCCTTCTCTGCCTTCTTGACACGCTCCACCAGAGCCAAGTACTCTGGGGAGTAAATATAATCTTTTATGATCATATCTAACTCTTCAAAGAGAGACATGTCGAGTTTGTCCGCCACCATGTCCATAAACTTGGCGTGAACCTCGTCCTGAACAGTGGCACGACGGTCGGCATTGGTGCGCAACTCGTCGCATGAATATTTTACGTACGTGTCACGTAAAATCTTCTGCATATAATCCACCAAATAGTTGGTATCTATTGGCAAATTATACTCGCGTGCGAAGCGCCACACCTGTGTCGGCGCTAACTTGGCAAAGATGGTGTAGCTGACATCCAACTTGAAGCCATCATTGGGATCAATGTTGGTTTCAGTATGTTGGTATGGGTTTTTCTTTGTGTTTACCATCACCACCTTGGTGATGAATGGAAACACAAATCGCGGTCCGCTCATGAGGACCTTGTGAGAGACCTTTCCCAAGGTCTCTTTGTAGGCGGTGTTCTCAGCGCCTACAATCACCAGAGAGTTGGTGACGCAAACAATGAGAAACAGAACTAACCCAAGAGAGAAACACCATCCGCCCAGCCAGATAGAGGCAGGCATCAGGATTAAGCTCAACACAAATGCGCCCACAGTCAGCCATCCTCCGCGGATTTGAACAGGGGCACCAGCGATGTTTAATTGCATCGTTCTCACGGCTCTTGTGGCAGATTGACACCATTTTATATCTGTTGCTCGTTATCGTTATCATCTCTTGCTATCTCAATCTCTTTATAAGAGCATTCCACTCGCCTCGCTGAAAGCGTCATGGTCACTTGATAGTAGGGGATAATAATTTCTAACGCAGATGTAAAACTGTAGATCTCTCTGCCTTTATTTAATAATTTGACATATTCTTAATTTTAGGCTTTTAATATACCACATTTTTGGCCTCTCGTCAATACTTTTCGTCATGGGGACTTTTTGCCGTTTTTTAAAGGATGTGCCATATTGCGCAATCTTTTTTGGAGAATAAATCCACCCCCTCCCTAACCCTCCCCCCCTCAAGGGAGAGGAGACTTTGGAGAGATTCTGAAATGCGAGAGATTGCCACGCGGCACTTTGTGCCGCTCGCAATGACGATTGGTTGTCATCCCTCCGAGTAAAAGCGAGGATTAGGGATCTTCTGATTAATTTGAAGACCCCTAATCTCGTGCCTGACGGCACTCGAGGGGTGACGGTTTTTAAGTTATCCATAACCACGCGTGCCCCTTTAGCACAAGCGTGTGTTGTGGAGAACTTTTTTTATATAATATATGCACCCCCTCCCTAACCCTCCCCCCTCAAGGGAGAGGAGACTTTTGGATAAATACCCAAAGATCAAGGCGCGCATAAAATTTAAGGGCAAAGCTCTCGCCCTGCCCTTAAATTTTATGTTTTCCTTTGCGCCTTATATCGCTAACGCGTTTTCACCCTCTCTGTCACCTCCGGTGACATCTCCCCCGTCAAGGGGGAGATAGAATAGAGAAAGTTCCAATCTTCCACGCACCTCATGGGGGAGATAGCCTAGTTGTTCCGCAACACGTCTATCGCGTGCTGTATCTGCACCTCCTCAGTCGCATACAACGGCATACCGTCTATTATCAACGTCGGAACACTCTTCATCCCAATGTTGTCCGCCGTCTTCTTGATCTTCTCTATATCCTCATTGGTCTTCTTATCCGCATAATCTTTCTTATACTTTTCCATATCTAAACCAATCTCTTTGGCAATTCCCTCTAAATCAGACTCGGTTACCCTGTTCTTTTCCATAATCTTAACATACATGTCTAAGAACTTCCCTTGTCTTGCTGCCGCAATTGCCCCTTTTGCCGCATACTCAGATGACTTGGATAAAAATGCCACCGGCTTAAACACAACCTTCACATCAGGATTCTTGTCAATTATCTTCTTCATATGCGGTGCCATCTTCTTGCAATACCCACATGAAAAATCAAAGAACTCTACTAATGTATATTTCCCGTTCGGATTGCCGGCAATCAAATCACCCTCGTTTATCTCCGTGATGTGCTCTCTATAAACTTTGGTTAAATCTACTAACTCTTTTTGTTGTTGCTCCTGCTCGTATATCTGCAAAGCCCCAACAACAAATGCCGGATTTTCTTTTAATATCGTTGCAACTTTTTCTTCTAACGGGGTATATTCTTCCTTGTAATTTGTCTTGTTGGCTTCTACATCAGCTCTGTATTGCAAAACGGCATCATACACAATTTTCGGATTTTTTTTCAAAACACTCCTTAGTGCCGTGGATACTTCTTCTTCCGCGGCATTGTCCAAACTGTCAGCATATACCGGAGATACCGCTAACATTAACCCTAAAGCAACACCGCTTAATAATTTTATTTTTTTCATGTCTTTTCCCTCTATTCGTTACATGTTGTCTTGTTAAATTCACAAGAACTGATCTCCCCATCAGCCTTATCTAAATAGATAATCCGCATATCAATGCCTTTATCTATAAACATCGGCTTAATCTTCGGACACATCTCAGAATATGCTCTTGCACAGGCTTCATTTTGAATATTGTCTTTTAACACCTTGACTTCTTCGGCACTAAATGATGCTGTGTCTATCTCTGCCTTGTAGATATAATCTATTACACTGTCGGCATACTTGATGTCTATCCATGTGGTGATTTCATCTATCTTTTTAGGTAATGTCTTTTTGATTGTATCTAACATAAACCGGATTTGAGTTTCTTGTGCATTTGCTTCTTCAGAAACTTCTTCTTGGGCTACTTTTTCAGAAACATTTTCAGGTGTAACTTCTGTTGCAACCGCCTCAACATCTGTTTCTTCTACTACTTCCTCAGGTGCTGCTTGTTCTACCGGCTGTTCTTCGGCTTGAACTACCGGCTCTTCTGAGGTTTCTTCGGTCACGTTCTCTTCTGATGTTGTTTCTTCTTTTACATCCTCTTCATTTTTTATCTCTTTTGAGGCATTTTCTTCAACAGGCTTATTTTCACTCATCTCAATAAGCTGTCTTAAATTTTCTTCTTCACTGATAGATAAATCCAACTCCTCAACAGGCTCTTGGACACTACCCTCAGGCATAACATCTTCTTTGGTTAACTTCAACGGTTCTTCTTTTAGCGGATCAGCGCCATCTAACTCATAATCTGCCATATCGGACAATGCTGACGGCACACCGACAATGTTTTCCGGGGTTTCTGCTACCGGTTTTGCTTCTGCTACCGGTTGTTCTTCGGCTTGAGCCGGTGCTTCAACAGAATTTTCATTTTCTGCGAATCCTTCAACTTCATTGATATTAGCGCGCAAAGAATTAAATTGATGCGATAAAAACTCTTCTTGGCTTACTTTACCGTCGTTATCGGTATCTATGGCTTGAAATTCTTTAAGGTATAAATCTTTAACGGCTTTTAGCCCATTATCTGCCACGGCTGATACAGCGGAACCGGCAGCAATAAGGGAACAGCCTAAAAGTAAAAAATATTTTTTCATAGCTTTCTCCTATAATAATCTCTTTTGTTTAACTAGCATAATAATCTTAAATTTTGTTTAATGGGGCAAAATTATTTTCTCCGTCAACAAATATTACCGTTGAGGCAATTTTTTGGTATCTTGTCATATATTCTCTTAATTTATCGGCACGCCCTAACACCACACTTTCCGGCACGTAGCGATTGATTTTTGCGGCACGTTCTTTAGTGCGTGACAAAGCGATGTCCGTCTTACAAACCACACAATCAACCGAAGTTTTATAGCCGCGTTTTGCTAAATTTTGAAACAGCTCAATATGTGCCTCATTAACACCACTGTGTTCCAGCATAATGTTTAACCGCAACATTACCGCGCGCTTTAGCAACTCATAACCGATTATCCTTGCGGGCATTTCATATTGAGCATACGCATAGGCTGCACCACTTGCTTTTAAGGCATTTTGATAACCTTTGAGTTTGAGCATTATGGCATCAAAACTAATCATAGCATAGTTCTTAGGCAAATGCGTGGCGCAATATGTGCTTTTGCCGGCACCAGGGATACCGGATATTTGTTTTAATTCGGGATGTTTTACCGGATACAAACCGGATAATGCCTGATTTATCAACCGCTCACTCTCGGCAGATTTTATGCTCTTATAATCTGCGGTCACCAATTCATTGATAGATGGCATTAAAACGCTTAGCATACGCTTTTCTTAAACAGCTTTCTTTTCGCTGTTTTGAGCCTCTTTTAGGACCTGATACGAATCTTCGGCAATCATCAATTCTTCGTTTGCGGGGATAATCACCACTTTAACTTTGCTGGTCGGCTTATTGATAAAGGTTGGTGTCGGCTCGGCGCTATTTGCGGTTTCGTCCAATTCAAGCCCTAAATATTGCAATTTTTCGCAGATCAGCTGACGAATGTAACTACTGTTTTCACCAATACCGGCTGTAAATATCAACGCATCTAAGCCCCCCATTAAGGTTACATACGAACCGATAGTTTTAATTTGGCTGTAAACGAAAGCTTTAATGGCAAAAGCACAATCTTCGTTGCCTTGATTTGCCTGTTCCAAAACATCACGCATATCTGCATGACCACCGGTTAAACCGTATAAACCGCATTGTTTATTGAGCATTGTATTAACTTCATCGGCGGTTTTATGTTGGGTTTTCATAATGTGAAGCGGAATATACGGATCCATATCACCGCCGCGGGTGGACATTATCACACCGGAAGTCGGCGTGTAGCCCATAGAGGTAGCAACGCTTTTACCGTTATTTATAGCGGTAACCGAAGCTCCGCCGCCTAAATGGCAACAGATAAACTTGCCATTATAACCCAAAATCTCTTTAGCCTTTTTGGCAGCATAGCGGTGCGAAGTGCTGTGGAAACCATAGCGACGAATGTGCTCTTTTTTATACATTTCGTAAGGCAGTGCATATAAAAATTCTGCCTTTTCCACGCTTTGATGGAAAGAGGTATCAAACACGGCAACCTGCAACACATTGGGCACAAACTCGTTCATTGCTTCAATACTATGCACAAATGCCGGTCCGTGAAGCGGTATCAACGGGAGGCTTTCGTATAACTTTTGCATCACATAGTCATCAATGGCCACCGAGCGGTCAAAATCTTCACCGCCATAACCCATACGGTGTCCGATAGCGGATAATTCATCAGTATTTTTGAGATACTTTTGAGTTAGATAATGCAAAATTGCTTTAATTGCCTCTTTGTGATTTTCTATCGGCATTTCGGTTGTAAACGGCGTGCCGTTTTCACCCTTAACCGTCAGGCTGGAACCACCTAAGCCGATACGCTCTACACCACCTTTGGTTAATACTTCATGATGTGTTTCATCGATATTAAACAATTGGAATTTTAACGAAGTCGAACCTGCGTTCAAGACCAGAATTTTTTCCATTTATGTACTTTCTTATTGTTAAAACTTCGGCTTGTGTAGCATATTTTTGGGATTTTGGCAACAAAAATTTTAGTTTATTCCGTAAAAATTGGCTTGCTTATCCGTAAAATCGGGACTATAAGCCTTATATGCAATGATTTACCAGAGGATAAAATGAAAGAAGCAAGCAGAGTTCAGGCGGCGATTGAGGCGCTTAACGAGATATTGGCGGATAAATACCCTGCGGATAATATTTTAGATAAATACTTTAAGGATCGGCGCTATATCGGCGCTAAGGACAGGCGTTTTATCGCAGAGCTTGTCTGGCAGGTTATTCGCAAGCGTCTGCACCTTAAAGAAAAGCTCGGGGGAACTGTTTCGGCGCGGCTGTTTGTGGCTTTAACACTTGGTGATGTTGATTTAGAGCTATTGTTTAACGGCGAGGAATATGCACCGGAGAAACTTTCAAGCGAAGAGCAAAAGCAACTTAAAATGGCGGCGAATTTTAATGATTTCAGCGAAGAAGCGATTTATGAATGTCCTCAGTGGTTGGCTGATAAAATAAATGATTACAAGCTATTAGATATGCTTAACACGACGGCTCCTGTGGATATGCGGGTCAATTTTACCTCACGTGAACAAGCAATAGCTCGGCTAAAAAAAGAAGGATTGTTTTTTGCGCCGACGCCACTTTCGCCTATCGGGCTTCGGTCGTATGAGCGAATTAACCTCAACAACTGCATGTCTTACCAAGACGGTGAAGTTGAAGTTATGGATGAGGGTTCGCAAGTTATCTCTTTGTTATGCCGTGTAAAATCTTTTCATAAAATTATTGATTATTGTGCCGGAGCCGGCGGAAAATCTTTGGCCTTAGGTGCAATGCTTAATAACGAAGGTATCGTTTGGGCGCATGATATCAGTCAAGAGCGAATTTCTCGAATTAAGAAGCGTGCAGAACGGCTTGATGTGACAAATATCAAGATTATCCAAAATGTTACAGATAAAGACTATGATCGATTTATTTTAGATTGTCCGTGTTCGGGAAGCGGGACATGGCGGCGCTCACCTGATGCAAAATTTCGCCTCACTCCGGCAAGGCTTAACGAGATTTGTCAAACACAGGCAGAACTTTTGGAATTCGGTGCAAGACATACCGCAAGCGGTGGGCGATTGATTTATATGACTTGTTCTGTTTTGGCAGAAGAAAACGAGCAGCAAATTGAGCATTTTTTGAAAAATCATCCTGAATATGCCCCTCTTGACCATCGTGAACTATGGAAAAATACATTTGATTTAAGCGTTTACCCTTTTGATTCTGATAAATGGCTTAAATTTTCGCCACTAAATACCGGAACAGACGGATTTTTCTTTTGCGCATTACAAAACAATACACAATCTTGTTAAAATTATTTGCTTATCCTTGATTTCGCAGTTCTTTTTGTTATCTTTACTTAACTATCAATTTGTCATAAGGTGGCTTAAATAATGATTTTATATCTGATGAGGCATGGTCAAACCGACTGGAACGTCAAAGGGCGCACTCAAGGGTGGAAAGATACGCCATTGAATGAGGTCGGCTTGGCGCAGGCTCAGGCTGCCGCAGAAAAGTTGAAAGATTTGTCCATTGAAACAATCTATGCCAGCGATTTGAAACGAGCTAAAAAAACGGCCGACGTTATCAGTGCAAGGCTTGATTTACCTATCCACTATACGCAAAAACTCCGTGAAATGTATTTCGGAAAGGCCGAAGGTGTCAAAAAAACGGATTTAGGGGCAAAGTTTCCTTATATCTACCAAGCATTTAACGACATAAAAAACCCCGGTCGTGATGAAATCGGTTATCCCAACGGTGAAACGATTGGGCAAGTGCAACAGCGCTTTATGAAGTTTGTTAATCGGCTCCGTACGGATGGTCGGCAAAATGTTTTGCTCGTCACGCACGGCATGGTTATTCGTTTGTTTACCGAATCTGTGTTTAAGAAGACTATTCGGTTGGATAACGGCTCGGTTTTGCGACTGACTTTTGATGAAAAAACCAAGCGTTTTCGTTCACTCAAGGTGTTATTTTAATGTTTTAATATATTGTTTTACTGATTTATTTTAAAAATAATTCAAAGCATCAAAAAAAGTCTTGACGTTTCTTATTTTGTTGATTAGGTTATTCCTGCTGATGGAGATGTGGCAGAGCTGGTTTAATGCACCTGACTTGAAATCAGACGAGGGCGCAAGTCCTCCTGGGGTTCGAATCCCTACATCTCCGCCAATAAAAAAAGGGCACCCTTGCGGTGTCCTTTTTTTATTGTTTGTGCGGAATGAGGGATTTAAACCCCAGAAACTGGGGTTCGACTGCCAGCGAGAGGCAGACGAAAGGATGCCGGTGAGCATAGCGAACGAGCGCCCGCGCGACCGAGTAAAGCGAAGGTCAATCCTACATCTCCGCCAGTGCGTGACGCACCTCCATAATATAACTACCCTCGTGGTGTCCTTTTTTTTATTGTTTGTGCGGAATGAGGGATTTAACCCCCAGTGGCAGCGCCACCTGCATTATTAAGGTTCGACTACAAGCGAAAGGCGGGCGGAGAACGCCGGTGAGCATAGCGAACGAGCGCCCGCGCGACCGAGCAAAGCGAGGGTCAATCCTACATCTCCGCCAGTGCGTGACGCACCTCCATAATATAACTACCCTCGTAGTGTCCTTTTTTTATTGTTTGTGCGGAATGAGGGATTAAAAAAAAATATAAAGGCGCGCATAAATTTTAAGGGCAAGGTTCCACCCTGCCCTTAAAATTTATGTTTTCCTTACGCGCCTTAAAGCCTTCGGCTGTGCTACGCGCACGGCGCCACTACGCGTGGTGCGGCAGGGATTGCCCTGCACTATTCATCATCGTCATCATCTTCGAAGTCATCATCGTAATTCTCATCCTCGTAGTCATCATCATACTCCTCGGCATCCTCATCAGACATATCGTCTGTTTCCGATCCACCGTTTTCTAACAATAACTGCTCGGCTATCTCCGACTTTTTCCTTCTCCCTCTTCTCTTCTTTGCCGGTGCTTTCTTTTGCAACGCGCTTATCACATAATTTCCGACAACCTTATATAAATCAACCAAACAGCCGTTATATATATGATCGCCGTCCTCAATTAAGGCAAAATCTACATCTATGTGACGTTGGGTGTTTAACCGTGCTGCCAACTCCTCTACTAACGCCGGATCACCAATCTCGTCCTTGCCGCCTTGGATAATTAACCCTGATGTCGGGCATGGTGCTAAGAAACTAAAGTCTTTTTCATTTGCCGGCGGTGATACCGCAATGAAATTATTAATATCCGGCCTGCGCATTAACAACTGCAACCCAATCCATGCACCAAACGAAAAACCGGCTATCCAACATTGTCTGGCATCAGGATTATTTGCTTGTAACCAGTCCAATGCAATTGTCGCATCCGATAATTCACCGGGACCGTCTTCAAACGTTCCCTCTGAATTGCCGACTCCGCGAAAATTGAACTTCAATACCGAAAAGCCTAAATCCATAAAACACTTAAATAAGGTGTGAACCACCTTGTTACTCATCGTGCCGCCATATTGCGGATCCGGATGCAAGATAAGCACAACCGGTGCGTCAGGCCGCTTTCCGCGGTGATAACGCCCTTCCAGCCTGCCGGCGTGACCGTTTATTATAACTTCTATCATATACTACTCTTTTGTCTTGATTTTGTTAATATCAGTGTTTATATTAACAAAATATTCTTAATGTCTGATTAACACATTTGAGCGGAGTTATAACAAATATGAAATCAAATTTCAAGTCTTTTCTTGATGAACTTGACCTGATTGTCGCGAAAGATCCGGCAACATCTAATCGTTTGGAAGCTTTTTTATGCTCCTCCGGATACCACGGAATCCTCTTTTACAGGTTTGCCCATATCCTATGGAAACATAATTGGAAACTAACCGCAAGACTTATCTCGCAATTCGGACGCTTTTTGACCGGCGTGGAAATCCATCCGGGGGCTAAAATCGGCAAAAACTTTTTTATTGATCACGGTATGGGAACGGTTATCGGTGAAACAACCGTTATCGGCGATAATGTAATGATGTATCACGGCGTGACCTTAGGCGGTATCTCCTCCTCTTCTAAAAAGGGGGCAAAGCGTCATCCGACAATTGAAGACAATGTGATTATCGGTTCGGGTGCGCAAGTGCTCGGTCCGATTACCATCGGCAAAAACGCTAAAATCGGTGCAAATGCAACGGTTGTGAAAGATGTGGCGCCTGATACGACCGTTATCGGCGTGGCCGCTCATAAAACAGATGCCGCCAAAGGCTCAAAATTTATGGCTTACGGTATCTCTCTTAAATCGCCAGATCCTTATGATAAAAAGCTTGAGGAATTGGAAGCCAAAATTGCCGAATTAGAAAAAAAGCTTAAAAAGCTATAATTTCTGTTTTGTGCAATACTCTTTCTTTTGACTTGCAATTCAACCTTGGCACGCTATATATCTTTTTATTGTGATATTTTTTATGGGTGTGCTATGAGCGATAACGATAAAGAGAAAAAAGATGACCTTAAAGAAGGGCTTTTGACCGTTCTTTATGCGATAATCATTGCAACGGTTATTCGAACTTTTTGGTTTGAACCGTTTAAAATTCCTTCAGGTTCTATGTATCCGACACTTGAAGTGGGAGATTTCTTGTTTGTTTCCAAATATACTTACGGTTACTCCAGACACTCTTTCCCGTTCAGTTTTCCAACATTTAAGGGGCGCGTTTGGTTAGATTTGCCGGAACGCGGTGATGTGGTTGTATTTAAGGATCCGAACAAAACCCAAACTAACTTTATTAAACGTATTATCGGTATGCCGGGAGATACCGTTCAAATGAAAGACGGCAGGCTCTTTATCAACAATAAACCAATGGAAAGAGAGGCTGTCGGACGGTATGTTATTCGTGAATACACTCCTTTTCCGCAAGTTTTTCAAGAATATATTGAAACACTCCCAGAAGGACAAAAACACCGCATCATAGAATTTAGCGATGATACACCGGTTGTAGATAACACCCCTTTGTTTACCATACCGGAAGGGCATTATTTCATGATGGGGGATAACCGTGATAACTCTAATGATTCCAGAAAAGAAATCGGTATGGTGCCTTTAGATAATATTGAAGGAAAAGCGCGTTTTCTCTTTTATTCGCATGATGATACGGCACGGTGGTATAATCCTATCAGTTGGATAACTTCTATCCGCTGGAAGCGTCTGTTTAATAAAATTCGCTAATCTGATGCCGCGGGCAATTACCGCGGTATTTTTTTTATATATCTCTTCTTGACAAGCGTGCAAACTCTTTTTATTGTATGGAAAGTTTTATTAAACCGTATGTTAAATTATTTTAATCTTTAAGTTTATGGAAGAAAAAAGATTTCTTGGTCAATTTCTGGGAGAATGTCTGCTATTGTATGACCTCTCTCCATCTGTTGCTTGTTCAATCATCTACGGCTCGTGGCCCGGTTGCCATCCTGATATCAAGGTATCTTCGCATACTTTTAAGGGGGAAAATTATCTGCGCTACACTAAAGCTGCCAGAAAAGAAGTTATATCCGCTCTGGTGATGTATGAGAACAAATCTGTTTTGAGTAATATCATTGTCGGGTTGATTGATACGCCTGATTTTTTGAAAGAATTGGATTTGTGGAAGGATTGGGGGGTAGATGCGGGATTTATCAGAAACGAACTTGATGAATATCTGTCGTTGAAGATTTATCACTACTCGTGGCTTAATGCCAAGCTCTTTGGTGAAATTGCAGATTATATCGGCTTAGAATTATCTTCTCAAGAGGCTTCTGACTGGATGACCGGAGTGAAAAGAAAACAAGGTCTCACACCGGAAATTCAATTGGTTTTTGAGAATAGTATTAGAAAGCACACTGTCTGAAGAAGTCTTACAAAAACAGCCCCTACCCTAATGGTAGAGGCTGTTTTTATTTGGTTGTTTGCCTTTTTATGCGGCTTTAGTAACAGCTTTGGCACGAATAGTGCGAACTTTGTTTATCAACCGTGTGGTTGAAGAATCGTGATTGGCGGTAACACCGTTTTCGAGCTCGGGTAAAATCTTAAGCGCTAATTGTTTACCTAATTCCACGCCCCATTGGTCAAAAGAGTCAATTTCCCATATCACGCCTTGGGTATAAACCTTATGCTCATACATGGCAATCAGCATACCCAAATTATACGGAGTTAACTGATTGATGATAAACATATTGGAGGGACGATTGCCGTCAAAACTCTTATTTAATTTAAGCTTTTCAATGGTTGCTTCGTCTTTGCCGGCAGCTCTTAGCTCGGCGGCAGCCTCATCAGTTGTTTTCCCTTTCATCAGGGCTTCGGCTTGCGCCAAGATGTTTGCGAGTAAAATCTCATGGTGTTTGCCGTTTTCATTTTGCGATACTGCCGGAATAATAAAATCTACCGGAACAGGCTCGGTTCCTTGGTGCAACAGTTGGAAGAAAGAATGTTGAACATCAGTTCCGGCGCCGCCGAACAGTGCTGGACCGGTGGCATAATCGGTAATTTTCTTATTATCCAAGCGCACGGATTTACCGTTACTTTCCATATCCAGTTGCTGCAAATAAGACGGCAAGAACTTCAAATACTGGTCATAAGGGATAACACCGTAACGATGGATATTGTAATAATCATTATACCAGATACCGATTAACGCCATAATTACCGGAATATTTTTATCCAATGGCGCTGTTTTGAAATGATTATCCATCGCCTCGGCACCTTTGAGCAAAGCTTCAAAATTATCATAGCCGACGGCAAGCGCAATAGACAAGCCGATAGCTGACCAGAGAGAATATCTGCCACCGACAAAATCCCAAAACTCAAACATATTATCGGTATTGATACCGAACTCGGCAACGGCTTTGGTGTTGGTGGAAAGAGCAACGAAGTGGTTAGCAACCGCCTGTTCGCCCAATGCTTTAACGAGCCAGTCACGGCAAGTGCGCGCATTGGTTAAAGTTTCTATGGTGGTGAAAGTTTTGGAGGCAACAATAAACAAAGTTTCTTCCGGATTAACTTCGTTTAACACCTCAGCGCAAGCGGTGCCGTCGATATTAGAGATAAAGTAGCATTTGATATCCTTTGCCCAATATTTCTTTAGGGCGGCAGTAACCATATAAGGACCTAAATCCGAACCGCCGATACCGATGTTAACAATGTTGGTCAACTTCTTACCGGTAAAACCGCGGAAAGTGCCGTTTCTCACTGCTTCTGAAAAAGTTTTCATCTTTTCACGAACGCGACGAATTTCCGGCATTACATCAACATTGTCAACGTAAATGGGCGTATCAGAAAAATTACGAAGTGCCGTATGCAAAACCGCGCGATTTTCGGTTACGTTTATTTTTTTGCCGGTAAACATATCGTTGATACGGTTTTTTAAGTTATGTTCTTCGGCAAGTTTAATAAGCGCGCTTAATACTTTGTCATCAAAGCGGTTTTTGGAATAATCAAAAATCAGGTCTTCAAACTCTATGGTATATTTTTCGGCTCTGTTATTATCGAGGGCAAAAAGCTCGTTCATTGTGGTTTTATTAAAACGTTTGTATTCTTCAACCAAATTTGCCACGGCAGGTGATAATGCCATATCTATAACTCCTTATATTTGTTAATGTTAATGTGGTGAGGTTAAGATTTTATAGGAGAGATGTCAAGAAATATGCGCTAATTTTGCAAATCGGATTTTTTGTTCCGATTATTGTTGACAGAATAGCCAAAAAATGATATTTTATTCTTGTAGAAAAAATATTTTTATTAACTAAAAAAAATTCAATTATGTTAAATTATCTTTTTTTGAGTGTTGCAGAGCTGGTGCTCTTCATCGCAATTACGTTTGGTATGGAACAAGTGTCTGACAAAAAGTCACTGAAGTTCTATCTTGGTTTGTGCGGTGGGGTTCTCCTTGCCGTAGGTGCTATTAATTACTTCTGTATGCCTACCCTTCAATGGTGGGGTTTCGAGGGTGTGTGGATTGAGACTGCTCTCGTGTCCGCTGTCGGTTTTGGACTTGCTGTTGGCTTTTATATCGACCAATCTGACTTAGGTTGGCGCGAAAAGGAGGCTATTCAGAAGCGCCGCAAGGAACTGAAGGCTTTTAGCAAGGAGTGGTTTGCGGAGTATAAGGACTGGGCACGTGCTCTGCCCTTAATCATCACCCTCATTGCTCCCATCTTCGCGTGGTTCCAAAGCGCAGAAGTATGGAATCCTGAAAAGTATGTGAAGCGCCTTGACGTAGTAGAGGTTGCTGATACAACCTTTAGCCGAAACATTGCTGCAGTTGATATTGATAAGGTCATCACGGTAGATCTGGAACTGGCTAAGAAGGTCGGCGACGACGTGCTCGGTAATGATGCCGGTTTAGGCTCTAAAACCCAAATCGGTAATCCTACATTACAAATTTTTACCGGTACATTTACCATCAACGGTGGCAAGAAACTTTCGTTTAAGGATGCACCTATCTGGGTTGCCCCTCTGGAACACACCAGTATCTTCAAATACCTTGCCAACGGCACGACGCCGGGCTACGTCATTATTGATGCGACCAATAGCGACAAACGCTACCTTGTAACTGAGGTGAATGGTCGTCCATTGGCTCTTAAATACTTGGAGAGTGCGTGGTTCAACGATGATGTGGAGCGCCACATCAAGGTTATCGGCGGATATCTTCACAAGGGCCTTAATGATCACTCGTTTGAGATTGACCCGAACGGTCAGCCTTACTGGGTGCTTTCATCCTACGAGCAGACCATCGGTTTCTGCGGTGAGGAATCGGAAGGGCCGATTTTGGTTAACGCCGAGACCGGTGAAATCAAGGCTTATACCATTGCTGATGCGCCGGAGTGGGTAGACAGGATTCAGCCCAAAGATTTCATCCGCGAGCAGATTAAGCACTGGGGAGAATATCAGAAGGGCTACCTCAACGCCTGCTGGTTTGCCAGACAAGATGGTGTGATGGCACCTACCCCCGGTATGACCTTGGTGTATAGCCACGGCAAGAGCTACTGGTATACAGGTATTAAGTCCGCAGCAAGCGACGCCGGCACCAATGGTTTTATGCTCGTTGATACACGCACTAAGGAGGCAAAGTTCTACCGGAACGCGCTTCCGGGGTTTAACGAAGATGCCGCCCGCGAGATTGCCGACGGTCAGGAGACAGCTTCTGCCGCAAGCTATAAGGCAACGTTCCCTGTGCTTTATAACGTCCGCGGTATCCCGACCTATTTTATGGTCTATAAGGATGTGAGCGGCAACGTGCAGGGCTACTGCTTCGTATCGTCCAACAACCGCTCGGCTGTGGGCTGCGACAAGCTGAAAAGCGAGGCGCTTCGGAAATATCAGGATATGCTGAAGGCCTTAAAACTTGACGGCATGACTGACAGCAAAGTTGAAGCTGTCTCCCTTGATGCCACCGTCCGCGGTATTGTCTTAGAGGAAGGAAGTTACTATATTCTATTGAACGAAAAGCAAGGTTTTGAGTTCACAGGTAAAAGCTCCAACTTCCCCGAGATGAAGTGGACGAAAACCGGCGACAAAGTGAAAGTCACCTTTAATATCGGCGAGGACAAGGTTGTTCCTCTGGAGAGCTTTGACAATCTCTCGTTTGATATTTAACTTATAATTTCCCCGATAGTTTAACGACTATCGGGGATTTTTTTATCTAAAATTAAAGAAAGTTGTGGTTTAAATGCGGCAAAGTGTTGTAATTATAATCTTTTTGACTATTATTATGTCGTGATTTAATTTTTTTATGAGGTATATATTATGGCTGTTACAAAAGCTCCTGCAAGTAAAGCAAAGACACCTGCGGTTAAAAAGCCTGCAACTAAGCCGGCTGTTAAAGCTGTTAAAAAAGTTACCGCGGCAAAAAAGAGCACCAAGGCACCTAAGGCTAAAACCCTAAATACGCAAGTGCCGGTTAAAGAAAATATAGATATGGTGCAAAATGTGCTCTCAATTAAAGCACATAATGAGGAAGTTAAAAAAGCAAAGGTTCAAAAAAAGGTTGCTAAAGCTCCGGCAAAAGTTGCCCCGAAAGCTACTGTGGTTGCTCCGATTAAATCTGTTGCCGAACGAAACAAGAGTAAAGTTGTTAAAGAAAATGCACAAAAGACTGCCGTTAAAAAGTTTCAGCTTGAAAAAGAGGTGGTTGAAAAGGAGCCGAAAGCTTGTTGTTGCTGTTGCGGCGCTAAAAGCGGATTGTTTGGGGCTTGGGCAAGAGCTTATAAAAATATCTTGAATTTTAAGGGCAGAACATCACGCTATGAATATTGGGCATACGCTTTGTTTAATATGTTTTTTGCCTTTTTTGTTTATACCGGATTAGGTATTATTTCGGAAAATACCATTGCTAAAACCGGACAGCCTTGCGCATGGTGCAGTGGATTTTCTTCATTTATAATGTTTGTTTGGCTATTGATTGCCGTCTCTTTGACTGTTCGGCGTTTGCATGACTGCGGTTATGCGGCATGGAAAGGATTTTTCCGTCCGATGGTTGCATGGTGCGTTGTTATGTTTCTTTTATCTGTTGCCAGCTCATATATGCAAATCGGAAAGGCCGATATTAGCTCGTTTGTGACAAGAAGCATCGGCCTTGTTGCAATTATTGCTTTTGTTGCCATTATTTATTATGCATGCAAAATCAGTATTGTTTCCGGTTTTTATGAAGAAGAAAAAGCGGATAATGCTTATGGTGCACCGATGTATAATGATGCTTGCTATAAAAAATACGGTATCAGATATGCCGGCTTGATGATAACAGGATTTATCATTATCGCATTGATTTATATCGGATATATGACAACTATCGCAATTAACCTGTTAGAGCAACTGTCTGCCTAAGGTTAGTTTCGGCAAAAAAATACCCCACTTACCTCTGAGGAAGTGGGGTTTATTTTGAGGTTTGTATAACCCTAGCCTTTTATGGCTGAAAGAGTTATATCAACCATTTCTGCGGCAGTTTTAGGTGTGTCTTGCTTAAACTTTTCATACGATTCAAGCTGGCCTTCTTTTCCCACGACATCGCTGATTATCCTAAGTGATATGAATTGTTTATGCATCAGAAATGCCACTTGGCCTATTGCCGCGCTCTCCATATCCACTGCCAAGGCCTCAGGAAATGTAGATTTTATTTCCTTTAAGCGCTCCACATCGGTTAAAAACTGATCGCCGGTCACGGCTAAACCAACCTTAAAGTGCGGTGCGGATTTTTCTATCTGTTTTAATAACGCCGGTGATGTTTCGTAATACAACGGTAAATCCTGCATCTGCCCAACTTCATTGGGTTCTCCGCACCAGACATCGTGATAACAAACCTTGTTTGCTAAAACAATATCGCATTGATTGAGTGAACTGTCTATACCACCGGCAAGACCGGTATTGATAATGATATCGGCACCTTTGTTTATGGCCTCCATTGCGGCAACGGCGGCGTTTACTTTACCCATACCTGATTTTATCAATAAAATCTCTTTACCATGTGCCACAGCTGTTGCCTCTGTGTCAGTTCCCTTAAAATCGTATAATGATTTAACTGAGGCAAACTCACTTGCCATAGCGGTGATAATTGCTATTTTCATTTGTGACTCCTTAATTATATTTGCGGACAATGCCGTATAATATGCCTTGAATTTTGAGGCGATCTGCGGTTAACTTTATCGGGTTATAATCTTTATTGCACGGCAATAACCAGACCTCATTTCCGGATTTTTTATTAAGCACTTTTAAGGTGGCTTCTTCGTTATCCACCAATGCTACAACAATCTGCCCGTTATCCGCCCTATCCGCACGGCGGATAATTGCTGTATCGCCATCAAATATACCTGCCTCTATCATCGACTCGCCTTCTATGGTTAAAGCATATAATTCAGACTGAGTTGAAAAACTCTTAGGAATATAAATATATTCAGAGGGATTGGCTATTGCCTCAATCGGTGTGCCGGCGGCAATTTTACCATATAGCGGTATCATCAAAGAGAACTCTGCGTCATCATTATCATTGGCAATATTTGGCGCACTATTGTTCTTTGGAGTTTCATCTGCCTCAGGCATTTTTAAGACTTCTAATGCACGAGCTTTATGCGCCAGTTTACGGATAAAACCGCGTTCTTCCAGCGAGTTTATCAACGCATGGATGCCTGATTTGGACTTTAGACCGACAGCGGCCTTCATCTCTTCAAAAGACGGTGAGTGACCATTCTTTTTGATAAAACCATCTATATACATCAGTAATTTGTGTTGTTTTGGTGTTAACATGTTTGCTCCCCTGTTCAAAAAATGTTATCAATTTTGTTCTAATTTAGTTCTGTAATTTACAAATGTCAAGCAATTTTTTTATCTCCTTATTAGGCGAATTTTAAGATTTATTTGCTATATGCATGTTAACAAAAGCGGAGTTTTTATGGCTGAATTTCAATATCACATCGTTAAAAGTTGTGCCACTCCTTCAAAATTAGTGGTGTTTTTGCATGGGTATACCAGCAATGCACAAGATGTTATTCCTTATGCCGAAACATTGGGGCAACATCTTGATAATGTTGTGATTGTGGTGCCGGAAGCGGATATGGTCAGTGAACGGCGACCAGATAAAAAACAATGGTATGCATTAACCGACATTGATCCTGACAAATTACGTCGCAACCCTCAAACCAGCACAGCTGATATTATTGAAATTTATAATCGGGCGGGACCACGTATCAGTGCCGTGGCTAAGCGAATTAACCGTTTTATCAATGAACTTCAGAAAAAATATCATATTGCTAATAAACAGACTTATATTTTGGGTTTTTCGCAAGGGGCGATGATTGCTATATATGCGGGGCTTACGCGCCGCTATCAATTAGGCGGTATCTTCCCCTTTGCCGGTATTGTTTGCGGTAAAGATTTGCTTGAAAAAGAGCTTAGCTCTTATCCGGAAGTTTATTTGTTTCATGGGACAAGTGACCTCTCGGTGCAATATAAGACCTTAGAATTTACGAAAGATTGGCTACAGAATCACAATGTGGATTGGGTGGCCATGGAATATGACGGAATTGAGCATAAGCTGATTGAAGACGAGATGATTGATGCCGCCGAGATTATTAAGCACAGTCGTTAATGATTTTCTTTAATCCACTGATAAATTTCAATAAAGCGCGCGGCGGCGTTGGGGAACTTAATATCCAAAACAGCAGATTTGATATTGGAACGCATATAATGCTCATATAGTTTTTGATGCGGGGTCAGCATAATCGGTAATTCCTTTCCACCTTTCCACTCAAACGGATAATATGCATCGCTATAAATAAAATTGATTTGTTCTGAAGAACTATCTTGTATCGCTATTGCTTGTTCCGGAGGATAAAACCATAAAACATACGCATTTGTCGGAAATTTCTTTTGATGTCGTATCGGTTTTATACCGTTTGTTTTTAAATCTGATAAAAATTGTTGTTCAACAGATGTCAACTCATGTTCACTATTTACATAAATAACAGGTTGTTGTTTAACCAAAAGCGGCAGGATGCAAAGCACCACCGCCGCTATGGCTAAAATCATGAAGATTTTTTTATGATTTGATATCATTTAGAGTCTTTTTTCATTGATTAAAAATTCTACCAAACCGTTTAAGCGTTGAACAAATGCGTCAACATTATATTCCGATACAGCAATACGATAGGCTTTTTCTGCCTTTTCGGCACGAGCTGCCGGATTATTGATGTATTGATTATAAAGCGATTTCAACTCTTCCGCATTTTTATACATCGGAATAGAATCGCCGAACACGGCTTCTATTTCTTTATTATACGGAGCTAACATAAAGCCCTTTGATGCGGCAATATCATAAACGCGAGATGGGATAATGCCTACCTCTGATTCATGTTCGGCAACATTTACCAAATTGATTTTTGCAGATGAGAAATATGCGCCTAAATCATTGTCGTGAATATATTCGCCTTTGATAAATTCATCTTCTATATTGCCTGTCCAAAATCTGCCGTAAATCTCTACCGGTAACTTAGCAGCAATTGCTGCTTCCATTGCCGGACTATGACGATCGTTATCACCGACATAAAGCAGATTACGCTCTAACTCAGGACGCGGTGCCGGATAAAACACTGTCGGATCGGTAAATTCAGGTAAATAAGCCGCGGCATATCCTGCGCCCATGACGTAGTTATAAAAATCATGTGATGAAGTTGCAATACCGTCAAAAGAATCTAATTCTTCCGGATAGAGTGAATCAAAATTGCGAATGTAAACAACATTTACAACGTCTTTCTTTTCAGTTTTTAATTCATTAAACGGATTATAGCCGCGAACGTAAATATTTACACCGGCATCATCTGCGATGTTCGGATATAAATTATCTTCAGTTGTTGTAATTACATTGTAACCAACACGAGAAAAAGCTCTCTCCATGGCGCCGTTAACATCGGCACGGTTCATGGTGCGGTATTGGCGCAAATCACCGATACGTAAAGCCAGTTTATTTAAATCTGCTCTTGATGCACCGCCCTTAAAGGCAAATAAACATACGATCAGCACCAACAATACTGCCGTCAGCGCAGAAAGGATGATTTTCATCGTTTTATCACTCATTGTTTTCTCCATAATACGAGTTAATCAAAAACTTTGCTTTAAGCAAAGTATGTGCTTATTTTATGTATTCTTTTATTATTTGCAAAGGCAAAACTTTCAATTTGCACAGAATTTATTGTTTGACTTTAAGACGATATTTTTATAAAAAAGTCTTACCCTAACCTATTTTTGAAAGGACTTTATAATGAAGTATATTTGCACAGTTTGCGGACAAGTTATTGAAAGTGACACAATGCCGGAATCTTGTCCGGTTTGTGGCGCGACGACCTTTAAGCCTCTTGATGAAAGCGAAAAAAATTATGCCGATGAACACCGAATCGGTGTAGCAAAAGGGTTGGACGAGCGTATAGTAGCAGGACTTCGCGAACACTTTACCGGTGAATGCTCGGAAGTCGGAATGTATTTGGCAATGAGCCGCCAAGCCGATCGCGAAGGCTATCCGGAAATTGCCGAGGCCTTTAAGCGCTACGCCTTTGAAGAAGCTGACCATGCGGCACGAATTGCCGAAATGCTTGGCGAAGTGGTAACCGATTCAACAAAGAAAAATGTGGAAATGCGGGCCGCCGCAGAATTCGGTGCGTGTGACGGTAAAAAGCAGATTGCGACTTTGGCTAAGCAATTAGGTTATGATGCTGTTCATGACAGTATTCACGAAATGGCTAAAGATGAAGCACGTCACGGCAGAGGCTTTGACGGCTTGCTCAAACGGTATTTCGGGAAATAATAATCTTAAAATAGTAAATAAGGCGCGCATAAAAAATTACGGCAGAGATAATCTCTTGCCGTAATTTTTTATTCTAACTTTGCGCGCTTCTGCGCTAACGCGTTTTCACCCTCTCTGTCAACTTCGTTGACATCTCCCCCGTCAAGGGGGAGAAATGTGCTACGCACTCATTGCTTTTTCTTGGGTTTGAAATCTTTTGCATAACGGTTGAACTCATGCATTTGCTCGGTTCCCCAGCCCATAACATAGTTGTTTCCCATGATAATCAACGGCGTACCTAAGTTTGCCTCAGGTATCTTATATCTTCTGGCATACCGCAACATATAACTCATATTGCTCCCCTCACGGATGTTCATTTCTTTTATATCGTAGTCCTTATAATATCTGTCCATGTAATTCTTGGCATGGGTGCAATGTTGGCATCCGGGTTGCGAAAACACATAAATTCGGTTGGTGTTGGCCTTTTCTTCACACCCCCCCAACGCAACTGTTAATCCTATCATTAAACTTAAAAATAACTTTTTCATATTTATCTTCCCTTATCCGTTTTAAAGCAATTTATATGGTTTTATTTAATAAATCGTAAATCCTCTACTTGACAGCTCATCTTTTTTGGTATTTACTCAATCCGATTTAATTATATGAGGACAATAAACTATGGCTCTGAAAAATACTAGAGAAAGCAATTACCCCGAGTGGTATCAAAATGTGATTACCGCTGCCGATATGGCAGAAATTTCAGCCTCTCCGGGGTGCATGGTAATTAAACCGTGGGGTTATGGCATTTGGGAACGTATTCAACATCTTTTAGATGAAAAAATTAAAGAAACCGGACATGAAAACTGCTACTTCCCGATGTTTATCCCTTTGAGCTTTTTCCAAAAAGAAGCTGACCATGTGGAGGGATTTGCTAAAGAAATGGCGGTTGTTACCCACTCTCGTTTGAGTGCTGTAGACGGTAAACTTGTTCCTGCTTCACCGCTTGAAGAGCCGCTCATTGTAAGACCTACTTCCGAAACAATTATTGCCGACTCTTTTTCCAAATGGGTGCACTCTTACCGTGATTTGCCGGTGATGATTAACCAATGGGCAAATGTTGTCCGCTGGGAAATGCGGCCAAGGCTTTTCCTTCGTACGCGCGAATTCTTATGGCAAGAAGGGCATACCGCTCACGCCTCTTTTGAAGAAGCTGAAAAAGAAGCTGAAATCGGCTTAAAAATGTATGAAGATTTGTGCGTGAATGATATGGCCATGCCCGTCATAAAAGGTAAAAAGCCGGAATATGATAAATTCCCAGGTGCGGTTACCACCTATTGCATTGAAGCCATGATGCAAGACGGACGTTCGCTCCAAGCCGGAACCTCACACTTCTTGGGGCAGAACTTTGCAAAATCCGCCAATATCAAGTTTATTAACACTAATAATGAACCGGAATTTGCTTACACAACCTCGTGGGGTGTTTCTACCCGTCTTATCGGCGGCTTGATTATGACGCACGCGGATGACGAAGGTATGTGTGTGCCGCCGAAGCTTGCACCGTATGAGGTGGTAATTATTCCAATCTTAAAAGATAAAAGCAAAGAAACCGAGATTTCGGCTTATGCCGAAAAGCTCAAAAATGCGCTCAAGGATAAAATCTTCGGCGGAGAGAAAATTCGTGTTAAATTGGATAGCCGTCCGAAAGATGCCGTTGATAAAATGTGGGAGTGGACACGTAAAGGCGCGCCTTTGATTGTTGAAGTCGGGGCTAAAGATTTGGAAAAGAACGCGGTGATGTTCCGCAATCGTATCCACATCAACCAAGACGGTTGGAAGAATTTTGAAGGCTTTGAGGGCTTTGTTGAGACGATTAGCGACAAACTTCAGGTTATTCAAGATGAAATGCTTAAACGCGCCGAAGAACGTTTAAGCGCTAACATTGTCACCACGGTTAAGACCAAAGAAGAATTTGAGGCCTATTTTGCCAATTCCAATATCTTCATCAACGGCGAAAATCAGCAAAACAAGGTTGCCTTTGTGCGCGGTAAATGGTGCGGTGATGATGACACATTAGATAAATTGAAAGAAATGCGTTTGACTATCCGTTGTATTCCGTTTGATCAAAGCGGCACTGAGGGTGAATGTTTGCTCTCGGGTAAAAAAGCGACGTTAGACGTGATTTACGCACGGTCATATTAATTCTGGTGACAGACTGTTTTGAGAAACACCTGAGGCGAAAGTTTCGGGTGTTTTTTTATTGAAAAAATCCTTGATTTGCTACTGATTCTATGGTAATATAACATATTCTTTATAAATGAGGTGAAAAGAAAAATATGACTGACAACTCTAAAGAACAAGATGCATTGATAAGTAAAAAACAATTTGTTTTTTATTACCGCTCCCTAAAAGGCGGAAAGATTCTTAAACGTTCTGAAAAATCATCTTTATGGGATGAATTATCACATATCAAAGGACAAAATATTTTGGTAAAAGGACCAAGACATTACGCATTACCTAAAGAAAACATGCCTCTCTTTAAGCAGTGGTTATTTAAGAAAAAAGGTGTAATTGTTTTAGATGATTTAAGAGATAAACTTGAAACGGATATTACACGAGTTCAGTTTAGCGAATGTTGGAGATTTGAAAAAGCCGGAAACCTTATGCCTGCCGCGATATGTGATGAATTGTGGGAAGAAGCAAAAAATAGTGGGGAAAATCTTTTAATTCTTGTTAAATCTGGAAAACAAACAACGTATGTTTTACCTCAAGAAAATATTTCTGCTTTCAAATTATGGCTCTATAAAGAAAAAGATGTTTTTGCCATACAAGATAAAGGGATTTTAACCGATAGAGCAAAAAATGAATCAGATATTACACGTGCTCAATTTCTCGGATGGCGATTGCAACAAGATAAAAAATTCATTGGAGATCAATGGGAAAAAGGAAATTTATGGGATGAGTTAGCAACTACTAAAGAACAAAATATCTTAGTCAAAACTAGAAGTAATCCTCCTTCGTATGTCCTTCCTAAAGAAAATATCCCCGTTTTTAAGCAATGGTTATTTAAGGAAAAAAATATAGTTGTTGCTAATGATTTAAGAGATAAACTTGAAACGGATATTACCAAAGTACAATTTACAACCATTTGGCATGTGGAAAAAAATGGAAAATTTTTATCTGTTCAAGAAATGAATGCCTTATGGGATAATCTGATAAAAAACGAAGAAAATATCTTATTGCCAGCAAAAGCAGGGAATTTAACCATTTATGTCTTACCTAAAGAAAACATTCCAACCTTAACACAGTGGATATTTAAGGAAAAACATGCCGTTTTAATAGATAAATCAACATTAGTCACAAAAGAAAGGTGTGAAAGTGATATATTTAAAGCGGATTTTGCTCAAAATTGGGTATTAAAAAAAGGTGGAGAAGTCTTAAAACGGTCTAATAAGGTTGCTGTATGGGAGGAATTATCAAAAATTAAGGAGCAAAATATTTTAGTTAGAGTCAAAGTTGCAACTAGAACTCCTTTTGTTCTTCCTGAAGAAAATGTCGCTGACTTTAAGCAATGGCTCAAAGAAGAAAAAGGTATAATTGCAACAGATCCTCTTGATAAAGTTATAAAGCTTAGGGAGCAAGCATCTCTTGCCAAAACACCAGCAGAGAGAAATAAATACCTGACACAAGCTGAAAAGCTCTACAAAAAACTATATCCTGATTATAAGATAGAAAATATTTGTTCTCCCTGTCTGGCTTATACAGACAATGAGAAATAGTTATTTATTATAATTCATTACCTTGACTCTTGCTTTAAAAAGTGGTATTTTAAGGAACATTCATGGAGTAGAAGAAGTGGCTAAAAGTTCTCAATGGAAAATATTCAGAGACTTTTTGTTGGCGTCTGTCAGTTTGTTGGTGATGGCAGACGGCGCTCAAGTTGTGTCTGCAACAAATCAAAATGAACGTGCGCCACAAAAACAGCTAAATGATTCCATTCCGGCGGTTTTAGTTAAGAATCCGGTGCAAACAGTTTGTTTTAGAAATGATACGCTCAGCCATTATGCGTCCGCACTTTTGACTTATTGCAACAATCAAATTATCCGAAATTTTGTAAAAGACTCTAAAGTTCATCGGATGCAACTCCCCTACTTTTCACATGAAAAATGGCATCATCATAACAAGAAATTTGCCTATTGGAAGAGGTACAAATATTCTCCATCGCAATTTATTCAACTACGGATGCATGAGGAAATCTCAGCTAATGTGGCGGCTATATTGACGGCGGATTTTGAATATCAATTAGCAAAAGACAAGCAAAAAGTCATCAAAAAATATGAGAACACTTATATGAAGTTTTATTTTGATGCCATCAAAGACGGCACGATTAACCCCGAAAGCACAGACAGTCTTGAGAGAGATAAAAAATATGGGCTACTGATGAACGGGGCTATACGAATGTGGGAGCAAAAATTCCGTGCGCATTATACGCCTTCGCTCATCTCTTCTTTAACACAGTATCTCAAAAATTACGGATTTCACAAACCTCATGATAAAAATTATCACCGTGCTTTAACACATCTTTATTCTTTTGGCGGCATTGACCTCTCCAAATACATTAAAGATGATGCGGAATTTGTTGATATCAAACTTAAAATGTGTGATGAGTTGGCTGGCGTTAAATCACTTAATAAATTTAAAAATGAGCGTCAAAGTGTGGTTGATGATATTTTTCTTAACGGTGATAAATTAAGAAAATTTCCCGATGCCAAGCGACCGGTTGTTATGCAACATTTGTTTGTTGCAACCAAGCTCAAATTTGAATTGGAAAAATTAAATGCTTATGATTTAAGAGAAAACAGCTCGGCTGTTACGGCGGCTTATAATAAGGTGATGTATGAGCTGGCAATAGACGCGAATTTTAAAAAAATGATATTATCTTCTGCTGATTTTAAGATGACGCGGGTGCCGTTTGATGATAAAGAATACAAAACTTATCTTAAATTTTATCCGGTATCTAATTTGCTTGATAAAGAAGATTTTGAGATTATCCGACATTTTTATCAATTCCGTAACGTTGATTTAACGCGTTTGATTAATGGATTTGATATTAACGATAAACCTCTTGATGATACGGCCTTGGCAACTTTCGGCGGGCGCTATTTTGCCAAACCGTCGGTTGAAGAACTTATACATAAACTACCGAGAAACTTTAGTACCAAAACTGAAGTTGTTAATCAAGACTTGCCGACAGATGCCAGTTTAGTGCATATAACTTCCGGTAAAGCACACAAAAAGGCAAATATACGGCGGATGTCAAAAGATTTGTTTGTTCTTATTCCTAATTTTGAAGAGCCGTTATTGGTGCCGGAAGCAATGACAAAAGAGGCTAAAAGAGAACTTAAAAAACTTTTTGATACTTATAATCAAATACCGGAAGAATTTAAGAATTGCGATACAGATGCTATTGAAAAATACATAGAAATGCACGGTAATCCGCATTATTTTGAGAGCAAAATTTCGCCCTTTAAGCCCAAACCCGCCGGTAAGATAAAAAATTATTCTTTAACCTTGGCAAGGGTTCGTAAAATGCGGCAGAGGAACTAATACTTTAAGAAAAAAAACTTGCATAACGTGCTTTTTTATGATACGTGTCTTTTTGATAATTATCTTTAGGGTTCTAAATTTTTAGGCTATGGTTGCAAAAATCACAGGTAAGAAGCCGCCCGTCAAACCACGGCGGAAGTTTCAGAGTGTAAAGATTGCCGTTAATGTAATGGCTGCGATGTTTGAAATGGATGACGCTTGCTTATGCGTTATCGGAACGGTTGCTGATGATGGACATGAAAATGTGCCTGCAATCATTGACGAAAAGTCCGGAAAGTATGTTAATCTTTTGACAGGACAAACGTCAACTCTTGATGCAACAACTTTTGCCTTTTCGGCAGATGTTTGGTTTGTGCCTTGTCGCGATGCTTTCAGTTTTTATGTATCTGACAAAAGTATCGCCACGGTAAAAAGGCTTGACCTTGAAAAAATCTTTGGCAAGGAAGTTGTGGTGAATTTAAAAGTAAAGCTCCGTTAAACGGAGCTTTGCTTTTTTTAGTTTTAATCAAAATCTTTTACCGGATACGGGCTGAATTTGACATAGATTTCTTTATCATGCAGACCTGTGGGATGATACAGAGCTTCTTTAGCAATACTCTCTAATTGATACCCTGCTCTTTTTGCCACATTGCCGGAATTGCGATTATTAGTGTCGCAAGCAATTACAACGCGGTGAATGCCGTTTTTAAACAATTCTTCTTCAATTATTTTCACAGCTTCGGTCATATAACCTTTGTGTTGTTCTGATACACGTAACCAATAACCGATTTCTGCAGAGTAATTTTTAAAATCAATCAGATGAACACCGATACAGCCTAAGAACTGATATTCGGGAATACTATATAAGCAAAATCCCCACTCGTGATCATTATCCCAATATTCCGCAAATAAATCTGTTGCCTTAACCACATCATCAATAGATTTGGTTCTATCTACCCATGGCAGATATTCTCTCATAAACAGACGACTTTCTTCTATTGCATGCCACATCTGTTCATCTTGTTCGTGAATACGTTTTAGTAATACTATTCGTTCTCCACGGATTGTTTCTGCTAATTTAAATTTTTCCATATTGCCTCCTGTTTTAGTAAAATCGTATCTAATATTTTTTATTTTTGCAATATTTTTGATATATGAAAGCTAATATATTAAAATCCCTTCATCCGCTTTGAGCGAACGAAGGGATTAAATTAGAAGAATTTAATTTCGTTGGTAGTTGTATCAATTCGCGTGATGAGTTCATCAGCAGTTTTTGACGGCAACTTATCCAACTCATGATCGAGCAACGCCGTGCCTATTCTGCGTGTTTCAGGTGAAGCATACTTGTTGACGTATTCCATCAATGTCAACAAGGCGTTTCTGGTGCAGTAATGGTGTATCTGCTTTCTCTTACAGATTTCCATAAAATCCACACCCTGTCTGCCGCTGCCGTAACATGCGGTGCAGAAGCTCGGCACATGACCGCATTCCATCAGCCAACGAACAACCTCATCCAAGGTGCGGTTGTCCGACACCTCAAACTGGGCACTATTATCTATTGCCGCGTTTTGGTTGGCGTAGCCGCCGACGGTGGTCTTGGAACCGCCGCTGATTTGAGAGATTCCCAAGCTGAGAGCTTCTTTTCTGATGTGTTCGCTCTCGCGCGTACTCATAATCATTCCGGTATACGGAACGGCTACGCGCAACAGCGCTATCAGCTTTAAAAACACATCATCGGGAAGTGCATTTTTGAAAGAACTTACGTCAATGTCATCAGCCGGACGAAGTCGTGGCACACTTATCGTATGCGGACCGGCGCCATAGACAGCCTCCAAATGCTCTGCGTGCATCAAAAGCCCCACAAGCTCATATTCATAACTGTGAAGACCGAACAACACGCCTAAGCCGACATCTTCAAAACCGCCCTGCATGGCTCTATCCATTGCCTCGGTATGCCAGAGGTAATCAGATTTTGGACCACGCGGATGAAGTTTCTCATAATCCTTCTTGTTATATGTTTCCTGAAAGAGTATATAAGTGCCGATTTTTGCCGCATGCAAACGCTTGTAATTTTCAATTGTTGTGGCGGCGATGTTAACATTGACACGGCGGATAACGCCTTCTTCATGAACACCGTAAATCGTAGCTATGCTCTCCAAGATATACTCCAAAGGATTGTTCTTTGGGTCTTCACCGGCTTCCAATGCCAAACGCTTATGTCCCATTTTTTGCAGGGCTCTCACCTCGTCGGCAATTTGCTCCTGCGTCATCTTCAGCCGAGGAATTTGCTTATTCTTGGCGTGATACGGGCAGTAGATGCAGCCGTTAATGCAAAAATTGCTCAAATACAGTGGGGCGAAGAGAACTATTCTGTTGCCATAGTAGGCAAGTTTAATCTCTTCGGCAAGCGCTTTAATTTCAGAGGTTACTTCAGGGTCGTTGTTTAACAGCAAGACAGCGGCTTCTTCATGGTATAAACCATTTTTCTCGCGTGCCTTTGACATAATGTCTGCAATCAACCCCTTGTCGTTCTTATGCTCTTTAGCATACTCCAATGTGCGCGAAATTTCTTCCGCGTTGATAAAGTCCAAAGCTTTATCCGATAATGATACATAATGTTTCATAAGGCATAAAAATTTAATAGGTTTATTTTTTTCGGATTGGAGTATATGTCTTTTTTAAGATTTGTCAAGGGGGTCGACACAGGAGCGACTGCGTCGCCGACCTTCGCGGTCGCGCGGTCCTATGCGGACGGCAGGGCACTTGTGCCCTTAACGTGCTAGCGTAATCATTGCCTCTACCATGCTCTCGGCACCTTTTGCAACTTCCTTAATCGACTTTGCCAACATATATGCCGGTGTGGTCACTATCCGATGTTCTTCATCGACGCACGCATCTTCTACCTTGGTATTTTGGTGCTTGGCGCCGGTCTTCTCTATTGCTTCAGCAACCGTCTTATCTTTTCCTATCGTGATGGTTATGCCGTATTTCCCCAACACTCTTGCGATTGTTACCGGTGCAATACACATGGCGCCGATGACTTTCTTTTGCCGATATGCCTCTTCTAATACGCGGCTCACCGAACTCTCAACATTGCAATTTATCCCGTTCTTGGCAAAGTCGCACCAGTTGGTTACAGCGCCTAATCCTCCGGGGAATAATAAGCAATCGTAGTCCTCAACTCTTAACTCCGATAACGGCTTGATATCACCGCGGGCAATCCTTGCCGACTCCGCTAAAACATTGCGTCTTTCCTCTGTTTTCTCTGAAGTTAAATGGTTTATGACGGCGGATTGTTCCATGTCCGGCGCAAAACATTCATATGTGCAACCATGTTTATCTATGGCAAGCAACGCGGTTACCGCCTCATGTATCTCTGAGCCGTCGGCTCGTCCGCACCCTGATAATACCACTGCAAATTTTGGCATTTCCTTCATCTCGTATCTCCTTTATAAAATTTTCTTTATATTAGATAAGCAAAATTAAAAAAATTTTAAAGCTCCCTTTTTATAATTAATTTATTGATTTATTAAGATTTGAGGTCTAAATATGTCATACTTTTTGATTAACTGATGAGATTTTAGGGATAATGGAAATTAAACAAACAACACTTAAAAACGGTTTGCGCGTATTGACCGCGGAACGTCCGCAGATTGAATCTGTATCTTTAGGTATTTGGGTGAATACCGGTTCGGCTCTGGAAACCAAAGAGGATAACGGTATCTCTCACTTTATTGAGCATATGGTGTTTAAGGGCACTAAAAAACGTAACTCTTTGCAGATTTCCGAAGATATAGAAAATGCCGGAGGCGCTACCAATGCTTATACCTCCAGACACTTTACCTGTTTTTATGCCAAAATGCTTAAAAATGATTTGGAGCTTGCCGCTGATGTCATTTGTGATTTTATTACCTCGCCGACATTTGATGCCAAAGAAATGAAAAAAGAAAAAGAAGTGGTGGTGCAAGAAATCAAGCAATCTAATGACTCGCCTGATGATTTGGTGTTTGACTATTTTCAAGAGGCGGCTTTTCCCGACCAAGCAACCGGTCGCACTATTTTAGGTCCGATTGAAAACGTGCGAGGTTTTGACGCAAAGCGGATGCGTCAATATATGTCTACGCACTATGCGGCGGAAAATATGGTGGCGGTAGCGGTTGGAAACGTTAATCACGAAGCGTTTGTGAAGATGATTGAAGCACGGATGATGAGCATTCCCGAACACTGTGACTATGTAGCGGATAAGCAAGTTTATAGCGGTGGCGCACGTGTTGAATGTAAAGACATTGAGCAAACACATATTATCTTGGGTTTCAGAGGGGCATCGTATCTTAATCCGGATTATTATCAATATTCCGTTCTCTCTACGATTTTCGGCGGAGGAATGTCCTCTCGCTTATTCCAAGAAATTCGTGAAAAACGCGGTTTGGTTTATACGATTAACAGCTTTAACCAAGCGCTTAAAGATGACGGTGTGTTTGGTATCTATGCCGGAACAACACCAAAGGAATTAGAAGAATTATTGCCGGTTGTAACTGATGAGATAAAAAAAATCGTAAACGAGCCGGTCAAAGAAGCCGAATTAAAACGCGCTAAGACGCAGATTAAGGCCAGTCTTTTGATGTCTTTAGAAAGTTCTTCCACCACCGCGGAGATTATTGCACGGCAAGTGCTTCTCTACGGGCGGGTTATCCCGACAGAGGAGATTGTTGCCAAGATAGAAAATATCACAGCGAGTGATTTACAAAAATTGGCGCAAAAGATTTTTACGTCACCCCTGACTTATACCATCTTAGGTTGCAAAGGGAAATACCCGAACTATGATGAAGTGAAAAAATTATTGAAGATGTCATTTTAATTTTTATTCGCGCCCTTTGGGGCGTTTTTGTATCTAAAGTTATGTGAGGTTATATAAAAAAAAAGTTATCCATCAAGAGCGTATGCTTTTCTAATACTAGCGCGCTTGTGGGTAACTTTTTATGATAAGAATAATACGGCGCGCATAAAATTTAAGGGCAAGGTTACACCCTGCCCTTAAATTTTGTTCTATGCTTGGCGCGCCGGAGCGCTATCGCGTTTTCACCCTCTCTGTCAACTTCGTTGACATCTCCCCCGTCAAGGGGGAGAATAAAAATCATTTTGCACTAGTGCCCTAAGGCTTTTGCCAATCCCTCTTCGGTTAACACTACAATCACAATATCGCCGTCAATAAATATAGAACCTAGTGCCGGATAAACTTTGGCATTTCTTAAAAACTCTCTGCCCCTCTCCGATAATTCATTTACTGACGCGTTATCATAGAAAATATCTTCCGGATAATAGAAATTATATACAATCCTTGACATGTATTGCGGCGTAAACGAGGTGCTTAACATATCTAAACTTGTTTCTTCGCCTGCAACCGCGCGATAGAAATTCTTTCTTAACGATAAACTCCCTAATTGCAAAATTTTATATTTATGCCCTGCCCTAAATTCCGGCATTTGCTCCAGTCTTCCGACAATCCGCTCATGGGCCTTCATCTCGGCATCAAAACCTAATTTCCATACCTTTTGGGCATACACATCTCTTACAACTGACATAAACGCCGCAACCATTGCCAGCCCTAAAACCCACTTTTTCAACTTCTTAGGATAATAGCTCAATAACAATGCCAAACCAAATGCGTAAACATACGCTAAGCCATAAAAGTCTAATCTCGGCACAAAGGCAAAATTTTCCATCTCAGCTAATACTTGTCCGCGCTCATCGGCCATAAAGAAAGCTAGTTTAGAGGCAAATAACATGCCTAAAACCATAATCACACAAGGCACAATCTTTTTAATTCCGCCTTTATACAAACCGCAGCCTAAACCGCAGAATGATATCACAAGCAATAAATATTTATATTTCGGTTCCATAAACGGTGTTGGCACCGTAAATTGAGTAAACATGACGGTTAAGGTTTCAACCAACTTCTCTGGCAAATATGCCCAATCCACTACCTTGGTGTTGTAATCCGAACTTAAACTCAAGCAAGCAAGCGTTAACTTAAATAACACCAACGCGATAAGCATATCTGCCACAGCCGGCAATTTCCCTTTCACGACTTTTATAAAACTCTTTTGCTTTAGGTAATCGGCAATAATTTTACCGATGAAACATACCGCCAGTAAATTGATAACCGCCACATATGAAGCAAAAGCAAAATAAAATAACGCAATTGCTACGATATGGTGCCAGCGTTTTTTAAAAGCGTTGTCTGCTAACACCAATCCTGATATGGCAATCAGCGGCAAGCTTAAATTTATCAACGCATCTTTGGCATAAAACAACCATACCATGGTATAAGGAAGAACTGCAACATATGTTGCAAATAACGTATAGCTTACCGCATTTAAGGGAATTTGCCAGTAACGTGCCAACAATAAACCGCTTATTGCCAAAGCTGCAAATGAAAACAGGTTATTTAATATCGGTAAAACATGACCTCCGAAAAATAACGATTGTAAAACAAAATGCAACGGTCTTCCCTCAAAGGCACCTTCGCTCCAATAGTTGGGCGAGCGAACATATAACCAATCATGGTCGCCAAACATGAAATTAACGGTATGAAACAAAAACGCGACATTTATTATCACAAAGCTTATGATAAACGCTTTTTTGTAAACAGGGCTTAAATCCTTAAACCATGTTTTAACCGTGTTTTCTAATTCCTGATATTTCATGTTTGGCTCCTTGATTGGTTTAATTAAAAGATATCAAAGCTCTTGTTATAACTCAATGATAAGCCGATTGTGCTTTGTGAACGAGCGCTTCTGGCTCCTCTGGTTTCGGCTATTTCGTAATTATAGAACGGGGCTAAATATAAATCTCCGGTCAACTTGGTTTCAATACGGTTATTGCACTCAATCTTGTATTTGAAGTCGGTTGCTTCACGCTTGGAATAGCTGAAGAACTTACGTGCATAACCTTCGGAAATAAAATTAGTGCTCGGGTTAATCGGATAATTGAACTCATAGCCGATTTCGCCACCGGTTTTCATGTTATCATTGTTATAGGTCATATCATCTTCTTCAACAAGGGCAATGTATAATTGCTTAAAGTATTTGCCGTCATAAAGTTTGATACCGCCTTTGGCACGTAAAATCTTGGTGCGGTAACTGTGCTTGCGATTGTTTGCATCTATCAAGTCAAAATCGGTAAATTCGGTTTCATAACCTAAATAAGCAAACGGACCGACAACGCCCTGTTCTAACTGCCATACTTTATGCGTATAATCGGTAAAGAGCAAAATCTCATCGTTTTGTTCGTTTTTGGTGGTAATACCGTTTTCGGTCGTTTTGTTTTTGCTGTATTCCATAAACAAACCGTTTATCCAAACCATGTTGGTATTTTCATAAGTTAAATTACCGTCAAACACACCGCCTAAGGTTGTTTCTTCATCATCACTGTAACTATCGGGATAGGCCGGATCATTTTTGTGTGTGACGCTGTGGTTTAAGTATTCTAACGCAACACGCTTTAAATTAGCTTTGAGCGAACTTGCTTTGGCAACCGTTTCTTCAACAGTTTGAGTGTTTTCTGTTGCTAAATCTGCATCATCAGCGGATGCGACGCTCGGCAACAAAATTGCTGCTGCGGCTAAGACTGATAGAGATGTTTTGTTCATAATCGTATCCTAAACAATTAAAGTTAGTCCATTTTCAGGTCTTTAGTTTAAGGATTTTGTTTGGATTGCAAAGTTTTTTTATGGACTTATCAACTTTAATTCGCACTTAGGCGGCATTGATATGAAACAGTGCTCTGTAAATCAGTTTACAACGGTCTTTGAACTTTAATTCCGGCTTAGGGGAGATAACTTCCCAACCGCGCTTATCCATCATCTCAAAATAAGTATGATATAAATTTAACATATAAACAATCGGCTTGGAATTTTTGTTATGATTTTCTTCTAAAAGACGATAAGCTTCAACGTATGCCTGACGGGCAATTTCGGCAAGCTTGGCACGTGCACCATATAGGTGTTTATGAACCAAAATTTCTTTTGCGGTTAAATTATCTTCCACCCCTGCTTGAATTAAATATTCCTCAGGAATATAAATATGTCCGCCTAAGGCGTCTTCTTTCATATTGCGTAAAATTTGTGTAATCTCAACGGCTTGTCCGATTGATTTTGCTAAGGCTTTGATGGTTTGTTCATCAAACTCGGCAATGACTTTTAATATCAGGTAGCTCGGAATTTCTGAAATATAACAACAATATCTTTCAAACTCTTTTAAGCTCGGCCGAAACATTGTTTCAGGGCAATCCATCGCAACGCCTTTGACAATATCCTCAAGACATTCTCGCGGAAGCTTAAACCTTAGACAATTTTTATAAATGCGACGTCCGATATCCGTAACCGGAACTTTTTTTTCGTAAATATTGACCACCTCTTCCTGCCATGCCGCTAAAATTTCGGCTTTTTCTTTGGCCGGTAAAAGGCTTGATGTTAAATCATCAAAATGCTTAAACAAGGCATAAAGTGTATATACCGCTTCGCGTTTGGCTTTGGGATAATGTCTGGTGCACCAAAACACGGCAGCATGATTTTTTCTGATTAAACGACCGATAGAACTCATCTTTTTACCTTATTTTACAATTTATGCACGGGAAGTTTTTGACCTCTGATGGTTATGATATACCATAAACCATATAAGATTGCGTTAACATAATCAAGAAAATTCGTCTTTTGATGTGATTTTTTTTGCAACAACACCTGACACAGCCCTAAATAAAAGGATATTCTCAACTTAAATAAAAAATTATAAGTCACTGATAAAATTTGCTTTGCCTCATTTTGTAACAATGGTAAGGATTGGGGCATATTGGGATTTAAGCTGAAGCGTGCCTTCTCTAAAAGCGTTATCAGCTCGGGCATATGTTGCAGATATAATCCTAAGTAAACACATATCAAATTGGCAAACGGTTGATAAAACGGCGGATGCTGATGATTAAGCGCGGCAATTAAACGGGCCACAGGCGAGATGATTTGCAACATTATGGGGGACGAGCCGGTAAAAGTCAAAGGATAACGATTTTTAGAAAGCCATTCAAAGCCTTGCAACGGCTCTAACAACAATGACAGTGATAAATTTTCTTTGATAAATTCTTGTTGCAGATAACCCAGTGTTGTTTTGCCTGACCAGTTGCGATGAACGGCACGATACAACTCATTAAAAATTTTATCCGACGACGGTTTTAAGTTAAGCCCTCGTTTGGATAATAAAAGTAACCATTTGATATAGGCCTTCATTAGCGGACGATTGTTTTGAGGAATCAATGCCCCAAAAACCGATAAAGGCGGAAGAAATTCAGGCGTTTTCATTAAGCCACCTTTCAGCTGCGTTAAGTGCACGCGCGGTTAAAGCGTTCTTTTTCTCTGCACCTTTTAAATGGCGGATTTTACCTTTAGCCGTTATCTCTTTGGGAAGCTCCGGAAACAGACCGAAATTAATATTCATCGGTTGATAACGCTCAATATCCGTCGTATCGGTTAAGTGCGCCAATTGGCAACCGAATGCACACTCACGTGGCGGTAAAACCGGTGTTTTATTTTGCAAAATTGCGGCGGCAAAATAGCCTGCGAGCCAACCGATTGAGGCGCTTTCGACATAGCCCTCACAACCGGTAATTTGTCCGGCAAACATGATGTGCGGATGCGTTTTTAAGCGCAAGTAATTATCAAGCAAAATCGGTGATTTGATAAAAGTATTTTTATGAATACCGCCTAAACGTGCAAATACGGCGTTTTCCAATCCGGGAATTTTTTTGAAAATGCGAATCTGTTCGGGGTGTTTTAATTTGGTTTGGAAGCCGACAATGTTTCTTAAGGTATCCTCTTTATTATCCTGTCTTAGTTGCACCACGGCATAAGGTTTTTCCGTGCTGTGCGGATTAGTCAAACCGACCGGTTTCATCGGACCGAACATTAAGGTGTCATGTCCGCGCTCGGCCATAACTTCTATGGGTAAACAACCGTCAAAATATTCAGGCTTTTCAAAATCATGAAATTCAGCTTTTTCACCTGAGAGCAAATCTGATACAAATTCATCATATTGTTCTTTATTTAAGGGGCAGTTGATATAATCAAATTTATCACCTTTATCATAGCGCGACTGATACCATGCCTTATTAAAATCAATACTCTCTTTATAAACTACCGGCGCAATGGCATCATAGAAGGAAAGTTTTTCATTCCCTATTGCCTGATTGATTGACGATGCCAGCGAATCGGAAGTTAACGGACCGGTTGCAATAATGGTTATGCCGTTATCTGCTTTAGGAAGTTCGGTAATTTCTTGATGGACAATCGTGATATTCGGATGATTTTGCAGTTTTTCGGTGATGTAAGCGGCAAAACCCTCTCTATCTACCGCTAAGGCGCCCCCTGCCGGAACTTTAGTCTTATCGGCACTTTCCATAATAAGCGAATGAGCCATACGCATTTCTTGATGCAAAAGACCAATGGCGCTATTTGTGGCTTCATCAGAACGCAGCGAATTAGAACAAACGAGTTCTGCAAAGTTATCCGACTTGTGCGCCGGTGAGTGCTTTAACGGCTTCATATCGTATAAAGTTACTGCAACACCGCGCAAAGCCAACTGCCATGCTGCCTCGCTACCTGCAAGCCCCGCACCGATTACATTTGCCTTTAGTGCCATAAACTTAAACTCCTTAAAATATAATGCTTTTGTTATATATGCAGATATTCGGTTTGTAAATACCAAAAATTAGATGATTTTTAAAAAAGAACTGCTATACTGGGGCGGAAGGGGCAATTGAATATGCGTAAAAACAATGCTTTATATATGGCTTTATTGGTGTGTGGCGGAATATTTGCGACATCGCTCGGTGTGGCAGATGACGCATCGGGCTATATCAGTGCTGTAAATGATGAAGATGCCCCTAAAATAAACGCCACCAAATCTTTTAGTGAAAATTTGGCAGCAAATGCACCGCAAAAACCTGAAAATTCTGATACAAAAGACAAAACGTCGGCTGATAGCGTGCCGGTTGAAAGACCGGAAACTGAAACATGGCTCAGAAGCCTTATTACCAAGGGAACAAGCGATCTTTTTAATATTGAAGATACCAATACCCTCGAAAAAACTGAAAAGAAACGCGTTGAGCAAGCTCGACTTAACCGTCGGTCTAATGCCGCTTATTTGGATATTTCCGGAGTTAAGCTCAGAATGTCACCCAAAGAGATAGAAACCATATTAACAGCTCAAGGATATCGGCGAATTATGCAGGATGTGCGTATCCCTAATTTTATCAGATGGCGAAGTGAAGAAATCTGCCGTATTCACGGTATTGTCGGGTTTGAGCGATTGAGGGCTTGTGCTGCCGGAATTGCCAGAGAAAACGGCTTTGAATATGTGGCATTAGAAGTTTATAATCGCGTTTCCACTAAAGAAACCATGACTATTCTTTATACCTCATCTTTTACCGATAATTTGGCGCACCATATTATTTATAAAAGTGAAGTGCCGATTTCGGATAGTAAAGCATCTCCGCAAGTTTATATCAACAACTTAAAAATCTATGATTTTTGGCGACGGATTGATTTGCGTTACGGACCTCCCGATAATACCAGTGAAGTTAAATGGGGATTGGGTGGTAAAAAACCTTATATGCAGGCAACAACCGGTAATTTGGAGCTGGTTGATCCGGTGCTTAAAGATTTGGACAGTGCGCGCATGCTTAATGAAGACTCCAGATTGGCCAATATCCCTTATTATAATTTTTAGAAAGAGAACCTGATATGATAGATAATGTTTTTTTAAGCGAAGTGGTAGCAACAAGATTATCACATGATATTATCGGTAATGTCGGTGCGGTTGCCAACGCAATGGAACTCTTAAATGACAGCAGTGCCGATGATGATAACAGTGATGTGTTTAAGATTTTGAATTACAGTTCGGATGTTTTAACGAAAAGAATGAAGTTTTTCAGGCTTTGTTTCGGGCTTAATAATTCTTCGGCAAAACTGGAAGATATTGAACAAATTATAAAAGATTATTTTACCACTCTCGGCACAACAAAAAATAAAATCAAAGTGGATTTGGAGATTTCTTCACCTCAGGTTTATAAGCTTATTATGCCGGCGGCGATGATGATGGCGGATACACTTCCAAAGGGCGGTAAAATTGCCATTAAGCAGACTGAGCATAATTTGATGATTGCTGCAGTTTCTGAAGTGCCTTTGGATGAAAACAAAATCAAAAACATTGATTTAATCCTTGAAGGAAAAGAGGCCACCGATAACCAGTCTGTTTATGCCCCGCTTTATTATCTTTTGAATTATCTGGAAGGAAGTCGCGTGCCTTTGAAGCGTTTGGGTAATTCGTTGATGATTGGAGACTAGCCGAACATGGCCATCTACGGTGTTTTACTCCCGATTTTTTTTGATGATGTGTTCGATTATAAAGCTGACGATGAGAGCTTAAAAATCGGGCAACCGGTGGTGGTGCCGTTCGGGCGGGAAACGCATGTCGGCGTGATTTGGAAAATCGGAAAATCTGCTGACATAGAAGATAAGAAAATCAAAAAAATTACTGAAGTTTTGAAGTTGCCTTTAATCTCGGCGCCGCTACGTGCCTTTATTGAAAAGGTGGCAAGCTATAATCTCTCGCCCAAAGGTGCTGTGCTTAAAATGGTTTTGGGACAAAAGACCAATCAGCTTCCTAAACAAAAAGTGACGGTTTACGGGCTTAAAATCAAAAATGAAAATCTTAATGGTATTCGCATCACCGAAAACAGAAAAGCGGTTTTTCAATTTTTGGATAACGGAAAAGAGGCGGAAAAAGAAGAGATTATTGAACAAACCGGCGCCAGCGCACAAGTGATTGCAGCGATGATTAAAAGCGGTTTTCTCTACAAAAAAGATATATTAATCAATGAAACCGCTGAAGAACAAAAGGTGCAACTTCATAGCCAGGCAACATTGACCGATGAACAAAAGGCGGCGGCAGAACGACTTGTGCGACGTGTTAACAACGGTTTTTCAGCAACGCTTTTAGACGGTATTACGGGGTCCGGTAAAACAGAAGTGTATTTTGAAGCGGTTGCGGCGGCTTTGTCGTTAAAAAAACAGGTATTGGTATTGGTTCCGGAGATTTCACTTACGACACAATGGCTCAAACGTTTTGAAAACAGATTTGGCGTGACACCGTATGTGTGGCATTCGGAGGTAGGTATAAAAAACAAAGCACTTACGTGGAAAGCCGTGCAACAAAACAAAGCAAAGGTTGTGGTCGGGGCACGCTCGGCACTATTTTTGCCATTTGCCGATTTAGGGATTATTGTGGTAGATGAAAGTCACGACCACTCGTTTAAGCAAGAAAGTCAAGTCACTTACCAAGGGCGGGATATGGCCGTGCTTCGCGCACACTTGGAAAAAATTCCGGTTATTCTTTCAACAGCAACGCCTGATTTGGAAACGATTGCCAATGTAGATGAGGGAAAATATGACTGTGTAAAACTCACTAAGCGCTATGCCAAAGCTGTGTTACCGGAAATTAAAATTATTGATATAAAAAAAGACAAGCCGGTTAAAGGTGAATGGGGTGTATCTTTTTTAGCGCCGACTTTGGTTAATGAGTTACAACAAAATTTGGAACGCGGAGAGCAATCAATGTTGTTCTTAAACCGCAGAGGATATGCGCCGCTTCTTATCTGTCGTGACTGCGGTCACCGTATGCAATGTCCGCATTGCACAGCATGGCTTGCCGAGCATCGGATAACAGGCGAGCTTATTTGCCATCATTGCGGATTTAAGATGTGGACACCAAAACGTTGTCCCGAATGTTCATCTGAAGAAGGATTGACGGCTTGCGGTCCGGGGGTGGAACGGATTGCCGAGGAAGTGCATTTTCGTTTTCCGAACGCCAGAACGGCGATACTTTCGTCGGATATTACCACCAATTATCGAGAAATTTCCGAGGTTATTCATAAGACCGAACAGAAAGAAGTGGACATTCTTATCGGAACACAGATTTTGGCAAAGGGACATAACTTCCCTGATTTGACACTTATCGGTGTGGTTGATGCTGATTTGGGTTTGATGGGAACGGATTTGCGTGCAACCGAACAGACTTTCCAACTACTATCTCAGGTTTCGGGACGTGCCGGACGAGCGGAGAAAAAAGGTATGGTTTACTTGCAAACGCTCTATCCCGATAATTTGGTGTTACAGGCGGTAATTGAACATAATCGCGATAAATTTATCACCCTTGAAAAACAATCGCGCAAGATGCTTAAAATGCCACCTTACGGAAAACTCGCAGCCGTGATTGTATCATCTCCTAACCAACAAGCGGCTGAAGCGGCGGCATATTATCTCGGTAAATGTGCACCGAATACAGAACTGATTGAAACGCTTGGTCCCGCCCCTGCCCCGATGGCGCTTTTGCGCGGCAGATACCGCTATCGCCTCTTAATGAAAACTGCCAAAAGCATCAATATCCAAGAGGTGATGAAAAAATGGCTTAAGATGGTTAAAGTGAAAAGTAACGTCAGAATTGATGTTGACATAAACCCTTATTCGTTCATGTAGAATTTTTTTGTAATTAATGTTTGACAATCGGTTTAAGAATCGCTATATTCACTTCGTTTAATTAAATTTTGTTAACAATTATGAAAATCAAAAAAATTTTTAGAAATTATGAACCGCCCGAGCTTGCGTATCGCGGCTATTTGGAGCAACCTATGAAAAAATTGAAATGCGGTTGGAAAGCCTTTTTCATAGTCAACTCCGTGGTGGTTTTAAGGTCAGAAGACGGTCAGGAATTGAATTTTGGTCAAGTTAAGAAACTCGTTGAAGCAAATGACGGCAAATTCATGATTGTCAAAAAAGACAAGTCCAAAGCGGTGTTTAATCAGAACGGTAAATTACTGGCTGATTTTTCTAAGCAGGCTTTTTTGTTTGACAATGGTTGGTTTATCTTGCCCAAAGACGATGAATTGTCTCTATTTGATGAAAATGAAGAACTGATTGCGGAAAAAGTAACAAAAGCCAAGGTCTTTAAGGATGGAAAATATTTCATTTCGGTAAAGTCCGGCGGTAATGCGAACAAAGTTGGTTTTTTTGATGCAGACGGTAGTCGTATCATATTTACCAACGATCGCTCTTTTAAGCGTCTGTTCCCATATTTTTTCATTGCAGACGGCAGTCTTTATGACTTAACCGGCGAATGCCTGATTGATGCCAACAGCGGTAGCAACTTCAACCGAATGTTGGTTCGTCTTATCGGAGCACTTCGTTTTTTAGAAAACTGAATTTTAAGGTCTCTTATCCTCACGGAAAGAGACTTTTTTTATTTCATTGTGAAAAAAAGCATTTTTAAGGTGGAATTTTAATTTAAAATAAGTAATTTGTTGGTATTCGTATTAAGGTTGATGTTTTAATTTAAGGATTAACGTGCAAAAAGATTCTAAATTTAAGATTGCCGATATGTATGCAAAGGCTTGGTTTGGTGCGGCTGTTGACAACAAATGCGTTGATGATGTATTTGCTGAGGTTATGGCATTAAAAGCAAGTTTTGAACAAAATCGGGATATGTGGGTAAAGTTATCGTGTCCGGTTGATGACACAAACCTTGTGTTACCGCTGATTAAAGATATCTCCAAAAAAATGAAATTCAGTAATGTAACGGCTGAAACATTGCAGTTAATTGGTGAAAATAAGCGAATCGATTTACTGGAGCTGATTGCTGATAATTTTAAGAATCTTTATTACAAACACAAAGGGGTGATTGAGGTTAATGTGGATACGGTCATTGATCTTACCCCTTCTCAGCGCGATACCTTACAAAACATCATGGAAGAAAAGTTACATCAAAAAGTTACCCTTAACTTTAGGATTAACCCTGAAATTTTGGGCGGACTGGCGCTTTCTTTTAACTCGTTTTTGATTGATGATACACTCTCAACCAAAATAAAGGGCTTAGAACAGCTGATTATGGGACAGAATTAACGGGATATATTAAATTTTTAAGAACGAAAGGCATAAAGGCAGATGACGATTAAAGCAGAGGAAATTTCCGCAATACTAAAGCAAAAGATTGAAGATCATAACTTTGGCGCCGAATTTAATGAGGTTGGTCAAGTTTTGGCGGTGAGCGACGGTATTGCTACCGTTTATGGCCTGAACGGCGTAGAATATAACGAAATGGTTGAATTTTCGTCAGGTGTTCAAGGCATGGCCTTAAACTTGGGTGAAGATACGGTCGGTGTGGTTATTTTCGGCTCTGATGCGGAAATTAAAGAAGGCGATACGGTTAAAAGATTAAATAAAATCGTCAGTGTGCCGGTCGGTCCGGAACTTTTAGGGCGTGTGGTTAATGCACTTGGTCAGCCGATTGACGGCTTAGGTGAAATTAAAGCTAAAGAATTTTCTAATGTGGAAACACGCGCACCGGGGATTATTGACAGACGTGGCGTGCATGAACCGGTGCAAACGGGCTTAAAAGTTATTGACTCGCTTATTCCTATCGGACGCGGACAACGTGAACTTGTTATCGGTGACAGACAAACCGGTAAAACTTCTATTTTGGTCGATACGATTATTAACCAAAAGGAAACGAATCGGCTTGCCAAGTCCGACAAAGAAAAGTTATTCTGCATTTATGTGGCCATTGGGCAAAAACGCTCGACTGTGGCACAAGTGGTTAAAACGCTTCGTGACGCCGGTGCTATGGAATATACGATTGTGGTGGCGGCAACCGCTTCTGATGCGGCGCCGATGCAATATATTGCCCCGTATGCCGGATGCGCGATGGGTGAATATTTCAGAGACCGTGGTATGCACGCGGTTATCTTCTATGATGACCTGTCTAAGCAAGCAACGGCTTATCGACAAATGTCTTTGTTGTTACGTCGTCCACCAGGGCGTGAGGCTTATCCGGGTGATGTGTTCTATCTGCACTCACGTTTGCTTGAAAGAGCGGCAAAACTTAATGAAGAAAAAGGTTCCGGTTCGCTTACGGCAATGCCTGTGATTGAAACGCAGGCCGGTGATGTGTCTGCTTATATTCCAACTAACGTTATTTCCATCACCGACGGACAAATCTTTTTAGAGACTTCATTATTCTATCAAGGTATCAGACCGGCGGTTAATGTTGGTATATCGGTCAGCCGTGTGGGTTCTGCCGCACAGACTAAAGCGATGAAGCAAGTTTCAGGAACAATGAAACTCGATTTGGCGCAATATCGTGAAATGGCGGCGTTCTCGCAATTTTCATCTGATTTGGATATTTCTACCAAAAAGTTGTTAAATCGCGGTGCAAAATTGACAGAGATGCTGAAACAACCGGTTTATCATCCGCTCGCACTTGAAGAAGAAGTGTTGGTTTTGTTTGCCGGCTCACGCGGTTACTTAGACGATTTGGAACTTTCCAAGATTAAAGAATTTGAGAGTTTCCTGTTGACTACCGCCAAGCATGAGAAGAGCTTATTCTTAAACGAAATCAGAGAAAAGAAGATTATCTCTGAAGAGCTTGAAAAAGAACTTTGTAAATTTATGGACAATGTTTTGACGCGGTTTAAGAATACGCAACAGACTGAAAACACGGCAAAATCGGCTTAATTTCAGAGAGAAGAAAAATGGCAAATCTCAAAGAGTTACGCACAAGAATTGAACGGATTAAGTCCACGCAAAAAATTACGGCGGCAATGAAAATGGTTGCTTCGTCTAAGTTTCGGCGTGCGCAGCTCACTTTGGAAAAAAGTGAGTCGTTCCAAAAACTCTTGATTACAAACATTAAACGCGTAATGGCTGAACTTAATGCCAAAGAAGCCAAAGACGGTGTTAAATTTGTATTGCCTAAATTATTGCAACAACCGGAAAATCCGAAAACTTACGCATTGTTTGTTTTATCATCCGATAAAGGACTTTGCGGCAACTATAATCATATGATTGCCAAAGAGGCTAAACGACGGATTGATGAGCTCAAGGCTCAGGGTAAAAAGGTTTTGATTTTCTGCTATGGAAAGAAAGCTGAAGCCGGTTTGAAGCGTTTTGGTATCACTGAAATTGACGGTAGTTATCCGAATGTGATTAAAAAGCACTTAACCTATACGGAAGCCCATGAGTTTCTTAAAAATGTATGGGAAAAGAAAAAACAATTTAATGCTGACATTTGCGAGATTGTTTATAGTGACTTCTTATCAGGATTATCCAAAACATTTCTTACCAAACAGGTCATTCCGTTTGATATTAAACTGACAGATGAAGATAAGAACATCAGCCAATCCGGTCGGGCATTTTATGATTATCAGCAACATCCGTTGGACGTGTTGGATCAATTTGTGACGATTTATATGCGCACATCTATCTTTGAAGTGCTTATCAATTCGCAAGCTTCCGAGCACGCATCACGAATGACCTCAATGGATAATGCCAACCGGAATGCACAAGATATGATTAGTTCGCTTACCTTTAAATACAACAGCTTAAGACAATCAGCCATTACCACCGAGTTGGTGGAAATTGTGGCGGGTGCAGAAGCTATGTAACACTTAAAATACAGGAGTATTTGAAAAATGGTCGTAAAAAAGAAAGAAAATATAGAAACTAATGAAGCGCTTAATGAATTTCGCGCCCATGTTGATGAACTCAAAAAGACGGATAAGCTTGGACATGTTCATCAGGTGATGGGGGCGGTTGTTGACGTTAAGTTTGATTCACCAAGCGCAATGCCTGCTATTTTAAGTGCATTGGAGTGCGAAGTCGATGGTCGTCTTGTGGTGATGGAAGTTGCTCAGCATATCGGTGAAAACGTGGTGCGCACGATTGCTATGGATGTGACTGACGGAATGAGCAGAGGATTGCCGGTGTATAATACCAATCAACCAATTTCCGTTCCGGTCGGGCCTGAGCTTTTGGGTCGCATTATCAATGTAATCGGAAATGAAGTTGACGGACGTGGCAAAATCAAGGCTAAAAAGGTAATGCCTATTCATCGCGAAGCACCGAGCTTTACCGACCAAGCTACGGATCCGGAAATTTTTGTAACCGGTATTAAGGTGATTGACTTATTAGAGCCCTACTCCAAAGGCGGTAAAATCGGTTTGTTCGGTGGTGCTGGTGTGGGCAAAACCGTGCTGATTATGGAGCTTATTAACAACATTGCAAAAGGTCATGGCGGTTACTCGGTATTTGCCGGTGTGGGTGAAAGAACGCGTGAAGGTAATGACCTTTATAATGAAATGATTGAATCAGGGGTTATTGACCTTGAGGGCGATAAATCCAAAACGGTGCTTGTTTACGGACAGATGAACGAACCGCCGGGGGCACGTGCTCGTGTGGCATTGACTGGTTTGACAGAGGCTGAATATTTCCGAGATGTGGAACATCAAGATGTGTTGTTCTTCGTGGATAACATTTTCCGCTTTACGCAAGCCGGTTCCGAGGTTTCTGCGCTGTTGGGACGTATTCCTTCCGCGGTTGGTTATCAACCGACTTTGGGAACGGACATGGGCGCAATGCAAGAGCGCATTACTTCAACTAAAAACGGATCTATTACTTCGGTGCAAGCCGTTTATGTGCCGGCTGATGACTTAACCGATCCGGCACCGGCCACAACTTTTGCCCACTTAGATGCCACAACAGTGCTTTCACGTAAAATCTCTGAGCTTGGTATTTATCCGGCGGTTGACCCGCTTGACTCTACCAGTCGTATTTTAACCCCTGAAGTGGTTGGTGAAGAACACTATAAAGTGGCACGCGGGGTGCAGGAAATTTTGCAAAAATATAATTCGCTTCAAGATATTATCGCCATTTTAGGTATGGACGAACTTTCTGAAGATGACCGAATTGTCGTTTCTCGGGCTCGTAAAATCCAAAAATTCCTTTCACAACCGTTTTTCGTGGCGGAAGTCTTTACCGGTAAAAAAGGTCGTTTTGTGCAACTTGAAGATACCATTAAAGGCTTTAAGGGTATTTTGGAAGGCTTGTATGATGATATTCCGGAGCAAGACTTTTATATGGCCGGAACCATTGATGAAGTTTTGGAAAGAGCGGCAAAACGTAAAGAAAGTGCGGCTTAAATTGGCAGAAAACGGCTGAAGGTGCAGAGAATAGCAAAAGGTGGTTGAAGTTATGGCAGAAGATATTGCTTTTAAGATTTTAATTCCATCTAAGGTGATTGCTGATAAAAAAATTTATCGGGCAGTCGTTCCTTATGACGGTAAGACACTTACTGTTATGAAAGGACGGGCACCAGTGTTGCTTGCCTTGGATATGGGTGTTATCTCGGTCTTAAATGAAAAACTTGATGTTGTTGAAGAATATCTGATTGCTAACGGTTCGGCGGATATTACCGAAGATAGTTGCACTATTTTATGTGAGGGTGCTTATAACACACAAGAGCTTGATTTAGAAAAGGCGTTGGAACTTAAGGAAGAACATCCTTTCCCGTATTTTCAATGGATGGCGGAATATCTGGCTGAAAAAAGCAAAAAATAGTTTATTACAATATCTTAGTAAAAGGTCTTTGGTGAAATTTTTGTTTGCCAAAGGCCTTTTTTTATGATATAATGGCTACATTATAGGAGGAGAAATTATGGATATGGCTCAAGATTCTATAGTGAAAGAACAAGAACTGGCGTCATTATTGGCGCAGTATAAAGAGCTTTACGCCAAAGAAAACTCCGGTGAAGATTTACCGCAAAATTTTAGTGATCAAAAGAAAAAAATTATTCAAAAAATCAGAGATTTCCGCTATCCGCAATTTACGCAAATTTCACATGACAATCACCAGAGATTAAATGATGCTTTAGACAGGCTAAGCGAGATATGGGCTATACAGCAAACAGGTGTGGCGCGGCAAAAAGATTTTTCTTTTGAAATACGGCAACTAAAAGACTTTATCAAAGAAGAGCAGATGCATAATAAAAGTCTTCAAAATGTGAATTTTATGAAATACTCCAAGTTGGATAAGATTATGCGATTTAAGGCGCTACATCGCGCTATACGAATTAAAAAACTTTCTGAAAAAAACAAAGAGAAAGATGAACTGCCCAGTTTATGGAAATTATCCTGTCAGGCACTTAAGGACAACTGGAAAAACTCTTCGGGATATAAGACATATATCGCTATTTCAGCCGGACATTCCATGGTGCGCGGTTTTACGGCATGGGTTGCCGGTGCCGCAACCGATATGATGAACGCCAATATTCTTCGCGGCGGTTTAGGACTTAAAACCGGCGTGTTTTTATATACCGGTATTAATGCTGTGAATAATGTTTTGTTTGATTTTATGAATACACAACGGCAAATCATTAGAACAAATATCTTAAACCGCACGTTGGCAAAGGAAATTAAAGAGTTTCGTCAAAATTCTTCAAAACTTTTTTTACGTTCTAAAAGCAGTTCACAAATCACCACATTTTTAACCGAGAAGAGTTCGGCTTATGCAGATTTATCAACGGGTATTGTCGATATCGGACGTGCGGCAGCAACAGCAGCCACGGCAATGGGGGTTTTGGTCACGGCTTACCCTGAGCTTGGATCAATTGGTGCCGGTATTGGCTTAAGTATCGGAGCTTTTGGAGGCGCCTTATGGAAATCTTTTAATACAAAGGCACAACCCCTGTTTCGCAAAGCATCTAACATTAAATCCAATCGCATTGAAACCATGACAAATGTGGCTCATGATAAAGGAAGCGTGCGCGAGGCTCAAGTTGACCGCGATATGAAAATTGATGCCGAGCGTGAGGCTGAACTTCAAAATTCAACCGTTAAATCGACACGGCATCTAACGATGGGAATTGATGCCGGATTAACCCTAGGCTGTGCGGCAATTGCTGCGGTATGTGCCAATAAAATCGGTCTTAACGGCGGTATCGGAGATTTGATTACGTTTTCCGGAAGCTTAGTGGCCAGCTCTTGGGCGGCATTTCAGGGAATACAATCATATCTTAACATTCATAAAAGCTATGTGCAATATAAAGACGCAACGAAACAACTGCAAGTGCCGGAAAATATGCGGATTAAAACCGGACAGGAAAAAATCCCATATAAAGATAATACGATTGAAATGCGTGATGTGCAATTCAGTTATGATAAATCTTCCAAACAGATGAATATGGGAAGACAAAGTTTGATTTTTACGCCGGGAAAATTACAATGCATTGTCGGGGGATCAGGAAACGGCAAAACGACCTTGGTTGACTTGATGACTCATGTGCGAGATATTGACCATGGGCAAGTGATTATCAACGGCGTTAATGTTGATGCCACCAATGAGGAAGAAATCCGTAAACATGTTTGTCTGCATGACCAGGACAATAACCATTTTAACAAGATTAAAAGCGTGCGTCATAACATGGAAATGTATATTCCGAAAATTGATGAAGTGCAGAAGCAATTTAAGACGGGGGAAATCAGCCAAAGTGAATATTTGAAATTGATGGATTTGGCAGAACACCCTCAGGAGCATATTGACAGAGCCTTAGAACGTGCCTGTATTAAAGATGAATATTATGCAGAAAGAGATGGAAAACCGGCGTATGAATTTATGATTAATGAGTTTTCCCCCGGGCAGCGGCAACGTCTGGCATTGGCTTGTTCGTTTTTGGAAGATCGGGATATTTATATTTTTGATGAGCCAACCTCAGCGCTTGATACACCAACTGCCATTAATGTGCTCTATAACTTAAAGAAACTCTCCGAAGAAGGTAAAAATGTAATTGTGGTCACGCATACTTCCGAACTCATCGCCCTTTCGGATAATGTGACAATCATGGAAGATATGAATATTACCGCTAACGGTGCCATTATGGATTTGTATCAAAACAGCCCGTATTTGCAAAAAACGTTTCGTGCCCCGTCAGAGATTTTGCATACCAGATGTCAGGTGTATGAAGAAAACGGCGAAGATGTTACAAATATGCGCTATGAGCTTAGCTATATGCAGGAATCGGAAGGAAAATTTGAATTTATTAAAACAGCTCTTAAATCCGGTCATGAGGCTGACGCACAAACTAAAATGATTGATTTTATCAGTAAAGTTAAAGAAGCTTCGCAAGAAAGCACATTGATTGATGAAAATGAAAAAGCAGTATGTTGCCACTTAGCACGATTGGTTTTGAGTGATAAAGATATGTATAGCTTCTATTTAGAGACTGCACATCAGTTAGAAGATAAAAATACCACGAATGTTGAGCCCAAAGATCGCAAGGCTGAGATTTCAGAATATAAAGAAAAGTCCCGTCTTGTCGGTGTTAAAGAAAAGTCCGATGTTGATTTGACTGATTCCAAAGCGGCAATAACACTAAAAATGTTGTTAGACGGCAATTCAAAGAAACTTTAACTCTTTTATGTAATCGCGATTATATTGGGTAAAAAACCTTAGCTCTTGACTAACCGAGGATTATATTTTATGACTCTTGTAGAGGTGCAAGATATGAGGCGGTTTATCAGAATTTTTCTAGTTATCTTTTTATTGGGCTTTAGCTTTGATGCAAAAGCTATCAGTTTGATTACTGATGAAGAAACAGAGGTCTTTATTTATGATATCTTAACGCCCATCTTCAGAGCGGCAGGATTACCCTTAAACCGGAATTATATCCATATTGTTAAAGATGACAGCCTAAATGCATTTGTGGGCGACCAAAACCATATGTTCATCCATACCGGAACGTTGCTTAAAGCTTCAAATGCCAATGAAATTGAGGGGGTGTTGGCGCACGAAACCGGACACATTTTGGGCGGTCATATCTTAAGGCTTAAAATCAAAATTCAAGATATGCAAAAAGCAACTCTTGCTTCGTTGGTTGCCGCGGCGGGAACGGCGGTTGCCAGCGGACGCGGTGATGCGGCAATTGCGGTTGTGCTCGGAACACAAAGTTCTGCACTTAATGCGGTTACAGTCTATCAAATGAGTGAGGAACGTGCCGCTGATGAAACAGCAACACTTCTCTTGGGGCAAAACCATAAAACCGTTAGAGGTTTAAAAGATTTTATGGTCAAAATTCAAAATGCCAATCGGTTGCAAGGAATTGAAGAAAGCCCCTATTTCCGCACACACCCGATTACCATGGAAAGAATTGCCTTTTTTACTGAGAAATTAAAAACCGAACATGATATCATTAGCGAAAAATCGCTTGATGACCGATTAAAACGCGTGCAAGCTAAAATATTTGCCTATTTAGCCCCACTCCCGAATGTAATAAAGAGATATCCCCTTGATGATAATTCCATGTTCGGAAAATTGGCTCACGCGGTTTATTTTATGCGGCAAAAGGATATTCAAAAAGCACTTAAATATGCGGATGAGTTGATTAGCGCCGAACCAAATAATCCATATTTTTGGGAAATTAAAGCACAAGCTTTGTTTGAAAACGGTAAAATCAATGAGGCGGTTAGTGCCTATAAACATGCCTTAAATCTTCGTTCTAATGCAGACTTGTTTAAGCTCAATTATGCCGAAGCGATATTGGCAACAGAACCATCACCTGCGATTGCCGAGCCGCTTATTCCGCTTTTGGAACATGTAGCTCAAAACAAGATGCATCCGCAAGCGTATCTTTATTTAGGTAAAGTTTATGATATTTTAAGGCAGAGCGGCGCGGCGGATTATTTTGCCGCAGAATATAATTATGCCATCGGACAAACGGCTTTGGCTAAAAAACAATTGTCCAAGGCATTAAAACAATATCTCCGCCCCGATATAAAGCTCCGTGCGGCGGATTTAGAAGAAAAGATGAAAAATGACACGCGCAAAAAATCGCTGTTTTGAGGATACGGATAATGAAATTTTTGTTCAGACTGACTTTGATATTTACTCTAACAGCGTTTGATGTGAGGGCCACTGATGTGGTTATAAAATCAACAACAAACCGAAATGATGTTGAAATCGGTGATTATTGGATCGGAGAAGATTTTGCCGAAGGATTTAAGCAAAACGGGAAACAGACCGAAATTGATTATCGCGGTGAATACTTTAGAGAGCATAAACCGGAACCTCAAATCAATGTATATATGCGCGGATATACCAAATTTTATCCGCCATTCGGCAAGGGCTGTAATGTGCTTTATGTTTACTACCCGATGGCGTATAATAAACATTCCAAAGAGAAATTACTCAAAGAGAATATTAATCGGCGAGCGGCTATGCCCGAAAATGCCTCTCTTGATGATGACTGGCAGAACTATGATGTGATTGCAGTTGCCTCTAAAACTTATGCTGAAGAATTACAAAATTTCGGTATTGAAGCGCATTATGTGCCGCAATTTACAAACCCTGATAAATTTTTACCAACACCCGATGATACACATAAAGCAGATATTCTTTTTGTCGGCTCTAATTGGCATAACCGCACCAGTCTGCTCTATGCGTTAGAGAGCGGTTTTGAAGTGGCTGTGTATGGATTTAATTGGCAGGGAGTTGTGCCGGAGAATATGTATAAAGCTCCATACATCCCCAATCATATACTTCCAAGCTACTATGCTTCAGCCAAAATTGTGCTTAATGACCACAGGCCGGATATGAAGAAATATGGCTTTATCAATAACCGTATTTATGATGCAACAGCGGCAGGTGCTTTGGTTGTTTCGGATTATATGCCGGAAATTGAAGAGATATATGGGGATAATGTGCCGATGTATCAAACCAAAGAAGAATTAAAAGAAATTTTGGCGTATTACTTAGATCATGAAGAAGAACGTTTGGAAAAAGCCAAAAAGGCGCGGCAAATTACTTTACAGCACTTTACAAATAAAATCATTGCACAACAAATTGCAGAGGTATGCAAAAATGCTCAAAATCATTGATAAATTCAAAGAAAACTTTAAGTGGCAAGCTATCACAATTATCGCTCTGACAACCGTTGCGTATGGGTTTCTTATCAACAATATGAATTTATGGCTTGATGAGATTTATTCGGTTTTGATGGCAAAAGACAGCCTCAAAGATATTTTTGAGACTCTCTTTGCTGAAGATACAAATTTGCCTCTGTATTACATTTATTTGAAGACTGTTTTAAGTTTTTCACCGAAAGCATATGAGGTGGCGGCTGCGCATTTGGGTTCTGCATTATTGTTGGTTGTAGCGCAAATTTTTGCCGCAACGGCTGTCAGGCGCGACTATGGAGAAAAAACGGCTTTATGGCTTATGATATTAATTGCCTTATTGCCGCAATCTTTATGGCTGGGGCTCGAGGTTAGGGCATATATGCTTTCCTCTTTGCTCCTCTTAACGGCATCTGTTTATGGCGCAAGATTGACCGATAAGCCGCAAAATACGGACTTTGTTAAATTTGGGATTGTTTCGATTTTGGCGCTTTATTCGCACTATTATTGTGCATTATATCTGATGTTTTTGTATGGGCTTATTTTTGTTTTATTGATTAAAGAGAAAAAATTAAAAACAAACGGTGTTAAACTTGTGCTGACAACAATATCGGTGGCTTTAATTTTTGCGCCGTGGCTTATTGTATTTTCTAATGCCGTTAATTCTGTTGGTCATATTTGGTATGTGCATGATGATTTTGTTCGTTTCAGTTGGCAGTTTTTTACTAATCCTCTGCAACCCGAAATTATCCAATCGGTATATTTTATTGCAACGACTTTAAGCGCTTCCGTTTTCAGCTTTCTTTTGATATTGGGATTAGTTAATATGCTTAAATTTGAAGCAAAATCAAAAAAAATAATTATTCTGACAATGGGCTGTTTTTGCTTAACTTATGCACTGTTATTCTTTTTATCTGCCACAATACGGCCTATGGTGACAGCACGATATCTTAAAATCTTTTCAATGCCTCTTTATTTAGGAGGGGCTATTGTAATTGCTAAATATAAAGACATTTCAAAAGCTGTTCTGCCCATATTGCTACTCGGTTTTTATTTTACTTATACAGATGTCCGTATCATCAGCTTTGATAAAGGATATCAAAATGCCATTCATGATATTAAGCAATTTATCTCAACAGATAAGCCGTTACTTGTTACAGATAACAGCAACCTTTTTTGCGAATATTTTCTGCCAGAATATAATTGCCTACTGTTAGCCAGTGATGATGGAGAAATTTTAAGAAAGAAATCGCAACTTACCGCATACAAAAAAATACATCAGATTCCGAAAGAGGCCGTTTTTTCTATTTCTATTTATGGTTCGGCAGATACGGCTGATCAGTGTTCGGAATATAAATCCGATTATCGGTTTGGGCAAAATATCAAATTATGTCGTTTTGATAAACCTGATGTTGTTGAAAATTTATTGCATAAATCTTACGCGAATATCAGAAAAAGAATCCATCAGCTTGACTATTAAAAAAAAAGGCATATAGTGGTGATAATTAGTTTTAGAGTTTTGAGGTGCCGCCATGGTTAAAAATAAAAAAGCTAAAATTGTCGGTATTGGCGAAGTGGTTTCGGATATTTTGCCTGATAGTCGTAAATTGGGCGGTGCACCTGCGGATTTTTTGAAGTATGCAATTCAAAACGGAGCTGAAGGCTATCTTATCAGTGCAATCGGTGCAGATGATTTGGGACGGGAAATTATCAGTGAACTAGAGCTAATCAATGTTACTCCGGTTTTATCTGTTACGCCATATCCGACCGGTCGCGTATTGATTTTTGATGATCCGGAAAGTAAGCCGGTGGCACATATCCTAGAGAATGCCGCATGGGATTATATTCCTTTTGAACCCGCGGCAGAAAAATGCGTAAAAAATGCTGATGTGGTGTATTTTGACACACTTGCTTTGCGTAAAGCTTATTCGCAGGCGACAATTTTGGATTTGATTGATGCCGCATCGAAAAATTGCTTACGCTTTTTTGATATAAACCTTCGGCAAAACTATTTTAGTGCAAACCTCATTGAGAAATTATTACAGAGAGCAGATGTATTGAAACTCAATATTGATGAGCTTAATACTGTTAAAACGTTGTTTGGTTTTGATGAAACAAACGAAAGCCTGTGCTTAAAAATTAAAGCCGAATACAACCTTAAATATCTGATTTTATCCGATACGGCTAAATGCAGTCGAATCTGGGGGGATGAAGGATTGACAACGGTTAAAAATAAGCACTTGGAGCAAGTCTTTGCGCATGGTGCCGGAAATGCCTTTGCCGGAACGTTTATAAGTGCTATAATGAAAGGCTCAACTCAGCAGGAAGCGCATGAACAGGCTAATGCTGTTGCCGCAGATGTTTGCAAACATACTTTAGGATAGGTGAGATGTCAGCAGAGCTTAAAATCAATAAAAATGAAGCTGTTTTGTGGTTTAATGAGAAAGGCACAGATTTGAGTTCGGTTGATGAGGTAATTAGTCAGCTCAAAAAACAGCATATTCATACTGTTTATGCCAAAGCCGCTGATGATATTTTTTCTTCGCTCATAACTTCCCATATTTATGATTGGCAGCAAAAACTCTCCTCTGCCGGATTTGAATTTAATTATGAACAATTACCCCCTCGCCTAAGAGATTTAATAGATTTGGCGTTGCGGTCTATCAATACACCGCCGACACAAAGCGTGACACAAATTGACTGGTTGGAAAAACTCGGTACAAATGGTTTTGCTATTTATCAAAAATTCATCTCTGCTCTTCATTTTATAAAAACATGTTTTGAGGCAACAGGACGATTTATTTCGGGGAAGGCCATTTATCGCAAGCGTGATTTTTGGTTTATTTTTGCCGATTGCAGTTATCAGGCGGTCGGAATTACCGCTTTGGTCAGTTTTTTGGTTGGGCTTATTCTGGCTTTTGTCGGAGCAATGCAGTTACGCACTTTCGGTGCAGGGATTTACGTTGCCAGCATGGTGGCACTCGGTATGACACGCATTATGGCGGCGATTATGGTCGGGATTATTATGGCCGGACGCACAGGATCTTCTTATGCTGCAACGCTTGGCACAATGCAGGTTAATGAAGAAATTGATGCGCTTAAAACTTTGGGGATTAAGGTTACAGATTATTTAGTGGCGCCGCGTATGATTTGTTTGGTCTTAACCATTCCGTTTTTAACCTTGCTTGCCGATGTGTTGGGTATCTTCGGTGGAGCGGTTGTCGGTATATCGTTTTTGGATATATCTTCAACTTCCTATTTGGATTATTCCATTAAGGCTCTCACATTAAAGAATATTTTAGTCGGGCTTTTACATAGCGTAGTATATGGGATAATTATTGCGATTTGCGGGTGCTATGAAGGTTTAACAGCCGGACGTGATGCTGATGCGGTCGGTAAAGCAACAACCAGCGCTGTGGTTACCGCACTTGTATGGATGATTGTGGCAACGGGTATTTTGACCGTTCTTTTGGAGGTATTGGGGATATGACAAAAGAAATCATTACGGTTAAAAATTTAAGAGTAGCGTATGGCGATTTTGTGCTGTTTGATGATATTAACTTTGCGGTCAACGAGCAAGATATTTTTATCATTATGGGTGCTAGCGGTTGCGGTAAAAGCAGTATGCTCCGCGTCTTAACCGGTTTGGTAACGCCGGTTAAAGGGAGTGTGTTGATTGATGGGAAAAATTTTTCTAAGGCTGATGATGTGCAAAAAAATGAAATTATGAAGGAATGCGGCGTGATGTATCAAAGCGGCGCGTTGTTTTCGTCTATGACATTAAAAGAAAACGTGATGATGCCGTTGGAGCTTTATACCACCTACAACAAAAAAGAAATCGAAGAGTTAGCGAGTTATAAGTTGGCATTAACCGGACTTGCCGGATTTGATGATTTTTACCCCTCTGAAATCTCAGGAGGGATGAAAAAACGTGCGGCGTTGGCTCGTGCTTTGGCTCTTGACCCAAAAATTTTATATTGCGATGAGCCGTCTGCCGGATTGGATCCGATCAGTTCTAAACGGCTTGACGATTTAATTTTGGAATTGAACGGCTCGCTTAAGACGACCTTTGTGATTGTTACCCACGAACTTCAATCAATCTTTAGTATCGGGACAAACTCTATCTATCTTAACGGAAAAGTTAAGAATATTACAGGTAGAGGTAATCCGAGTGAATTATTGAAAAATCCGCCTAATGCGGAAATCTATGAATTTTTAACCAGAGGAACAAAAAAATGATTAAACAACCCAATATGAAACTTATCGGCACTTTTATTGTATCAAGCTGCTTATTCTTACTCTTGCTTTTGGGATATTCATTAAAATCTACTTTTTCTAATCAGGACATACCTATGGTGATGTATTTTGATGAATCAGTTCAAGGGCTTGATGTCGGAGCGCCGGTTTTGTTTAAAGGGGTAAAAGTCGGTGAAGTGACGTCCGTCAAACTAAAAGCTGATTATGATACTATGGAATTTCTGATACCGGTTTATTCCAGGCTTTATAACGATGAAGATTTAAGTGAAGACTATAAAGATGAGCGAGAAAACCTTCGCATCCTTATCCAAAAGGGATTACGCGCAAGACTTGCCGTGAACTCTATGCTTACAGGGCAGCTTTTAATTGAGCTTGATTTCTTTCCTCAAACCAAGGCGGTCTTACATGAGGGTTCCAAGCATGAATTTGAAATTCCTACTATTGCTTCACCGTTTTCTGAATTTTCCAAAACACTTCAAGTGATGCCTATCAGCAAAATTGCTCAAGATATGCACAATATTACGAAGACGCTCAATTCAGAATTACCTCCGTTGCTTACACATTTAAATTCTGCTTTGGAAACAATCGATATCGTATTGAAAGAAAACCAAAAAGATGCGGCAGGAATGTTGGATAATTTTGGTAAAGCTGCAACCAATTTAAGTAAATTATCGCGTTCGCTTAATGCGTCATTAGGCGAAAATTCCAGTGATTTTGCCATCATGATTGAAAATTTCTCTGCGGCGGCGGCTTCACTTAAAAACTTAACCGATTATCTGCAAATGCACCCAAGTTCGCTTATTAAAGGAAAGGAATAAAATGATGAAAAAGTTTTTGATGTTATTGATGGTTTTAACACTATCTTGTTGTGGGACACCTAATCCGCATTTTTATCAGCCGGTGCCTATACAACAATCTGAAATGACCTATCCAAAATTTAAGAAAACTGTTTTGGTGAAAAATATTTTATTGCCGTCAGATGTCTCTCGTCCGCAAATTACTACGATTGGTGATGATGATTTCAGATTAAAAATTGATGAATTTAATCGCTGGGGAACATCACCAAGCAAACTCATTCAAAATGTGTTGCGGCAGGATTTGAGCATATATTTGCCTAATGCCGATGTGGTTATGCAAACGCCTTTAGTTAAAAACTATCAGTATGCCGTAATGATAGAGATTAACACGTTTATCGGTAAACTTAAGAAAGATGCCAAACTTGAAGCAACCTATGCGATTTTAGATCAAAACGGGAAAACACTTGAATCCGGTAAAATCAATGAAAGTATCGCGATTGAAGGTGGATATGATGATTATGTAATGGCGCAAAGCCGCTTACTCAGCGTATTGGCGGCGGAGATTGCTGCTGATTTTAATCGTCTGTAATCAGTTTTAGCTTAAATTCAAAGGGGCTTTCGGGCTCCTTTTTTTGTTGTTAAGTAAAAAAGATTTGACAAACAGATTATTCCTTGTATATTTGGCTCTAATTATAAATTATTATGACTTCTGACTATGTGAACAGAAAGTGAGCAGCATTGTTCGCGAGAATAGAAACTGCTCTGCTAAACTTAATTTTTTCAGGCTTTTTAGGAAGATTCGTTGTGAAACGCGTCTTCACTTTTTTGTGAAATTAGCTTTCAAGTTTTCAGATAATTATTTTGTTTTACTCTATAAATTTTGTTATTATGGTAAAAATCTTAAAAACTGTTGTATGGGAGGACTGCAAAGATGTGCTCCAGCGTTTTAGTGAAGGACGGATGATTAAGCCTGTTACAATGGCTTGTCCAAGTAACTTTTGTAGTTTTTTTCTGGTATATCCGTTGATTCTGCATCAGGATATGATGTTCCAGCTCAAGAAGTGGTTGATGTGTGAGCCGTTTAGTGATGTGACCAATGAGGTGTTGGAGGCTGAAGATAATGCTTTATTTGCAAAAGATGACGCCTCACCTGCTCAAGTACTGAATCTTGTGTTGGATCGGTTAAATGACTGTGCAGACGATTCTTGGTATTACCTTGATTGTCAACATCAGGCTATTGTGCGGGTTAAGAAGCTTGCCGGCGTCACGCATGCGCAGATTATCTGCTCCGGTGAGAAGAAAAAATCCGTTGCTCATTTGGTCGATATTGACGGTCAGGTTACTCTTGTTCCTGTGCTGTTTGTGAAGGACATCTCGCCGTATTATCAGGTGGCTGATATAAAGAAGACGCCGTATCTTCGGGATTATCTGCCAAGGGTTACCGGTGACTTACTCTCAAAAAAACGTCATAATACAGATGATTTAGCACCGGTTTCGGAATTTACCAGATCAGGAATTGACAATGGCGACATGTTGTAAGATTTTCTTTCTCTCTTGTAAGGGGACTGCCGTGAGGTATTTCCCTTAATTTATTATTATGTTTTGGGTGTGCTACAACTGTGGTGCACCCTTTTTTATGCTTATTTATGTGAGGCTTTAAGAACAACATAATTATATAAGCACTGCATTGATTGGTTTCCGGCTGTAGCTAAATCCTCTGGATGTCCTTGCACACATAAAATCCCTGCTTTATCATTTCCCCATATTTCTGGTATATTATCTGCTGACGAAACGGCATATAAGGTCATCGGCACAAGTGGGTGTTGTGTTATTTGGTTTTGAACTTCGGGTAAAACCATTGCCTGCACATGACGCGAATTTATGGTAATAAATTCTGTGGTTTGCGGTATATTCATAATCTCGTAGATGGGCGTTTCTTTTATTAGTTTAAGGTTATGCATACACACTTCACCTTTTTCGGTCGGCTTATGTTTGCACGGGTGTGGCACTTCTTTGCTTAAATATAAATACATTTTCATTTTTCCTAACACAGCGCCAATCATCTGTGCACCGGCGCATATACCTAACATCGGCTTGGATGTTTTATACGCTTCTTTGATGATTGTTTCATAAGCCAAAAAGCGTTTACCTATCCCTGTGCCTAAATTTTTACCACCGATAAAAAATTTTTCAGGAAAATCAAAATTCCCTCCGGGTAACACGAATCCCTGACATTTTTCCATTTGTTCTTTAGGGTGTTCATAGTCTAAAAAGCGTAATCTTGCTTTAGTGTTTAGCAAAGTCTGAAGATAATTTTGGCTTACCGTATAATATGCTTTACCCTCTTTTGATGTATCTTCTCCCAACAAAAAGCCGATGAGTGGCATATTTTCATCATTTGATGCAGATACATCTGGGGGAAGGATAATTTCTGCTACCAGATTATTTCTTTGAAGTTTGATGATTTCATCTTTTGCTATGCCGTAGCTGTTAAATTCTTTTATATATTTCAGATAAACAATTTGGTTGTTACTCATTATATGCCTAAATACTCCAAAACATCTTTGGGAGATTTTATGGCGATGACTTCGGTGTTATCCATGGCGCGCAAGGTTTCAGCTAAAGCATAGTCATTACCACCTTTTTCTGTGCGGTCACCGATGAAGATGATTTTATCGTTCGGGTGTGCAGCGCGAATCTTTGCAGCTACCTGCTCTTTGCCACAGCCTTTGGTTACAATATCAATAGAAATCTTGCCACCGACACTGGTTTCATACTCCGGAAATTTTTGATTAAGTTCAGCAACGATTTGCTCACGCTCATGATGTTTATTATCCCACTCATTATAGAGATTGCGCTCGCTAAACGGGCAGTTGCGCCCTAAAACGCTGAAATTTAACATACCGGGGCGGAGTTCCATATAATTTCCGTATAGCTTACCGTCATAAGCGGTGTTTTTGCGAAAACGTTCCAAGGTTTGCAACAGTTCTTTTTTGAGCTTGATTTCGTTGCGATAAATTTCTTTACCCTTTTGATGAAAAACGTTCCCCATGGAGCTATATATGCCACTAAAACTTGCCACAATATCCGGAGGTAGTTGTTCGGTCACTTTTTCATAGTTTGAACCGGCGGCAAGATATGCCATGTGCGATTTTGCCCAGATAATAAATCGACGTGCAAAATCTGGATCCATTTGCTGACGTGCCGGCGTTAAAGTGCCGTCCATATCAAAAATATATATATTCATTTCGACCTCCTTTAAGTGGGGCTATTGGTCATCCACACACTTATAAAATGCTTTGGCAGGAACAAACAGTCTGCAACTAAAATACTCTACCTTAACAAATTCGGCGTGTGTCTTGGCTTTGTTTTGGCGACACAACTCATCGGCTATTGCTTGGGTATCATCTTTATCGTTCCACAGCGGATTATAGCAGATAGCCGGTGTTTGAGGCCTTGATGCACCAACATACACTTGCTGTGTTCCCGGCTCGCGACGACGGTCTTCAAAAGGCTTTAACTGTGCACAACCTGCTACAATAACACACAGGAAAAACAATGTTGATAATTTTAGAGTAGACAATTTGTAAAACTCCCGTTAAATTGATGTATGTCGGTATTATAAATGAAGAAGAATTAAAATGCAAAGTGAAAATGTATATATTGGGGATGATAAATTTCAGCGCTTTTTAGACCACTACGCCTGCCCTACCAAACTTTTGACCGTAAAATTTAAGTTTGCCGGTGCCATATGCAGTCCAAATGTCAATTTGCGCCCGACTGATGTTATATCGTCATTGTTTCCGGAAGAGAGGCAACCGCGGCTTGAAACCAAAGCGGAGGCTGAGCTCTTTTTCAAATTTTTTATGGGGCTGTGGGATGAGATGTTTGTGCAAATCCGCACTAATACTTTAAGGTTGCCGGAATATAAAGGCAATATCAATGACAAAAATGAATTAGCAACGTTTTTGCATAGCCGTGCCGATATGATTGAGCAAGGGTTTGTGGAAGGCTTTTGGGGTGGTTGTTCAACGCTCAATATTCCGCAATTTGCCGCCGAACTGATCTCCTCGCTTTCAGACATGGCTGAGGCTTATGAAATCTTAGCACAAAAACTGGAAAAAGCCGAAACACCGAAGGATATTTACACAGTGGCTCAAAATACCGATAAAACTGTTCTTAAGACCATAAAATTTTTAATAGAAAACTTAGTGCTTCCGCACATTACGAATTTGGAACGCACGGTTAATTGAAAAGGAGTGACACAAAATGGAACTTTATGAAGGACTTTTAACCAGACGCTCTATAAGGAAATATAATCCTGATAAGACGCTTAGCAAAGATGAAATTTTATCCCTTATTAAGGCGGCAAGTTATGCCCCATCGGCCCACAATAAGCAACCGTGGCATTTTTTGGTGTTGCAGGATAAAGAAGTATTACGCACATTAAGGCTTATTCAACCATGGACCTCGTTTGCCAAAGATGCCGCCTGTGTGGTGGTGGTTTGTGCTGATACGGAAGAAACTTTTAACCGTCCTAAGGAAGGTTGGAACTATGCCGAGATTGACGGCGCTTTGGCAGCAGAAAACCTACTCCTTGCCTGCCATGCCAAAGGACTTGGGGCGTGTTTTTGCGGCGCGGCACCGATGCCGTTAGTAATAGAAAACTTGAGGAAAAAGTTTAATATGCCGGAGACGATGCTCCCTGTTGCGATTGTGGTTATCGGTTACCCCGATGAAGAGCCGAAGCAACCGGAGGATAGGCTCAACCTTGATAAAGTGCATTGGGGAAGTTTTTAGAAAAATAAATCAGTTTGATTTAAAATTTTTACACCCTGTCAACTTGTCGTCGACAGGGTGTTTGTTTAGAGTTTCATAGAGGTACCTACACTGACCACTGTCTTCCCCAGCGATAAAAGTAAGCTGTTACCTCTTCAGCATCAGCACGCTCTAAAAGTGCGTCAGCCACCTCCGGATCTACAATACCGCAGAGAGAGTTGGTAATGTAGTGCATGATGACTTTCTTGCAACCAGACTGGATGAGACAAAGCTGTGCAGCCGTGGAAAGTTTGTCAACGCGACCGATATAGGTCATGACAAAGCTCTCCAGTGTGTCGAGTTTGCTGTCCCGTCCGGTTGAAACAAACAGAAAATCCATCAGAGCCGTATCGGCTGAATCAGAGAGTGGATACTTCGTCGTGTAGATATCCAAGAACTTAAGCTCGTCTGAAAGTTTGTCTGCTTTCTCGCAAGCTTTTAAGGTCTCTTCTACCATATACACTTCGGCATCATTGCAGAACTTCGGATAGATGTACTCCTTAATCTCATCCTCATCATCTATTTTAACGGGGATAAACGGAGTAAGCTTGTCATCAAAAATGCGCTTTTCCACCTCATACGTCAGGTGATTGTTCTGCAACATGTAGTTTCTTGCACGGTTCAAGTCTTTGTGTTCGTAAATGAACACTTGGACCTCCGGAGCAAGCTCATACTGTTTATTACCGGAAGAGTAAGCCCTCAACAAAGCCATAATCTCATCCATACGCTTGCGATCGTAACTGCTTTTGAGCGTTACCAATTGCAAATCCGGTGAGATTGTTACCAACTTGAGCCGAGACAGCACTTCTGCGTGTGTGGCTCTTTCCTTTTCCGCATTGGAACGGAGTGCTTGAATTTGTTCAAGCGTCAGTTTTTTTGTTTCCATAATTGTAGTAAATTAATTGTGTTAAGAAAAATTTGTATGACATATGTTTATTATTTTGTGGTGAATGTTAGGGATATTTTTAAGGGTTGTCAAGGGAGATTTACGAGTATTTTGTCGTAATTTAGAAAGGCGCGCATAAAATTATGGGGTAAGGTTTCCCCTACCCCATAATTTTATGTTGTGTCTTACGCGCCTTGAAGCCTTCGGCTGTGCTACGCGCACGGCGCCGCTACGCGCGGTGCGGGGTGCTTGCACCCTAAAACTTTTGGTTTAGGGCTCTTACAATCTCCGGTTCATCTATTCCTAATTCAGCCAATATCTTGGATATGATATTTAGGTTCAATTTTCCGATTGATTTTATGGAATATTTTTCCTCATTTTCTACCCAATTCGGATTGTTATACTCCACCCAATATCTTTGGCGATAATTCGGTATCACCCTCATTGCCGGCTTTTCTATATGTAGCTTGCCGTCAGGTGCTAAGTGTGCAAATTTTAACAATGCTCCTTCTGCATTATATTGCTTAACGCTTATTTCTCCGCTTTGATATAGCAAAATCTCTATTTTTACTTTTCCATTTCCATGGTAACTTAAGATTTCATTATGATCTTTTACGGTCTTGAAACTTGAGGCTAACTTCCCTTTGACATCATACAGACGAGCGTTATCCTTAAATAAATCAGCACTGTTATCCGCTAATTTTAACGGTATATCCTTGCCGTTCATGGTAAGCTTGGTTAATGTATGGTTGCCGTCATAAACCTTGACTAACTCGTTTAACCCGTCTTGCTCAACTTCTTTTTGTAAATTGGCTAAACTATCATATTCTTTGGTCTTAAACGATAACGGCTGTGTCTGCTCGGTTATGGCCTTTAGCGCACCATCAGGATAGTATTTCTCTTCGCTAAACAATAAGCTGTTAGTTTGACGCTTAAATGCATATCTTGTTTTACCCGTATCAAAGAAATCTTGTCGTGATATAAAGGCTGTGATCGCATTGTCATCATAAGATTTTTCTAATTTACGACGCACTTCTCCGCTACCAAAATATTTTTCTATCACAATCTTATCTAAGTTATACATATAATCTGTCAGTAACAAGCCATTTTTAGAATACTCTTTGATTTCTTCTGTTCTGGAACCTTTTGTCTTAATGGTCTTTCTTAAGCTACCGTTAGGATAATACAAACGCTCGGTTTTGCTTTCTGTCCCGTTATCGGCATAGCCCAAACCCTCTATGAGTTTTTCTTTTTGCACGGCTTCGGTTAAGTTTTCTATCTCCGGCTTGGCAATCGGTCCGATGTTCTTTGCCGCAAGCTCTGCCTGATGTTCCTCTTCTGGTGTCTTGACCACTACGTTTTCTAAAGGATTAACTTCCGGCTCAAGATCTTCTATTATCGGGGCTTCATCTTCGCTTATAACCGGCGGAATATCAATATTGGCTGCTTTTTGTGCTGCATCAATAGCGGCGATATTTTCAGCGGCAATAGTTGACGGAGCATGAGATGCCGGTTCTTTATCGTCCGTAAAATCTTTAGCAATCGGATCATCCACAGCCGTTCCTGTATCTTTTGCTATTGTGTTTGTGTTAATTGCGGTAACATTTTCTTTGATAGTATCTATCGGAGCTGAAGTTTGCGTCTGACAAATCTTTCCACCCTTTACCGCTTGATTGTTTTCATAAAATACATATTCACCTAAAGCAAAATTATATTCAGCATAGTTATATGGATCGGCTAAATTTACCTCACGCACAAAATCAGGCTTATTCTCATAATATTTTACGGCAATTTCTTTGCGTTTATCTTTAGAAATCAAATAGGCATTTTGTTTCACACCGTTTTTGCTTAAAAGATTGAACTCTAAATCACCGTTTTCGGCATATTGCGCCACGGTTTCCCTCCCGTCATCTGCAATTTTTCGCAAGTCTTTTATCCGACCGTTTTCGTGATAGCTGTGTGATACACCTGATATATTTCCTCGGTCATAATATATTTGAGCAATAATTTCGCCTTTTTCATTATATTGTTTACTCCACCCTTGGCGCATTTTATCCTTAAACGGAATTTCATATAAAAGCTTATCTTCAGGTGTATAAATTTTTTCTATAACATAGTCGTTGCTGATGTAGTTAACCGGATAAGTCGCTATGCGTTTATTATCCTCATTGTAGCAAAAATATAAACCTTGTTTCATTTCAAATGCGCTCATATCCGCACAAATTTCCGGCACATAAACTTGCAATGTTTTATTTACTTCCTTTTCTGACGCATCTATTTCTTGCTCAATTTCAGATATTTTGTTTGCCACATTAAGGCATTGAGTTTCTATGGTCTTTAGGTCTTTTAATGAAGAAATCATCATACGATCAGATTTCTTTTGATATTTGTTTAACAGTTCGTTGTGAGAAAATTCCAAAGTCTTTTGAATAGGACTATTTACAACCGCTTTACCCTCTTTTAAACCGTTTTTATAAGAAAACTGGGCGGCAATTTTACCATCCGGAAAATAGCAATTCATTGTTCCTTCTACTTTGCCTTTGATGTATTTTTTCAAAAATGCCGGATTATTATTCGGGAAATAGCCGGTTGCATAGCCTTCTTTATAACCGTTAGTATAATTTATTTCTGCGGTTAGGTTGCCGGCAGAATCAAATTTTTGTGCCGTGCCGTCCTTTTTACCGTTTACAAAAGGTGTCATACGGCGGAGCATCCCTTTTTCATCATAACTTAATAAAGTGGCAGTTCCTCCCTGAGCATCCATTATTTCATAAACAAAATTTTCACGATAAGGCATTCCACACTTATCATAAGAGATGTCTCCTTCGTCTTCATATAACTCAATCAGTTCGTCTAAGTCTAATTGCAGGGTTACATCCTTGCAGTCTTCGGCTCGCAATTCTGGGGAGAATTTCAACAAACTGGTGCTTTCTATGGTTTTTACCGGCATACCTAAGCGACCGTAAAAAATGGTTTTACCCTCACGCCCTACCGGAAACTTGGCGGCTACATTACCGTTTGGATAATAAGTGATGATTTCACCCAAACGTATGGTGGTTTGTTCAGACAATGGTTTTTTACTTTCAGTTTCGGGCAATACCCACGGAATTTCCTGACGAAGTGTTCCCTTGGCATCATAACGCTTTTCTTTGCCGACTTTATTACCCTCATTCAGATAAGTTGCCTGAGAAGCCAGTTTTCCATTGTTGTAATATTCTTCTGCATAAAAACTGGAATCATCTTCTTTGGCGGTAATTTGGCGCATTAAAATACCGTCCGGATAATAGTAATTTAATACTTTTTTGACAATTTTTTCGTTTTCAATGGTCTTTTCTGCAATAACGTGACCGTCAACATCTACTAATTTTTCTATTCTGCCGGCGGGGGTTTCTTCTATAATGATTTTGGGTTTGGATGAGGTGTTATCGTCTTCATCGGTTGTATTAGCAACAGCGGCTGATGCTTGACTTTGAGATTCGGCTTGTTTGACCAACTCGTCTAACTGATAAGAATCCACCTTGTTCTCATCTAAAGCGTATGTATCTGTTCTATTTTGTTCAACGGCTTTGGCTACCGCTACAGCAGATACAGCAATTAACAGAGCTATAACTAACGTCTTTTTCATAACAACACCATAATCAAATAAGTTAAAAATATACCTGCTGTAAGTTTAAGCGTATTTATCTTTTTTTAAAGTATAATTTAGCAATTTACACAGGTGATAAATCAGGATTTTGACTTAGCAACCACTCCACATATTTTTCATTGAGGTATGACGGCGGAACAGTGCCAGCTTTTATTCCCTCTATCATTTCGGCAAATTCGGGAAGTTCGGAATAACGTGTGGCTTTTGCCGAATGGTGTAATCGGGTTAAATATTGGCAGAAATTATGAAAATTTTTCTCCTCTGTGGGCGTTACGTCCTTTGCTCTTCCGCACATATCTGCCCTTAAAACAGTGATAAATTTTTCTAAATAATCTTTTTGTTTGTTATAGGCAAAGCTTACTGCTATATTGGCAATTTTATAGCGTGCATTGTGTGGTTTTTGATGATATACCATGTGATTGAGGGCGGTAAATGCGGCAAAATCGGTATATGCCTTTGGCACACGCAATCGCTTACCGATTTCTTTGATGATATCAACCCCTAATTTATCATGTCCGCGATGTGACGGCCAGCATGCAGAATCGGTTTTGATTTTGCCGATATCGTGCAACAACGCCGCATAATTTACAAATGAGTCATCACTCTTTGCTGCTTTTAAGGTCAAAACAGTATGGGCGCCGCTATTCTTTTCCGGATGATAATCTTCTCGCTCCGGAACGCTAAACAGTTGCTCCACTTCGGGCAATATTACACTTAATACGCCACATTCGCGCGCCGTTTCAATAAAACGATAAAAAGTCTTGGAAGCAAGGGCTTTGACAAATTCCTGCCATATTCTGTCTTTACTTAAACATGTTAAAGCGCCGGATTTAACCATATCCTGACAAAGTTTCATGGTTTCGGGGGCAACTGCAAAATCAAGTTCGGCGGCAAAACGGCACATCCTTAACACGCGCAAAGGATCTTCTGAAAACTGCTCTGAGACATGGCGCAGAACACGTTTCTTTATATCAGCTTTGCCATTATGATAATCTATAATTTCGCCGGTGGCGCAATCTTTATACAAAGCATTACAGGTAAAATCGCGGCGGTGCGCATCTTCTTCTAACGTTATATCCGGTGTGGCGATGATACTGAAATCACAATGTCCGGTGCCGGTTTTGTTTTCTTTTCGTGCTAATGCATATTCTTCCCCTGTTTCGGGATGTAGAAAAACCGGAAAACTTTTGCCAACCCGCTTATAGCCCAAAGACAGCATTTCCGCTTCTGACGAATCGGTTACAACAAAATCTTTGTCATGCACAGGTCTTTTCAAAATTTCATCTCGAACAGCACCACCGACCATATAAATTTTCATTATGTCTCCTTACATGTTGCTCAAGATGTAATGCTGATTTCCTTATTTTTCAAGGATTTTCTCTTGTTTCAAAAAAAATTATGCAAAGTGAAAAAAGTTGTTGCAAAAAAAAATCTTTTAGATATAGTTGCTCTTGACTTTGGTATGGGTGCGTAGCTCAGTTGGCTAGAGCAACTGACTCTTAATCAGTGGGTCCAGGGTTCGAATCCCTGCGCGCCTACCATAAAAACAGAACCTCCCTTTTATGGGGAGGTTTTGTTTTTATATGTATATTGTTGGATTTGAACCCTGGAGAAAGGGTTCGACTACAAGCGAAAGGCGGGCGGAAGAACGCCGGTGAGCGATAGCGAATGAGCGCAGTGCGGCGTAGCCGTAGGCAAGCCAATCCCAAGCGCCTACCAGTGGCAGCGCCACCTGCATTATTTGCTCGAGATTTTATCGCGAGCTTTTTTTGTGCTTAAGATTTTTTTTACTTCTTATGTCATATTGTAACGGTAGGTATCCGCAATAACCGATATCAGAGGAGAAGGTAAATGCTAAAGAATAAAAAGCTTGTGGTTTACTTTTCAAAAGTAGGCGAGCAATATAATGTTGGTATTATCACTGAGGGAAATACGGCTATTGTTGCAAAATTTATTGCAAGCGCTATTGGGGCGGATATTTTTGAAGTTAAAGTGAAAAATGATACCTACTCGGCTTCTTATAAAACATTAGCAGATGAGACTTTGAGAGAAAAGAAAATCGGTGCACGTCCTAATATTGTCGGCGATGTTACAAACTTTGATGAATATGATACGGTTTTTATCGGTTCACCTAATTGGTGGGCAGATATGCCGATGGCTTTATATACCTTTATTGAGCGCCATGATTGGTCTGATAAAACGATTATTCCGTTTGTTACCCACGAGGGAAGCGGATTATCTTCTATTCCCGCTTATATGAAAGCTGCGGCAAAGCCTAAGGCGATGCTTGGCGGTTTTGAAATTTACGGACACACCGCTCAAAACAATCGAGATGAAACTTATGAGAAGATTATTATCTGGCTTAAGAATATCGGATTTTAGTATTACAGCATAATTTCTGTCATCAAGCTTTTTGATTGGGCACATAAAAAATCCCACGCGGCGATGTGGCGTGGGAAATTTTTAACATAACGGCTCTTTTTTAAGAGCCATGCGTAACAGGGTTATGATTAAGAAAATCGGATACCCCCAGATAAATGATAATGAGAGAATGGTGAATAGCCGCTTTATGCCCCAGAATATGTCAAGAATGTTATCGCTGAAGCGATTAACCTTAAAATATATCCTGTTATGCGGTGCACCACAGAAACGCCAGCGCCCCAAAACCACCACATTCCAAAATGTGTGATAACTGAGGTTGGCATAGATCATGTATTTACGGAGGATTTCTTTGGGTATTTCTACCGTTTCGTAATCCTTTCCGCAATACCAACTGTTAACGCATTGAACTCGGTCTTGCACAATGTCTTCCTTGACGGCAATGTCAAAAGTGAAGCTGCGCCAAATACAGAGAAACAGCGAAGCAATAGTGCTTAAGACAAACAAAATGGCAAGAGTAGTCAATAATCGCCACGGCAACACGGATATGGAATAATCTAAAGATAATTGCATATCGGTGAGCCAATCTGAAAAACCATAATTACTGCCCATAACTTTTAGATTTTAGAATTTATAATAATTAAGAATATATGCGTGTTGTAGCAAATTTTTGTTGTATCGTCAATGAGTATTCCGTGTCATTGTGGAAAGAAATTGAGCGATACACTCAGCCAGCGTATCGCTCAATTTAGCTTTTTATCTTTAAGCGCTTAGAAGTCATATTGGAATTGGAGACCTAAGACTTCTGCGTTAAAGTCATATTTAATGTTAACATCTCCTACACCCGGAGTGGTTCCTTGTAAACCTGTTCTGTTATAACCGTTTTTAGCTTTGAAAGTCGGCAGATAAATGTGGGTATAACCAAAGTCCATCTTGAAATGATCGGTAAACTTATAGGTGAAGCCTACGGACATCAACACGCGGTCATTATCCGGAATACGCACTGTGCGTAACCCAGGGTGACGAACCGGTGATTCATCATAACCGACACCGGCACGGAATGTCCACTTATCATCATAGAACCAATCTGTGCCTAATGCTGCTGACCATGTATTGTGCCAATTGTATTTTGAAGTGTGATATCCTAATCGGCTTGAAGATGTTAAAGTAAAGTCATTGAAGTGTTCCCAACGGGTATAACGAATGGATGATGAATAACCAAAGTTACCCCGTCTGTGATAACCTGATAACAACCACATTTCCGGTAAACGAACTACGGTGCCGCCATCCCATTCTCCGTTTAGGAAAGGATACGGCATTCCCGACATTTTGTGGTCGCCTTTTAAGGTATGCTCAACCTTTGTTGAAACGGTGGAGTAAGCCAAGCCGATACGGGTGTTTTCATCAAACTCATACATAACACCGAAGCGTCCGTAATAATTCCAGCCGTCAATATCAAAATCACTGTATCCGGTGCCGGCTGATGTGTTTGTCATTCGGACCTGTCCCCAGCGGGCAATAGCTGAAGCACCTAAACTCCAATGCTTATTTATCTTATAACCGATTGTCGGGGCAATATCTATGGATTTTAACTCTGATTTTACACCATAGTCCGAACCAAACCAGTTATCGTCATATTTTGTTTCCAAGCCAAACGGCGAATATACACCAAGGCCAAAATAAAGAGAATCGTTTAATTTGTATTGAGCAAACAAATTCGGCACCGTTACCGGAATGCTGATATCATCTTTGCCGTAAGCTCTTCCGCCGGGAGCACCTACCTTTTTGGCATAACCTTCAACTTTTCCGTGTTCAAAAATCCATACACCGCCAATTTGGCCACCTGAGCCTTTTAAGGTGATACCGGCCGGATTAAAACCGATAGCCGAATAGTCATCACCAACAACGCCTGCTCCTGCAAAAGCGCGACCGACACCGGTTATTGATATGTCATTGATGGCAAATCCGGCAGCAAAAGCTTCTCCGGATGAAAGCAAACCTGTTGCTAAAGCGAGTGCGGATAAACCGCGTGAAGTTGAAGTCTTAAAGTCCATGTCGTCCTACCTTATAAAGGTTAAAAGTCATTAGTATCTTGGACGATACTATATATTTTCTTAATCTGTCAACAAAAGTCCATTACATATAAACAGCCACCAAATATTAACAGGCTTATTTTAGAATGTTTGACTTATTGAGCGGCTATGTTAGGCTTTCCCTTAGTTTATGATTCGCGCATATCATCATGAGGAGAGGGAGATAACATGCGTATATATACTGATGCAAGTACAAAGGGAGGAATTTCGGGGATAGCGTATGTCGCAACCGATGCCCGAGACAACGAGCTTTATAAAAAGGGAGTTGTCATTAGTCAAAAAGATAATAACACGGCCGAACTTTGCGCCGTGTTATTTGCTTTAAGAGACCTAAAATATGTTAATCCTGTTCATGTGACTATCTTTACAGATTCATGGTATGTTATCAATGCGGTGAGAAACGGTGTCCGGCGCGAACATGAAAAAAACATTGTGCGCGGTATTCGTTATTATATGTCTGTCATCAATAGCAGCTTGATGTGGGTAAAAGGACATTATCGTGATGGGACGGTGCTTTCTTATTTTAATAAACGCGCAGATAAGATGTCTAAAGTGGTGCGGCGGCAATATGAAAAGCAACTTAAAAAGGAAAAAAGAGCGCAAATTCAGGCGCTGCGCAAACAGATGCTTTATGCCAGTTTAGTCAATAAAAAGAAATAAAGATTGCGATAAAAAATCTCCTGATATCATTTTTTTATGAACAATGTTGTCATTTTCTCGTTATTTATTAACGAAAGGATTTTCTATGAAAATATTTAGGAGAAGTGAAATGACAAATCGCATAAAAACTTTAACTGCTTTGATTTTGGGATGTATTGGATTGAGCGGTTGTATCGTGGTTGATGATGAATTTCCAGCATATTCCTCTTATTTTTACGGGAACTATGAACCGACTGTTGATTATTATCCTCGTTCGCCAAGATATTATGTATCAAATCATACGCACATCACTACCTTTCATACGAACAATTCGCATTTAGATAAACCGAGACATATTGAGAAACATGAACCGTCAAAGCATATTAATAAACATAAACACCCAGATAAAAAATTGCATCAGCCGATAAAAGAAAAAGCTCCTGATATATCTCAACATCACACTCCGAAACATGATGTTGTTAGAAAGCCGGAACCGATACATGAACCTTTACATAAAATAACGGTGCAGAATTTTTCAGATACCCCCAAAGAACATGAGAAGAAGCAAAAAACTAAAATTCACCATCATAAATGAGATAAAAAATACGCACAGTGCGCATAAAGTTCTTGCATTTTTGGAATATGTCAGGTAAACAGATTGCTGTATTTAAGAGAAGCAGGCATAATTCAATGGTAGAATGAGAGCTTCCCAAGCTTTTAATGCGGGTTCGATTCCCGTTGCCTGCTCCATTTTTGGGCCTTGTTTTTCAAGGCTTTTTTTTATGCTTATATACCCGTTTTCCATGCACTCCACCGCGATATGAATTATTTTATATCAATGCCTTACGCTTAAAATCATGGTTTTAACTGCTAAGAGGTGTGAAATGATGAAAAAGTGTGATGCAAACTGTGATGCACGACGTGGTGCGGACCAATCTTTTAACGGCTATCATTTGTGGTTGCGCAATAATATTTTTTATTATAGAGTTGAGTTGCCAAGGGAAAATAATAAGCGAAGATACAAACGAATCTCTTTGCATACAAATAACTTTTATGAAGCACGCGAGATTATACGGAATATGACAACAGACAATAAGACGATTTTGGACAGGATAAGGACTCTTTATAACAATTTAGACTTTGTGCTCGATTTAGGGAGCAATTGGGGAGTAAACGGAAATTATGGTGTGGTTCCGCAATATCGTCTAAACAAAAAATTATCAAACCGCAATAAACGCGAGGATATTGAAGAATTGCATCGTCTAAGTACAATCGCAGAGAACAGCAATCAAATGACTTTAAGCCAAGAGGACAGAGAGTTGTTAAAAGCTGTTGTTAATATGCGTCCATTGCTTGAAAATTTCTTAAAACAAAATACTTCCCCTACCCCTCATGTCTCTATGCCAATGCGCAAAATATCAGAAGTGTTGGAAACAATGCTCATTAAAGGCAATAATTGTAAATCGGAACAAGTCCGTAAAAGAAACACTCTTACAACATTGTTATCAGCGGTGGAGCTTAAACTTGATGACGATTATGCGCTTTTTCATAATGTAAACACCATAAACAAACTGGGAAAATACGTGGTTTCTGAACCAAACGTTAAAGGAGATAAGAAAAGAAGACAAATCAGATATATCAAAGAATTGGCAACTTGCGGAAGCAATATCGATCCGGATCACTACAAGTCCAATATTATCCTAAATCTGCCCAATATTGAAAAGACCAAAAAATCAGAAAAGAATCCGCATTTACCCTATAGCAAAGAGCAACTGTTAGAAATCTTTAATCCTAAGCACACTTATTTTCAGCACCACCCTGATGCATTTTTTGTTTGCTTAATTGCTCTATATACCGGTTCACGCGCTAATGCTGCAATTACTTTGCAATACAATGATGTCTTTGAAAAGGATGGGATACCTTGTATTTACTTTAGAGAGAATCATCCTATCAAACAGCTCAAAAATGATGCCTCAGAGCGCATTGTACCGATTCATTCCGAACTTATAAATGTTGGATTTGTGGATTATGTGCGCAATCGTCAAAAGAGACTTAATGCTAAAGGAACAGACTTTATTTTTCCTAGATGCCAAACGAAATCAGGTGAATACAACAACAAATATACTGTTCGCGTGATTTTGAAATACTTCAAAGAGATTGGTGTTAAGTCCGACAGTAATGATAGGTATGATTTCCATTCTTTTCGCAAAAACGCCAGTATTGCCATGCAAGATGCAAGAATTATTAGATCTTATATCCTTGATATTATCGGTTGGGAAGGTAATTCGACGATGGAACAGTCTTACTCCAACCATACGCTTGCACAAATTAAGGCTGAATTAGAGAAATTTAACTACGACTTCCTCTCTGGCCACTTTGCTAAATGGAAAGAGATAATGAAGAAGGCAAAATAAGAACTTTTTTCATTATCTGTTTACATACGCGAAGTATGTTTCCTACTGTTAAAAATTAGGGTTGACTTTAACTCAATTTACGATATACATACCTATATTTTAATTTATTACGAATATTTGAACTGCTTAATATTTGATTTAATGCATAAAAGGTATGTTTCGCTATGGCAAAGACGAAGAAGAAAGAAGTACAAAAACAAGGTTTAAGACCATCTCAAAAAGCAAAAGCAGAAAAACTGCGTAAGAAACAAGAAATCAAGGCAAAAGTTAAAGAAGAAAAGGCTTCACAGAGTGTCCCTGCTACAGCTATGTCCAAGGCAGATACAACATCAAAAGATACAGAGGCTATCAAAGCTCATGTATCTTCCTCAAAAGTTGCCAAATCTTCTAAATCTGTTGCTAAAAAATCCCTTAAAACTACTAAAAATATTCGTAAAACTTCTAAAGTTTCTATTTTCCCAAGCGAATCGACCACTTCATCATCTCTTAAAACCATTCATGTTAAAAACGCTGAAGGTGATCCCGATACGGTTGCTGAAATACTTATTCAAAACAAGATTGATTATACCCCAAAAGTCTCGGTGGTTATGCCGGTGTATAACGTTGAACCTTATTTACGTCAATGTTTGGATAGTGTATTAAACCAAACACTAAAAGAAATTGAAATCATCTGCGTTGATGATGGCTCCACAGATGCCTCTTTGGATATTTTAAAAGAATATGCTGAGAAAGATAAGAGAATTACTGTTATTACACAGAAGAACCTCTATGCCGGTGTTGCAAGAAATGCAGGCTTATCGCAAGCTAAAGGGGAATATTTAAGCTTCCTCGATTCAGATGACTTCTTCGAATTGAATATGTTGGAAGAAATGTATAGGAAAGGAAAAGAAGATAATAGTGATGTTGTTATTTGTGGCAATAGGGAGTATGATGAACAAAAACAAGAAATAACCCGACAAGTTCATATAGGAAAGCAATTTGTAGAGGCTTCGCCTTTTTCACCACAAGATTTTTCAGATTGTCTATTTAATTGTTGCAATCCTAATCCATGGAATAAACTATTTAAGCATTTCTTATTTAATGAATACAATATACATTATGAAAAATATTTTCGATGCAATGATATGACTTGCGTATGTACAGCAATATCTATGGCAAATAAAGTCAGTGTTATTGATGAGCCTTTTGTTACATATAGATTAAATCAAACAACTAGTGTAACCACTAACAGAAGTGAAAAGGTTGATTGTTTTCTATATGCAATTGCAAAGCTAGAAGCTAATTTAAAGAGATTAAAATCGTATAATAAATTTAAGGATGCATTGACAAAACGAATTAATAATTCTTTTAGATGGGAAATGTCCGTTTGTAGTAGAGAACACCAAGAAGTAATAAAAGAAAGTGCGCAAAAAAATCCTATCAAAAGAGATGTATGATGAATTGTTTGATATAAAAGTATCTGTAATCATTCCGGTTTATAATGTAGAAAAATATTTAAGAGAATGTTTGAATAGTGTGATTAATCAGACTTTATATGGTATTGAGATTATTTGCGTAGATGATGGCTCAACAGATGCTTCTCTAGATCTTCTAAAAGAATATGCGAATAAAGATTTAAGGATAAAAATTTATCAACAAAATCATAAAAGGGCTGGTGCAGCCAGAAACTTTGGTGTGCGCATGAGTCAAGGCAAGTATATTTATTTCATTGATGGCGATGATTGGATTGATTTAGATTGTTTAGAAAAATTATATAACCATATAGAAAAGAATAACACAGATATCTGTGTATATGGAATAAAAAATTACGATAATAAGACACATAAAGCATATGAAGATTCATATCGAAATATGTCTTGTTTTAAGAATAGGCCAAAAGAAATTTGTACTTTTCAAGATATAAAAGACCAGATTTTCAAACGTTTTGGCGCTTTTTATAATATATATAATAGAGAATTCTTTGTTAATAATAATTTATTTTTTCAAGAAGAGATTCTAATAGGGGAGGATGTTCTAACTCACGTTAAAAGTTTTATTTTAGCAAAAAATATATCATTTTGGGATGAAAATCTATATTATTACAGGGTAAATAGAGAAGGTTCCTCAATGGCCTCATCTAAAAATGATAAAACGATTTTAGATGTTTTCAATTATGTTGCTAAGGTTCAAAAATTTTTAATAGAAAACCAAACATATCAGCTTCTTGAAACTCAGTATATTGATTTCGTGTTTGAACAATTTTTATTCCATTTTAGAAGGATGGTAACTAATCAGTATAAACAAGAATTTATTAAAAAAACTAAAAAATATATTAAGAATCTAAATAATGTTAAAATTAGAAATTCTGAATGCGCATTAAACTTCCAACAAGAAATCAAATTTAGTTCCCCATCATCAAAAAAAATATCTGTTATCATTCCTGTTTATAATGTAGAAAAATATTTAAAAGAATGCCTAGATAGCGCAATCAACCAAACTTTAAGAAATATAGAAATTATCTGTGTAAATGATGGTTCATCTGATAAATCTTTAGAAATTTTAAAGGAATACGCAACAAAAGACAAACGCATCATCATTATAAATCAGGTAAATCAAGGATTATCTTGCAGTCGCAACAATGCTATGAAAGTAGCAAAGGCAGAATTTGTAGTTTTTCTCGATTCTGATGACTATCTAAGGAAAGATGCGCTGAATTTAATATATAATACAATGAAAACACAACAACTAGATATGTTCTCTTATAGTGGTGTAAACTTTAATGATAAAACAAAAGAACTATATGATGACAGATATTGGGGATTTGTTTATCTTGATAAAAATATGATATCTAATAGATTTAGTTATGATGAACGAAAATCTTTTATGCATAAAATGGCTGTCAGTTCTTGTTTAACAGCATATAGATTAAATTTTATTAAAAGTAATAACATTGTTTTCCCTAGAGGATTGTGTTTTGAAGATAATTTATTTTTTACGGAAGCTATAACTCAGGCAAAATACTGGGGATATACACGTGAGACATTATATTTTCGTCGTATTCATAATGCGTCAATAACCCAAAATTGGGATAAACATTTTGGTGATTATCTTAAAATTACAGATCTTGTTTTATCATACATCAAGAAAAAAGATAAAAGCCTTTTAGATAATTATAGAAAGTATCTTACTTCTTGTTGTAATAAATTTGAATCTTTTGACAAGAGTACGCAGAAGAAATATTCAAAAGAACTGAATAAATTATTAGCTAAATATAGAAAGAAAGTTCCTTTAAGATTGTGGGTGAAAAGCTACTTAAGATATCCATATAATCAAGTAAAGATAAAAAAATTAATGGTAAACTATTTAGAGAAAATTTTAACATCATATCGCATAGACATAAAAAATTTTGGTAATGAATATAATGCACTTGAAATTCCCGTCAATAATAATATGTCCGTTTCTGAACCTAAATGGTTTAGCAATAACGATGGTAGGGGTAAAATAATCCAAGGAAGCGAAATGAGTAACCTCATTAATTTAAAA
>CACWQT010000007.1 GCA_902763185.1 uncultured Rhodospirillales bacterium | reverse complement strand
CACGCGGCATGGCTGGGTCAGAGTTTCCTCCATTGCCCAATATTCCTCACTGCTGCCTCCCGTAGGAGTCTGGACCGTGTCTCAGTTCCAATGTGGCTGTTCGTCCTCTCAGACCAGCTATAGATCGTCGGCTTGGTAGGCCTTTACCCCACCAACTACCTAATCTTCCGCGGGCCAATCTTTCGGCAATAAATCTTTCCCCCTTAGGGCTTATGCGGTATTAGCAGTCGTTTCCAACTGTTGTCCCCCACCAAAAGGCATGTTCCCACGTGTTACTCACCAGTGCGCTACTCTCATTGCTAATAGCAAGCTACTAGCAAATCCCGTTCAACTTGCATGTGTTAAGCCTGCCGCCAGCGTTCGTTCTGAGCCAGGATCAAACTCTCATGTTAATTATGAGTAATCTCATCCTGTCTATTCTCAAAGTTTTTTATAGGTTCCTTGATATATAGACATCTTATGTTTCCATATATACTGCCTACATATCCTCTTTTTCTTCTTTACTATTTTTTATAACTCGGCTTTCGCCAATTTTTACCGCAAAAAAAATCTCAAGCTTTTTATATCAAGCTCGCCTTTCCTGTCGGTGAAACGGTTTATATGTCACTATTTTTCTAAAAAAATCTCAAGCTTTTTATATCAAGCTCGCCTTTCCTGTCGGTGAAACGGTTTATATGTCACTATTTTTCTAAAGTCAATACTTTTTTTTAAAAAAATTTGCCTTTTTTAAATATTTTTTTACTCTCTTCTCTAAACCCCTGTTTATATTGCTTTTAAAATTAAAGCAAAATTGGGAATATTTCGGCCTTTCACCTTATTGGCATTTAAAATTAAGTGTTTAATTTAAAAGAATAAAACGGAGTCTTTATTAAATTCTCTACAAAAATCAATCAAACAATGGCAAACCTTTTTCCATTTTCGTCTGTTGCTGTTCCATAATCGTAGCAATATTAAGATTACCGCTTCGAATCATTGCACGAACCGCACAGCCACCGTTTATATTCGGATTGGCAAATAATCCCTCTGCCTCCAAACGCCGCGGAGTCCCTAACAAATTTTGGTGAATGCACCCCAATAATCCGTTTGCCATTAATTCGTATGCCATTTCCTCACTGATGCTACTGGACGAAGCATACTTTGCCATAGCATTGATGGCATCATTAACATTATTAGCGTGAATCGTAGATAAAACCAAGTGTCCGGAAGTTGCGGCACGAAGCAATTCCACTGCCGCTTCAGGAGAACGAATTTCACCAAGATATATATACCGTGGTTTAGAACGAAGCGCCGATTTTATACCTTCTTCCCAAACACCTTTTGGCGGCACAGTTTGTTTGCACAATCCCAAATCACCGTTTTTAGTTTTATATACGCCATCAAGCGGCATTTCTATCGGATCTTCAATTGTAAAAGCATAACCGCCTTCTGTTTCAAGATACCGCTTCATAAGCGCAGCGATTGTTGTACTTTTACCTGTTCCGGTTGCACCGGCCAATAATATCAAACCACTTTTATTTCCTAATGTTAAAAGTTGTTTATAAATTCCCGTAGGTAACCCTAATTTTTCCAATTCAGGAATAGATTTTGGCATTTTACGTGCACAATATTGCTCTCCCTCCAAAGCAACCGTCCTCTCAATACGATAAGTACGACCTTTAAAAATAAGCGAATAACTGGGATTTTCACCATCATACTTCTCAATAACGGCAGTAATAAACTCTTGCAAATCCGTGAAATTAGCAACTTTCAATCCGCTATTACTCTTACCACTCCACACATAACTGGTTTTATCCGGTGTAATATACAAATCAGAAAAATTAGCCTCATTTGTAGATACAGGACCATTTTCTCTATCAGCCAATTTTTGTTGCATAATACCTTCTTTATGTAACAACGACGCACTACTCTGTATTGAACTACGATTAACCGGATTGATTACTGCAGCTGGCTTTTCATTTTCTTTCCTAAATATACCCATAAATGTCTCCTTTTCTGATACGCACAATATAGACGGATTATTTCAAAAATTCGTTAACAACAGTTCATATTTTTATCTTTCTTAAAAAAATCGACTGCACTGTTTTGCTTTATAACTTGCCATTATAAATAAATTTAATACAATAATCGCAAAGTTAAAGGAACATAAAACATGAATAAAATTGGTATCATTGGAACAGGAATTTGGGGAACAGCACTGGCACTTAATGCCACACGCGCCGGAAATGATGTGCTATGTTGGGCACGCCACCAAAATATTATAGATGATATAAATAATAATCATCGCAACCAAGCATATCTCCCCGAAACACCGCTCTCAAAAAATATTTGCGCCACATCTGAACTTAAAGAAATTTTTGAAATTACCGATATTGTGCTTTTGACCGTATCCGCACAATTTACCCGCGATATTATGAAGAGTATCAAACCCTTTATCAAAAAAGAGACAATTCTTGTCCTCTGTGCCAAAGGATTAGAAGCCAATACTGGTAAATTACTCTCTGAAGTTGCCAAAGAAGAATTGCCCGATACAACTATTGCCGTATTATCCGGTCCGGGCTTTGCCACAGATTTGGCGCAAAAAAAATTTATATCAGTCACCGTTGCCTGCCAAAATAAAGAAATTGCAAAAAACATTACCGGACGCTTGGGAACACCTTATTTTCGCCCCTATTATACCACGGACATCATCTCCCCTGAAATCGGCGGCAGTATCAAAAATGTTATTGCTATCGCCTCCGGCATAGTGGAAGGTGCATCATTCGGTGACGGCGCACGCGCTGCGCTCATCACTCGCGGATTGGCCGAAATTGCACGCCTATCCAAAGCTCTTGGCGGCAATGTTGAAACAATTATGGGCATGTGCGGTTTGGGAGACTTAGTGATGACCGCAAGTTGTATGCAATCACGCAATTTCAAATTCGGTTATGAAATCGGCAAACACGGCTCTGCCGAAAAAATCTTAAAAGAAAATACCATAACGGTTGAAGGTATCCATACCGCCAAAGCTGTCGTAAAACGCATTAAAGAGATAAAACTCGAAATGCCGATATGCGAAATGGTTAATCGGATTCTCTACGAAGGCATTTCCTTAAAAGACGCCATGGCAGAACTCCTATCTCGTTCCTATAAAGAAGAAGGCGTATGAAAGCAATTACTCTTCAACTCATCCCTGATTTTCATCAGTATTTTACCCATGCGATTCTCACCGCTTCCCTCACCAAATCCGCATTTATAACATATCGGACAAGATTTTATCAAAACCACATCACCTGTTGCTTTTAACATTTTAGCTGCTTCTGGATGTTGCATAAATTTTGCCCTTAAACCCTGTTCCATAATATCAAATTTATGCTTATCAAAATCAACTCGGCGACTTATTTTATATTCTGGCTTCTTAGTCATTACTCGCGCTTCATCAGATGTTGCTAAATTTCTAATCACATCAAATCGCTCATCAGAGGCATAAAACTTCATCGCTTGATAATAATGCTCAACTGTTGAAAAAGTATAAAACTTCCCATCCACCTCCATTTTTATCGGAAATTCCGCATACGGACTTAAAAACCACCACTTTCCGACCGGCAAACAAAATTTTATCTCAGCAACCATTTTTTACTCCATTTTAATGATTGCAACCCTAACCGATGAAAGACTGCTTGTCAACCATAGACATTATTTTATGATGATATTTTAATAACTTACGAGCCTCAAAAGAGTTTCTCATAAAAAAACATTTGACAACAGCAACAAGGTGTGTTACCTCAAAAAACACTTTGTATAATTTTTATGTGAAAAAAATAATTCTGACTAGATAAAAGCTGATTGACTTTGAAAAGGCTTATTTATAAGCCGTTTTATATATTCTATTTTTTAACTTTAAAAAAATTTAAATTATGAGAAAGGATCAAGCAATTGGCTACATCCGTAGCTGTGTCGGAAACGACCGCAAGGTCAGTGTGCTGTATGTGTTTGACAAGGAGAACCTGCCAGACGTCATCCGCCTTAATGGCCTGGATGGTTTCATTGATGTCCACCGCGACAAGTTCGAGAAGGAACTCTTGGTAATCAAGGACAATGAAGTCCTGACCATCGGCCGACTTCCTCTCTGTGACCTTCAGGTTGATAACTATGAGGACAACCTGATTAGTCGAGTCCATGTGATTTGGCAGAAGGTTGGTGACAAGTACCTCCTCATCAACTGCGGTATCTATGGAACTATCGCACTCCGCGAGGCTGACAACGGCTTGCAGCAGATTCCCCCACAAGATGAACCTTGGGCTGATTTCTGCAAGTAGCAACGACACCCTAACACACAAAAGGCCACCGGTTAAACCGGTGGTTTTTTTGTGCTTAAAGACTTTCAGAGTATTCTATAAAACAAAAAAAGACACCTCTTAGGTGCCTTTTTTGTTTTATTGATGATCACAACGAGATTGACGTCGTTAACACTCCGTCGCACAGGCGCTCATTCGCTTCGCTCACCGGCGTTCTTCCGCCCGCCTCTCGCTTGTAGTCGAACTCTCTTTACGAGTTCAAATCTCATCTGACTTCGTCATTTAAAATATAAAAACACCCATTTTAGGGTGCTTTTATATTTTATTGGTGATGCTTTGCTCACAATTTACGAGCTGATTTGATATTCTTTTACAAGATTATCAACCTCTCGTAAAAGGATTTAGCCACTTACTATGAAAATTATATTCAGCTTAAGATACGAGTTTTAAACTGACTGCCTGTTATTCTAAAAAGTCCTCCACGTAAAACGTGTTTTTTTCTAATGTTAAAACAGCTGACTTGTATAATTTGCTGTTTAGGATTAAAGCAATATCAGACCTATCATTTCACCTCTTAATTATCTTGTACCTGTTCTACTGTATGAAGTTGTGTTATTATACATAGACACAGTTTTAGCGCTCTGAGGTTTCGTATATTTTTCAATCTCACTTTGAGGCATTTTACTCATTGTATTCATAACCAACTCCACCTGTTCGCGCGTATATTTTCTATCTTTGCGGTGATTTTTAACAAGCGATGCGGTGACATCCTTCATCGGAATAACATCTGTTTCTTTTTCTTTGCAGACGACAGACAATTTATAAGGCCCGCTTTTCATATTTTTCTCCGGACAAGTCACATGAACGGTTATGCCGTTTTTGAGCATCAAGGTTCCTATGGCCACACTGGGAATACTTTTACTTACAACCCACATCATATTTTCCATTGAGATGCGATTTGTTGGTTTTTTATCCTTGTTATCTTCGGTTGGTTTTACTTTTGTCCATTTAATATCGTTTGGCGTTTGAACTGATTCCCAACCATCATATTCAGCTATTTTGAACTTGTCACCTTTAAATTTTTCAATCTTCAGATTTGCGAACTCACCAGAAGCACTTCTTCCCAAAATTTCAACACAGCGAATAAGCGCCGGATTGCTTCTGTTATCAGTGTCCTTAAAATAAGAAGCAATATAATCATTGATATTACCCGTATTTTCTATTTTTCCTTGTTTTATCAATTCAATAACTTCCGGTTGCCTTTTCAAATAAGCAATAGCTCTGCGTGATAAACCAAAACCGCCATAACAATCATTTACAACGACTTTATGTAACTTTTCTTTCTTATCTGTTGAATTTACCATACCTCTTCCTTTCAAAATTTAAATTTGATAAGCTAATATATCATTTTTTTGAGATTAAGTCAATCTATTTTGTAGAAAATGACTTTTCAGATAGTCTACTTGAAAAGGATATAACTATATTTACATACGCGCGTAATAAATACATTCTAAATTGCCACTTTCCTCAATTCTAAGTCATAAAGAATCACTGTTGCAATAAATGTTCATACCAACCTAGAAACTCTTAATATGCTGAAAAAAAATTGCTAATACGAGCTCGTAAAATTTCCCAAAATCGCAGTTTTTAAAAAACAAACATTCGAACTCGCTGAAAGGATTGATATACATAGCAAAACAGCGCCCTTAAAAGAGCGCTGTTTGTATTGGTGATCCCAACGAGATTGACCTCATTTCATTCGGTCGCACTGGCGCTCATTCGCTTCGCTCACCGGCGTTCTTCCGCCCGCCTCTCGCTTGTAGTCGAACTCTCTTTACGAGTTCAAATCTCATCTGAATATAGATACAAATAAACCCCCATCACAAGGATGGAGGTTTATTTGTATTGGTGATCCCAACGAGATTCGAACTCGTGTTGCAGCCTTGAGAGGGCCGCGTCCTAGGCCTCTAGACGATGGGACCTTTATTGAAATCTCTATCTACATAATATAAAACTTTTTATAATGCAAGCATTTTTATTATAACAGAGACTTAATTCAAACAAACTTGACGAAATACAATATAATTGCTATACTATACAACAGTTAACGTATATGCGAGGTAGTTATGTCCACACTAAAGGATAGCTTAAAATCACAACGACAAACCTATGAAAGTGAGATAGAAACAACCGAAAACTCGCTTAATAAAGCAGAAACTTCAACTACAATTATTTCTCCTGAATTGATAACCTTAGATATGCAAATGCAAGCTTCCCAAGCTCGCCTAGAAGATATGCTAAGCCAAAAAGACGCTGAATTACGCTACAGCAAATCAAGAGATGCTTTTACCCTCTCAACCCCTTATGGCAAAATAATCTCTTATTGCACAGAATATGAAGATAGCTACTATCAATCCTTGGTTAGTTCTATGCCTGAATCAGATAAGATTGGACGCAAATATCTAAAAGAGCACAATATAAAATCAAAAGATTACGTGCTTGCCCGAGAAATCACCGAATACTTTACCAACCAATCCATCTCTGCCTATATTGAACAAAACAAAGATGATATGAGTGCCAATGAATATCAACAATGCCATCAATCTGCCTATAAGGATTTGCAAGAATCTATAAAGATCCTCAATAAAAAGGGATTTATTGTTAACCCTAAAACAGGAGATTTAGAATACAAAAACCCTGCTCTGCAAAAGGCATGGGACTTAGCCCAAAATCGCTGACACACAATTTATAAAGATATTCGCTAAATTTTACTTGCAATTAACACATATTGCCTATAAATAGTGTGATGAAACAAATTTAATTATAGGAGATAAATAATGCCTTCAGTAGTAAATGGCGATTTATGTGTAAAGTGCGGGACTTGCGCCGGTGTTTGTCCGGTAGAAGCTTTCCACATTGCTGATAGCCAATATGTTGTAGACCCTGACACTTGCATTGATTGCGGTGTTTGTATTTCAGAGTGCCCACAAGGTGCTATTTCATCTGACAGTGAAGCAGAAGAGAAATGGGTAAAAGTTAACGCTGACGAAGCTAAAACTGCTCCAAGCGCTTACTAATATATCTGGAAAATGTGTGAAAGGCTTAAAAGAGGTTTCCTTTTTTAAGTCTTTTATTGTTTTTAAGGGGCACCAATGAACCATACCGAAGATTATTTACTAAACAAAAAAGTCAAAATTTTTCAACCCAAAGACGGCTATCGTGCCGCGATTGACGCGGTTTTTGCGGCCGCCCTTATTGATGAAAAAATCATAAAACCAAACAGCACAATTTTAGATGTCGGTTCCGGAACCGGCGCCATTTCCTTATGCTTAGCTCATCGTTTACAGAATAAGAAGGTTAACATTACCGGCATAGATATTCAGCCCGAACTTGTTGAATTATCCAATATGAGTGCTAAAGAAAACGGTTTCATGGACTTTCTTAACTATGATATCTGTGATATTCGCAAAAAAACAACCTTAACAGCCGGAAGTTATGATATTGTCATAACCAATCCACCATACAGCGATCATGATATGCCTTCACCTAAAGAAAGCAAAAAATTTGCCCATAATCACCAGGATTTTGATTTAACACAATGGCTCACCTTTTGCCTAAAGATGCTAAAGCCCAAAGGCTATATTGCCCTCATTAACCGCACCGAAGCCATAAATGAGATTCTTTCTGCCATGCATAACAAAGCAGGCAATATTAAAATCCTTCCTTTATATTCTAAGCCGAACCAACCTGCCAAGCGTATCATTGTCCTTGCACAAAAAGGCAGTCACGGTTTGACGTCTGTTTTGCCGCCATTATACACACATAATGAGGATGGTAGTTATTCTGAACAAGCCGAACAAATCTTGCGCCAAGCTAAAGGATATTTTGAATTATAACAAAAAAGGGAGCTTTACGCTCCCTCTTAAAACAAATAAATTATTTTTAAGAATTAAGCACAGTGTAAATCTCATCAACCGAACGAGCTTTACGCAATTTTTCACAACTGCCCTCGGTTTTTAAAATTCTTGACAATGCAGCCAAAGCCGTTAAGTGGTCGGCACCGCTGTTTTCGGGGCTAACCAACATAAACACCAAATCAACCGCTTTACCATCAAGTGAATCAAAATCAACCGGCTCTTCTAAACGAGCAAATATACCGCAGACTTTATCCAAGCCCTCAATTCTTGCATGCGGAAAAGCCACACCGTCGCCATACCCTGTAGAACCGAGATTTTCTCTTTCCCACACAGCATCAAATACAGCACGCTCGTCCAACCCCGAAAAAGAAGCTATGCGCTGAGATAACACTTGTATCAATTCACGTTTACTGGAAACCTGAACATTATCAAGCACCGCATTTTTGGAAATTATATCTGCAATATTCATTGTATTAATCCTTAAAAAAATTAATTATCCGCCTTTGGCTCAACCCAACCGATATTACCGTCTTTACGGCGATATACCATACTGATATGATTGTTGGCACTGTTTCTGAACATCAAAGCACATTCATTGCTCAAATCCATAAACATTACCGCTTCACTTACTGTGCAAACCGGAATATTGGCATCTGTTTCGGCAATCGTTAACGGAGCATTTTCATTAACATCAACTTCTTCATTTTGCTCAACCAACGGCAACACAGCAGAATAAGCCAATTCAGCTAATCCGACTTTACCCTTATGAGCATTTAACTTTGTTTTGTGGCGACGCAATCTTGTTGCAATATGACCATTTGCACCGTCAAATGCTGAATAAGGATCAGCCGCCGTATCAGAACCTCTTAAAACAATGTTTTTAGCCGGATGAACAATGATTTCACAACTAAAATTTTCACCATCTTTAGAAAAAGCAACCGTGCAACTAATTGGCGCATTAAAATATTTAGCAACGGAAGTATCCACCGCTTCCTCTACATAAGCGCGCAATTTATTGCTGATATCAACTTGTTTTCCTGATAATGTAACTTTCATTTTATACCTCTCAATGTTTATTTTCTGCCTAAATCATATCCACAAAAACTCTAAAAAGTCAATAAAAAAGCCGGACTAAATAGAAAAATTCTCTCCCAAATAAACTTTCCGAACTTCTTCATTGGCAACAATCTCTTCCGGAGTTCCCTCCATAAGAACAGAACCGCCATGTAAGATATATGCTCTATCAATAATATCAAGAGTTTCTCTCACATTGTGATCTGTAATAAGAACACCTAAACCGCGGTTTTTAAGCTGTGCCACCAACTGCCTGATTTCACCAACCGCAATCGGGTCAATACCGGCCAACGGCTCATCCAATAAAATATAATTGGGCTGACTGGCTAAAGCTCGCGCAATCTCTAACCGACGACGTTCACCGCCGGACAAAGCAATTGCCGGAGATTTACGAAGATGAGCAATAGAAAACTCACTTAATAAATCCTCTAACAACCGAGCTTGCTTTTCCTTGCTCTTAACCACAATTTCAAGCACCGCTTTAATATTATCTTCGACGCTCAAATTACGAAAAATAGAGGCTTCTTGCGGTAAATAACCAATACCCATACGCGCTCGCTTATACATCGGCATATATGTAATATCCTGCCCGTCAATGTGCACATCACCATAATCAGGCGTAATAAGCCCCGTAACACAATAAAAACACGTGGTTTTACCGGCACCGTTTGGTCCTAATAAACCAACAGCCTCTCCGCGCCGCACATTTAAGGAAACATTGCGTAAAACACTTCTGTTCTTATATCTCTTGCCGATATTAAATACTTCCAAAATAGAATTTTGCGGATTTACATTTTGGCCCATATTATTTTCCTCCGGATTTCTTCTTAAATGTGCTTTCAAACAATTTACCAAAAACTCGGCCGCCTTTCTTGGTTGGAACAAGCCGGCTCTTAGATGTTACAAAGTCAGAAATAGCTTTATCCCCGCGAACTTGGTTGCCGTTCTTGGTAATAATAACATCATCATTAAGTTCTGCCACATTTTTCTTAACAAAATAAACACCGCTTTTGGCTGTTGCCTCATACCCTTCTTGTTCCACTTTAACCTTATCATAAAAACGGAATTCATCTTTTGTTTGAAAATAAACAGCCTTAGGCGCTGTAACCGTACTTTTATTTTTAACAATTTGGACATCGTCTCGCAACGTTATGGTCTTCTTTTCCATATCATAAACACCGGATTTAGCCGTCGCCGTATAACCGCTTTTATCAGTAATTGTAACATAACCGATAAGTGTAAATACACGTTTATTAAGATCATATATGCCGTTATTTCCCGTTGCCGTATAGCCGGAACTATCAACAATTTTAACATTATCAAATAATCGCGCCATACCCTCTTCTTTGATATATTCTCCTCTATCAGCAAATATTGATTTTCCTGCCGTATAAATTTCGGTATGTCCTTTGCTGTATGCTTTTTCTATTTCAAACTGTTTGGTATCCTTAAAAAAGGCCGTAAGTTCATCACCCTTTATAATATCTTTTGCCTTATAAACAGTCCCTTGAGAGGTTATCATCTTATTTTCATGAGCATATAAAATTGCCTTATGAGGTGATTTAAGCTCGATATCATCACCCTTAAGATAGACATTCCCCCAAAGCTCTATCACACCATTTTTATTGTCAAAGGCAAATCTGTCTGCTTCAAACGCTCTTGTTTCACCAAGACCGACAACTTTTTCATTGCCGGATCCTTTTTCTGTTTCAAAATTATAAGTTGCGCTCTCTGTTTTGATTTCAATTTGCTTATCATAATTGCCAACAACATCAGTATATAAATCCAAATCTTGCGTGTTTTGATTATACACACCTCTTTCTGCTCTTAATGTGATAACTTTTCCATTATCCAACGTTTGTGAATCAGGATGAGTTAAATTATAAATTTTGCTACCAGCTTCTTTTTCTTCCACCTCCGTAGCTTTAATTACACTGAATTTATTATTCTTCTCACTCAGTTCGAAGACAGTGTTTTTCATTCGAAATTTCTCAAAATAACCTCGTTCTTCATTTGCTAAAGTGAAAGAATTGTCCTCGTTTGTCTCAAAATCAAATAAGATTACACCTACACCCAGCAGAAGAGCCGTTAAACACGGCATAAATAGCTTAAAAAAACGAACAACTTTTGTGCGACGGCTAATGTAAATCTTTTCTTCTTCTTCCAAAAGATTTTTATCACCAGTAAAAAAAGTGTCAATTTTTTTAGTTTCAAACAAGACTAAGCAACTCCGGCCTTTAAACAATCATGGATATGAATAACACCAACCGGCTTTTTGCCCTCAACCACAAACAGATTGGTAATACCGCGACCGGTATTGTTCATCACATTAACCGCATCAACAATCAATGCTTCGGGGCCGATAACTTTAGGATTTTTAGTCATCACATTAGCAACCTTTTCGGTAATCAAATTAGGCGACATCCAACGACGCAAATCACCATCGGTAATAATCCCCTCCAAATTGCCGGCATCGTCCACAATTCCGACACATCCGAGCATTTTTTCACTCATTACAATCAAGGCCTCCTGCATTAAGGCATTTTCATTAAGCAACGGCATTTCATCGCCTTTATGCATGACATCGGCAACACGACATAAAATCGCACCTAATTTTCCACCTGGATGACGTTGTCTGAAATCTGCTGCCGAAAAACCTTTGCGCTCCATTAAATCCACCGCCAAAACATCTCCCAAAACAATTGTTGCTGTTGTTGAAGATGTTGGTGCTAACCCGAGAGGACAAGCCTCACCGTTATCCGGTAATTTTAAAACTAAGGTAGAGTTTTTACCCAATGCGCTTTCCGGATTTCTCGTAATAGCAATCAAAGGAATATTACGCCGTTTTGCATACATCAAAATATCTGACAATTCCTTAGATTCGCCGCTATAAGAAATAGCGATAATCACGTCATCATCAGCAATCATTCCTAAATCACCATGACTTGCCTCACCGGGGTGCACAAAGAAAGAAACCGTCCCCGTAGAAGAAAATGTTGCAGCCATTTTTCGCGCAATATGACCGGATTTACCCATACCCGTAACAATCACACGACCTTTCGTATTTTGTAATAAATCCAATGCTTGAGAAAGAGACACATCCAGATTATTTTTCAAAATTTCAAGTGTTTCTATTTCTTTATCAATCGTATGCACAGCATGCTTTAAATCATCATCTTGCAACGTATTTGCCAAAACAACATTAGAAGCCATTAAACTTGCCATATCAATCACCTTTATAAAATATATTATAGCGCCTTTCGTATCACAATTTATCTAAATGTGCAAGCTTAATTTTTCTAAATTCTTTTGGTAATTTTCTCAACCGTTGTCTGAACCAAAACATATAGCAACGGAATAATAAACAAACCGCCGACTGTTCCGATTAACATTCCGGCAAATACAGGCACACCAACTGCCACACGTGAACCGGCACAAGCGCCCGTTGCCCATACCAACGGTGCCACGCCCAAAATAAAGGTTAATGCAGTCATTAAAACAGCTCTAAACCGCTCCCTTATACCGATTTCCGCAGACTTTACAATCGGCACTCCTTTCTCATGTTCCATTTTTGCAAATTCCACAATCAAAATCGCATTCTTTGCAGATAAGCCAACCAGCAAAACCATACCGAGTTGTGCATAAATACTTAAAGGTAACCCGGCAATATACAAGCCGACAAAAGCGCCAAACATACCGGTCAAAACCGAAAGAATAACAGAAATAGGTAAAGTCCAACTCTCGTATTGTGCCACCAAGAAAAGATAAGCAAACAAAATAGCCAATGACACAATATAAAAAATACGCCCCTCATTACGCTTTTCTTGCAAGCTTATACCAGACCATTCATACGAATATGATTTAGATAATGTCTCTGCCGCTAATTTTTCTATCGCATCCATAACTTCACCGGAGCTGGAACCCGGAACGGCATTGATATTAATCGTCGCCGCCGCATATTGATTATAACGGTTAATGGACCGTGGCAATGTCACACGTCGAATATCAATCAATCCCCCCAATGGAACCATCTCGCCGGAAGCACTTTGAACATAAAGATTTTTAATACTATCCAAATTCTTCCGATATCTCCAATCCGCCTGAAGCATAACCTTATTGGCCTGCGTTCCGATATTAACATCATTAACATACATAGAGCCCAGATATGTCTGCAATGTAGAATATATACTACCAATAGACACACCCATCAGTTCAGCTTTTTCGCGGTTAATGTCTAAATAAGCATGCGGTGTGCGGGAACTATATGTAGAATAAGCCATTGCCACTTGCGGTAATTGATTAATCTTCATCAAAAACTCATTTAATGCTGCGCCGAGAGCATTCATATCAGAATTTTCAATAGCCTGCAAACGTAAATCCATACTATTACTTGTCCCTAAACCCGGAATAGCCGGAAACTCAAATAACATAATGTCAGCTTCCGTTATTCCCTGCATCGCCATCATTAAACGATTTTTGATATTGGTTGAATAATTAATGGCCCCCTTACGCTCATCCCACGGCTTTAAATCAATAACATTAAAACCGACATTTTCGCCCCGACCGGCTAAAATACTAAACCCGCGTAAACTCATAACTGATTTAATTTTGTCTTCTGTTTTATATATTTCTCGCGTTTTTTCAAGCACTTCTTGGGTAAGCTTGCCGGAAGAACCTTCCGGTAATTGAATATTTGCCAAAATAACACCTTGGTCTTCATCCGGTAAAAATGATGATTGGATTTTTGAACCGGCAAAATAATTTAACCCGATTAGTGCTAATAAAATACATAAAACGATTGCAAATTTACGACCAACCCATGCCACAAAATGCACATATTTACTTTTTGATGCATTGATAAATTGCTCAAATTTGAATAAAAATCCGGATTGCCTAGGCTTAAATGATTTAAGTATGGTGGCACTCAATGCCGGACTTAATGTTAATGCGTTAACACCGGAAAACAAAACGGCAAAAGAAATCGAAATCGCAAATTGCTGATAAATACGACCGGTAACGCCACCCATAAATGCAATCGGCACAAAAATAGCAAGCAACACCAAAGTTGTTGCCACCACCGCCGAAGACACTTGTTCCATAGCTTTTTTAGATGCCTCTTTAGGTGAAAGATTTTCAAATTGCATCAAATACATCACGCGCTCTACAACAACAATAGCATCATCAACCACCAAACCGATAGCTAAAATCAACCCGAATAAAGTTAAGATATTTAAATTATAACCCAATGCCAACATCACCGCAAAGGTGGATAAAATAGAAACCGGAATGGCAATAGCCGGAATAAGTGTTGCACGCCAATCTTGCAAAAATACAAAACAAACCAAAACCACCAAACCAAAAGTTAAAAACAGGGTAAATACAACTTCTTCAATAGATACCCTGATAAAATTCGTTGCATCAAAGAAAACATCAACATTAAAATCTTCCGGATAGTATTTGGAAAGTCTTGCCAACTCAGCACGAATAGCATCCATGGCTTTTAAAGCATTTGCACCGGAAAGCTTGTTGACCATAATACCTACGTTAGCCTGCCCGTCCACATCTGACTTAACCAAATAGCTTTCCTGCCCGATTTCAACTCGAGCAATATCTTTTAAGCGCACCAAACCGCCCTCTGCCTCTGTTCGAACAATAATATTTTCAAAATCTTTAGCCTCGTTTAAGCGCCCCTGTGTTTCCAAAGAAAAAACAGTGTTAGATGTTCCGTCATTTGGCTCCGATCCCACAGAACCTAAAGACGGCTGATAGTTTTGGCTTGCAATAGCTGTTCTAACCGCCAATAGTGAAATATTTAATGCTGCCATTTTATCGGCGTCTAACCACACGCGCATACTTAAAGGCGCATCCATAACGCTAGCATCACCCACACCATACTGACGACCGAGATTGTTTTTAACATTGTTGTTAACATAGTTATTCAAAAAGTTCTTTTCATGTGTTCCATTCGGAGAAAGTGCCTGCAAAAAACCTAAAATTTCTGAAGAACGACGAATAACCGTCACTCCGCGCGCCTGCACTTCATCCGGCAATTGATTCAAAGCCTGTTGCACACGATTCTGCACTTTTACTTGTGCTAAATCAGGATCTGTGCCAATTTCAAAACTGATGGTCAATTCGTAGTGACCGGAATTATATGAGGACGATTCCATATACATCATATCGTCCACACCGTTAACCGCTGTTTCTATCGGAATAGCCACTGTATTAGCCACTGTTTCAGCACTGGCACCGGTATAATCTGCACGCACCATAATTTGCGGCGGTGTAATTTCCGGATACATGGCTATCGGCAACATAAAAATAGAAATTAACCCAGCCAAACTCATAACGATTGCGATAACAACAGCAAAACGTGGTCTTTCAATAAAAAAATGCGAAAACATGCCTTACGTCTCCTTTTACTTGTTATTGCGCTGCTGTATTGCTTGTATCATCAATAACATTAATTATTGCACCGTCTCTAAGCATTCTGTTTGCCAAACCGCTGATTAACACACGCTCACCGGCATTTAAACCTGAAGCAATAACCTGTTTACCGTCAAAGGCTTCACCTAATGTCACCGGACGCATTTTAGCTACATTATCTTCTCCAACTACAAACACTAAAGATACATTATCCGATTGTATTATAGCCGTCTCCGGAACAACCAATCCCTTTTTCTCTCTATTTGATGTAAAGCTGATATTAACATATGTCCCTGGATTTAAGTAATGTTTATCATTTTTTACATCAACATAAATTGCAATTGTAGCAGTTCCCATATTGGTCTCATTACTGGCAAACGCTTGTTCTAATTTTTCGTGCAAGACATCACCATCCGAAAGTTCAATATTAATAGTCAAATCATTAATGTCTTCTTGCTCTTTTGCACGCTGTATTTCCAAAAACTCCTTATCCGTAACCGAAAAAGCAATTCGTATCGGATCTATCTGAGAAACCCTGGCCAAAACCATACTTGAAGCCGTAACAAAATTGCCGACTGTTACTTGAGTCTTGCCGATTTGTCCGTCAATATATGCCTTAACTTCCGTATTTTTCAAATCAATTTCCGCTAAATTCAATCGAGCTTTAGCTTGAGATACAGCTGCTTTTGCTTGCAAATATGCACTTTCTGCCGCATCAAATGTAGCCTTAGATGCAATATTTTTGGCACTCAACTGCTTTTGACGATTATAATCACGCTCGGCGCGTGTTAAAGTAGCCTCAGCACTTTCCATTTGAGCTTGAGCTAAATCATAATTTGCCTGATAAGGTTCTTTATCAATCACAAACAAAGGATCATCTTTTTTAACAAAACTTCCTTCTACAAAATTAACTTTATCCAAACTGCCACTGACCTTTGCCACAACATCAACACTATTAATCGCTTCCACCAGAGCAACATATTTTTTTGAATTTTTAATAACTTCCTCTGATACAACAGCAACTTTTGCATTAACTTTTGGCATCATCATATTAGGATTTTTGGGGCCCAAAAAATACCAACCCGCACCTAAGATTACCAATCCGGCTAAAACACCGTATAGATACTTACTATCATATTTTTTGCTCACCTCTTTTACCCTTTTTTGCATAATTTCAAATGCCTTCATAATTTTATCCTTTTTCATCAAAAACCTCTCTTTTACTTTCTAATTCCATCAAACAACAAACCCAAACCTGCCCGCACAATTTCCACTAAATCAAAATTATGACGTTTACTCAATGTCGAAAACATAAGACCTATATAAGATGACAAAATGATATGCTGGAGCTCGCCTAAATCAAGACCGCTTTTCAATATACCGGTTTTTTCGCACTCTAACAAAACCTTATTAATTTTTTCTAAATGGAAGTTCTTGATTATATTTAAATTTTTATCAACTCGATCAATAATCACTTCTGACCATTCCATCTGGCACAAAACAAATCTGTTAAACTTTGCAAACCGGATATCTTCTTTGCCGACACCTGCCCATATAACAAAATAATCCAACAAGTCATCCAAAGTGTTACCCTGAGGCAATTTCGGTAATATTTCTGTGCGTTTCCGTTGCAAATATTCCACAATCAAAGCAGATAGCAAATCCGCCTTATTTCTGAAATACCAATACACCGCACCCTTAGTAAAACCGGCGCGCGCTGCGATTTCATCAAAAGTAGCTTTAGCATATCCTTTTTCAGAAAAAACATCCAATGCAGATTCTAAAACTGCCTGTCGTGTCTTTTCGGCATCATCCTTACTTTTTTTGACCATTTTGCCTCACAATTTAAAATACCTACCAGTATGTATGTAAAATGAATAAAGAACAAACAAACTTAAAAGTCAAGACATTTTAATAAAAGAAACAGCTAAAATCAGGAATTTTCTGCTGCACCGGATATCAAATCAACACATGAAAGTGAAGCATTAAAATCTTTATCTGACGGATTCGCCATATAAGCGCCGACTTTAATATCTTCATAACTTTTAAGATAAAACGTTCTTATCGGAATATATTTAACCCCGTCAAGAGAATACATCAACATATAGTCATCAATATGCCGCTGTAACTTAAACCAAATTTCCGAAACTTCTTGACTTAATGTAAAACTGACACAATCCGCATGGCCGTTTATAGCCATTGCCGACATAACCACATTGTCTCCATTAACCTCGTTCATTAATGCGGCTTTGACCCAATTTTGCTCATCCCGTCTGAGCATCATACCGCACTGTGAAAACCTTTCGCTTGTATCAACTTTCCACTTAAATGAAAGTGTAAAATCCCCCTTTTGCCGAGAAAAAAAGAAATGCCCGTTATCTTTACTGATACCATGCTGCGTGCTCTGCCAAAAATCTGTGCCCTGCTTGGCATAAATCACCATTGCTTCGTCATCAAATCGCACATTTTCCGGATCATTATACCATTCAAAATTTTCTAAAGCTTCAAATAACATTAAAAAGTCCTTACGTTCTCATCTTTCATATTTCTTAAAACGCTTTCCAATTCGGCATTTTTGTTTTTAGGCACACTCACCACCAAACTGATAATCTCATCACCGGTCCCGTTCTTAGTTTTAATACCTTTACCCTTTAGGCGTAATTTTTCTTGGCTTGAAGAATATGGCGGAATAGTCACATTAACCTTTCCGCTGATTGTCGGTACCGTAACTTTCGCCCCTAACACAGCTTCTTTTATGGAAATCGGTAAATCTAGCAAAATATCACGCCCTTCTGCCTTAAAATAGGGGTGTGGTCTGACATTTATCGTAATTAGAGCATCTCCGTTCAAATTGCTGTTAACACCTTTTGTGCCCTGACCTTTTAAGCGAAGAACCTGACCGCTTTGCGTTCCCGCCGGAATCTTAACGTTTAATTGCTTGTTATTCATCAAGATACTTTTCTCGGCACCTCTTACCGCATCCAAAAAATCTATATCCAACGAATATGCAATATCTTGCCCTTTCTGCTGGCGCGCACCAAAACCTCTGCCACCACTGAATTGGCTGAATATATCCTCTCCGAACAAAGATGAAAAATCGAATCCGGCTCCGTTAAATCCTCCGTTGGTATATGTATTATACTGGCGTCCGCCTCCGAAATCACCGGTATCAAACCCGCCTGCGCCGAAACCGCCTGCACCGAAACCTGTAGGTTTGCCTTCTGCGTCTATTTCATTATTATCATACTTTTGGCGCTTATCTTTATCACCTAATATATCATAAGCCGCAGAAATTTCCTTAAACTTCTCCGCGGCATTTTTATCATCTTTATTTAAGTCCGGATGATATTTACGGGCAAGCTTACGATATTGCGACTTAATCTCTGTCGCAGTTGCCGTTTTACTTACACCTAATACGTCATATAAATTCTTAACCATTTTTATTCCCCATTATTAATATAGGGAATGGCTGTTTAGATTGCAAGATTAACACAATCAAAGGTTGCACGCATAAAACCGTTATGATACATAGAAACTTCTCTTAAATAAGGAGAAGCACCAAACGCTGCATCAGCACAATATAAAGAAGCTAATGGAGAAATTTCATCGACGCGCACATTTTTATACTGATATGTAACGGAATCTATTTCCTCATTGACAACAAATACATCATCTGCACTCAAACGACGTTCTGCCATAGAAGATGCCAACAAATCTTCCTCGCCTAACATTTCTTCGTTTCCGTAACCTTCGGTATAATAATCTTCATTAACTGGATTACCATCCTCATCCATCAAAATATATTCCGTTGAGCACGCGCTCATTAAAAATACTAAAGCTAATGCTAAAAATTTTTTCATTTCTAAAACTCCTTTACTTTAATTCGTTATAAATATCTTTTCCTGCTTGCTCTAAAATACGCATAACTCGATGATTCTTTGCGGTATTCGGATGCTCATTATCTAATTTTTCAAGCATTTTCTTCAAATCTTGCTTAAATTTGGCACTATCACGCAATTTATCTACATCAGAAGCTATATCTTTATTATCTAGCTGATGTTCTGATACCACCCTTATGACAGTAACATACTTTGCTTTATTAAGTGATGCCATCTGTGCCTGTGCAGGCATTACCATCATGAAACAAAAAAGCACGACATATTTCCACATAAACCACTCCTTAAATACAAAATTTCTCTTGCATATATATGCTTTTATCATATATGTTTTAACAAATAGCTAAAAAATCTTATTTTTATCTATTAATTGAGACATAAAATGAAAAAAACGATTTGGATACTCTTAGACAACCGCATGGGCAGCCGTCATCAAGCTGAGGGAATTGCACATTATTTAGACATATCAAAATTTGAAATAATAAATAAAGAAATAATTTACACGCGTTTAGCTGGACTGCCAAATATCATCCGTGGACGCACTTTAATCGGTTTAACCAAAGATTGCAAGAAAAATCTGACAGCACCATATCCCGACATTGTTTTATCATCTTCCAGAAGAACTGCCCCTGTTGCACGTTTTATAAAGAAGCAAAGTCCAGAAACAAAACTAATTCAACTACTTCATATCGGTCGATTCGGTATTAAAGACTTTACTTACATCTTTGCCCCCGAACACGATAATTATAAATACAAAGCGCCCAACCTCAGATATACCATCGGTTCGCCACATGCAATTACCAAAGAAAAACTGATAAATGCACAACAAACATGGCAAAAAGAATTTGCACATTTACCTCACCCGATAACTGCATTAATCATCGGCGGCGCCATAAAAAAAACACCCTTTTCAAAAGAAAACGCAGCAGAATTAGCTAAGATTGTTCAAAAAATCAAAAACAAAGACCACGGTTCACTCCTGATTACCACTTCCAGAAGAACCGGAAAAATTGCCGAAGACATCATCACAAGCACCCTGAAAAATATACCTCAATATGCTTATTTATGGGGAAATACGGATGATAATCCTTATCTTGGCTTTCTTGCTTGCTGTGATAACCTTGTTGTAACCGGCGATTCTGTATCTATGTGCTGCGAAGCAACCGCCGCTTGCAAACCTTTGCAAATATTTACCGGACAAAATTGGCTGACACCAAAGCATTTGCGCTTTATAGATTCCCTTTATAAGACAGGCTATGCCACTCCGCTTTCAGAAGAAAACAATCAAATTTCCCCACCTACTCCATTAAATATTGCACAAGAGATAGCTGAAATCATCAATACTCTATAAACGATAGATTATAATGCTGAAACAAACACTTTAGCTTTGCCGCAATTGTTTCAAAATCTTCATTTTTTCTGATAATTTGTTCTACTTCAAACAAAAAAGTTACCAGTTTATCAAAATTCAAAACTGCTTGCAAACCATCAGCATTTTTTTCTTTCGTATGAACAATCGTTTTACCTGTTTCCAATTTGTCATACCCAAATAAAAATGCCGCATCGATAAAATTCCTACGCCATAAGACCTTATTCGTATCACTTAAAAAATCTTGATGTATTTTCTCCATGTTCATACGATAAATACTAGGCCGCTGTTGTATTCTATAATTTTTACTGTTTTGGACAAGATGGTGGCAATACATGGCCAACAACTTAAAAAAATCCGCTCGACCCTCCGAAGATTTTATATAAGCAAAATATTTAAGGACACACTGCTTATAAACAGCACTATATTTTTCAGAGATAAAATTTTTAGTATTTTTTTTCATTATGACCTCATAAAACCTCCGCCATTATACTCAAGCAAAAATAAATTACAACTATTTTAATTAAATTTATTATATTTCTAAAAATAATATGCATAATTCAAAAAAGTAATTGCATTTACATAAATACCCCATAACATCAAAAACAGAAAAGGGAGAGAAGATATGACAGGAATCATTGCAAGAAACATATCAATTTTTCGCAAGCACACCAGCATGCGGCTGACAAATTCGGAATGGGAAGCAATAAATGCAATATGCAAAAGAGAACATATCCATCGCAAAACATTATTCGAACTTATAGATATGAACCATGATAAAAGAATAAGTCTGACAGGAGCTATCCGCCTGTTTACAATAATTTATTATAAAAATTTGTATACAGGACTCCCTTTAGCCGCAACCAACGATGACTTTAATAATCATGTATTTGAGGCAATAAAAGAGATTACTTAACAAACTTATTTTTTGCCCGAAACATACGCGCCAATAAAGTCACCGTCATTTATCATAAAAATAAACGGATGATCTGCCTCAAATGATATTTTTGCCGACAACTCTTCTGTTTCATCATCAGAAACATTTTCTCTCATTATGACACGCGCATTCAAAAACACCTTTTTAACTTTAGTCGCATTATCAAAACTTATCATCTTGGCAAAATCATAATTTTCTTTTTCAAAAATGCGCTTAACCCCCATTTGCTCATAAACATCTGCAACATTTTTAATCGCATAAGTAATATCAATTTCCGGAATTATAACTTTAACTTCCTTCTTTTCAAAATTAAAATTCAAGAGACTGGCATCAACCTCTTCAACAAATTCTTCAAAATCAATATCGCTATTAGGTAACCAAAGAGCCAATTTATCACCGGAGGGGTAAGTCAATTTCAAAATCTGCATATCCTCATTTTCAAAATAGCCGGCAACCACCTCTCCTTGTAAAAACTTAATATTGCTGACTGTCTCATCTATATTAAAGAATTGCCGAACAGCTGTTTTTTGAGTTCTAAACGGTGCTTTCATTATCTTAAACAAAGCCCCGCCGGATGCATAAACATCTTCAGGCATAGTTTTTTCGGGATCTCCAAATGTTCTTAAACCGCCCTGTGTCCGCGCATTAACCCAATCATTTATAATTTTTGTGGAATCTTCCATGCCCCAAAGTTCTGCCCCCAGATATTCCTGCATTAAAGTCTTATAATGCTCACTAAAAGAACCGCTCCACAATGCATTAGGCAATTCAACGCTTTCTTTTTTGGAATCAATATATGTTTTAAGCACTTTATCAACTTCTGCTAAATGAAGCACCGGAAACATAGAGGAAAATTCAAACAGCGTTTCATCAACCACACCGTTTGCCAACAACACCGATACGGTATAAAAGGACAGAGGCGACACAACAAAATTATTAGATATGTTTTTTTGATATACATGCTTTAATAACTTTTCTGCCAACAACAAATCTTTATTGTTTTTAGCAAATCTGTTTTCTTCTTGTTTCTTTTCTTGCTTTGCCAAATGGGTTCTGCTCATCCGTAATTTTCTGGGTTTTATTTCTGAATCTTCCTTCTCAGAAACAACTTCCCTAGACGATTCTGCCGTTTCTTTGGCTTCTGTTGCAACTGATTCAACATCCTCCTCTGCATGATTAACCACAAACCACGTCGGATAATCTCTTTCTCCGTCTTTTGCTTGGACGGCAAAAACAATCATAGCGCTAAATAAAACACTCAGAAAAACTTTCATTTGAAGCTCCATAAACAATCGCAATCTAGCGGTATATTGTCACAAAAAACTTAATTTTTCATTATCAATTTTCGCACAACTTCTATTGACAACAGCCTTTAAAACGGATACATAAAACCTATCGTTAATTTTGAAAGGATAGCAAGATGACTGAAGAAAAAACACGTCTAACTCCCCCGCCACCACCGCATAAAACACTTGCCTCTTTTGTTTTGGCATTGGGCATTGCGCTCGGTGGATTCTTCCCCGGATATTACTACTACAAAACCCACATTGACAACAACACCGTAACCGTTAAAGGCCTAGCGGAGATGGATGTTGTGGCTGACTTGGCAATTTGGAAATTAAAAATCGTTGTAACCGACAATGATTTACAGAATGCTCAAAGCAAGATTACCACACAGACCAATGCCATTAAAGCCTTTTTAGTAAAACAAGGCTTCAAGGCTGAAGAAATTCGCGCCGGACGAATTGAAACCAATGATCTTATGGCAAATCCGTATCGTAGCCAAGAAGCAAACAATTCCCGTTTTATCTTAAATCAAAGCATTACGGTAAAAAGCAACAACGTAATGCTGGTTGAAGAAACCATTCCGCAAACAGATAAATTGATTGCCCAAGGCATTGTATTTGATACTAATGATGGCTATAGCATTGCTTATATCTTCACTAAATTGAATGATATCAAACCGCAAATGATAACCGAGGCTACTCAAAATGCCAAAAAAGCTGCTGCCGAATTTGCCAAAAACTCCGGTAGCGTTGTCGGCAAGATTCGCCGTGCCAACCAAGGTGTCTTCTCTATTTTGCCTCGTGAACAGGCTGATGGCAACTATGAACAACAGCAAATCAATAAAACTGTGCGCGTTGTTTCAACCATAGAATATTGGTTAAATTAGCCGATATTTTACCTGATTTGAGCGGCTCCGATAATGAGTCGCTTTTTTTGTTGGACAAAATACATTTTTTCTTTACTTAAATTTAATCTTTTGTTGTTATAAGAGATAAAGAGAGAAATTTTATCATTTTTTTCAAAAAAATTATTGACAAAAAATAAATGAGTGTTATTTATTGTGTCAATAACAAGAAAGGAATAAAATATGATTAAGGCAACAATTAGTAATGAAACAAAAAGAACCGCATTTGCAAAGTTGGGAGCTAAAAAAATTGCCAATGGCATATGTGCTTCCAAACCAAATGTTCGGGGATTGACTTTAGACAAATATAAATCTCTTGGCAATAGCACTTGCACATTGCAAATGAACAAAAACAAAAATTTAGAGACGATGATTATCTTTAATCAACCCAAAGAAGTTGCTTAAACTAAAAAATATTATAAAGGTCCGCAAAAGCGGACTTTTTTTATGTCTGCACTATCCCAAAACGCTTTGATTTTTAAAAATAACACTTGCCAAATATAAAAAACCGATATAAAAAGCAAGACCGATGGACAGATGACCGAGAGGCCGAAGGTGCACGATTGGAAATCGTGTGTACCCCCAAAGGGTACCGTGGGTTCGAATCCCACTCTGTCCGCCAATAAAAAAAGAGGGGTAAATCCCCTCTTTTTTATTGGTTGTGGAATAAGAACCCACGGAGTGAGTGGGTTCGACTACCAGCGAAAGCCAGACGAAGTATGGCGGTCAGCCGTGAGGCTGATGAGCGCCCGTGCGATTGAGCTTTTGAAAAAAAGCGAAAATCTATCCCACTCTGCCGCCATTTTTTAGCTCACCATCAAAGTATAGATAAAGGGAAAATTATACTGAACTTAACTTTTTCTAAACCATAAAAAAATAACCTACCGCAAGGGGAGGTTATTTTTACTGGCAGGGGCAGTAAGATTCGAACTCACGACACTCGGTTTTGGAGACCGATGCTCTACCAACTGAGCTATACCCCTATCGCTTAGCTTTGATACACTCTAATATCTAATAAATCAAGTGTTTTTTGCGTTTATTATAAAAAAAGGAAGCCCCCGATAATTCATATCAGGGGCTCAAGCCAAAAACTAAAGCAGATTGCACACGTTTGCAAATCACAAGAATGGCTGCTTCCAAGCCGACTCAACTGCTTGTCATTGTTCCTAGCTTCTGGGCGGTTATTGGCAAACCTACCCGTCAGTTTAAGCACAAACATCTGCGATGCCAAAGGCTGCTGGTCACCTTTTTAACAGTTTAACATCCCTCTGAGATTCATTTCAACGAATACTCATCAAACAGAAAGGTTGCTTTCGCTTGCCACTACTCACAACAACCCGCCAGAACCAACGCACAGCGATAGCTTTTATCTCTCTTAAAGAAAGAAAGGACTGCTGAACCCATTGTCTGATTTTGCCGATTAGGCGGATTACTGTTTGCATACAGAAGGCATGAATTACAATGCTGATACCAGAAATAACGAGGAAGCTTCCTCTATTCCATAAAGGAAAGGTCAATCGCACCTCATACTCCATGATTCGTCAACCCTGATATAACTTGCCTTAAACTCAATATATATAATAGTAGTTTTGGTTGCTAATTATAAACTTAATAACTCTTTGCGAAAAAAGTTTATAACATTTGAAATTTTAAGAGTCAAGATATTATTTTGTAGCAAAACTAAGTCTAAATTACTCATATTGCGTCAATAAATCTTTCCAAACTTGCGGTGCATCAATTTCATCAAAGTAGGTTTTTAAGAAATTCACAATCGTTTCATGTCTTTTTCCGATGCACCGACGCCCCGGCTCTGTCAGCGCCAAATCGCGTAAATGAAACAACTTATCAAAAAAATGATTTACCACCGGACAACTCTTTATTTGTTTATACTTTTCGGCATCCATTTCAGTCGGTAGATAGTCAGGGTCAAAAAACGGCTCTCCCCCCTGAGAACGATAAGCACGATACTCAATACACCGGATAACTCCGATAATACCGCTTGCATCAGCCATATCCGCATCAGAAACGATTTTGCCTTCCACACAATCCGGCACGATTCCGCTTAATCGCTTGCTATATCCGATTGTTTTAACAATCTTAATACATTTATTAGCAAAAACATCATCAAATCCGGAGCCTTTTAATATACGACGAGTATTGGTTAACAACCGAGCACTTTCTTCACCAAATAGCTTATAATCATCGCAATCATGCAACAAGGCACCAGCTGCAACCAAATCCCTATTAGCTTCCGGAATTTCATTACAAAAATCCATAGCTAATTGATAAACACGAAAAACATGCTTGTCATCGTGACCGCCAAAATGATTACTCAACAACTCAGAAACTGATTTTTTGATATATTCGACACCAGTCATACAAAAATCTCCTATACGTGTCGTCTTTGTCTTATTTATTGGTCGGAACGAGAGTTTTGCCTTCGGCGCACGAGCACTCATCAGCCTAACGGCTGACCGCGATACTTCCGTCTCGCTTTCATTTGTAGTGAACCTCCTTTTTCGGAGCTTCAAATCCAAACCACTTCGTGGTAATAAAACACAAACCAACCACAAGGGCTGGTCTTTGCTTTATTGGTCGGGACGAGAGGATTTGAACCTCCGACTTCTTGCACCCCATGCAAGCGCTCTACCAGGCTGAACTACGTCCCGATACAAAAAAACCGCAAGCCATATAGCTTACGGTGGAATTGGAGCGGGCAATGGGATTCGGACCCACGACATCAACCTTGGCAAGGTTGCGCTCTACCCCTGAGCTATACCCGCATCGTCTTAACGAGTGTTGTTTATAACATACTTTTTTATTATTGCAAGAAAAATTTTATCCTCTCACAAAAATTTATAATAACCTTATGATTTTTGCCGATAAATTTTATCTAAATATCCTGTGAATCCATTGTCTTTTTAAGAATTTATATACGATTTTACACTAAAATAAGCTCATCAAACAAAGGAGGTCCCATGGCAAATATAAAAAAAAGACAAGATGCACGTATAGAAAAAGAAGCCAAAGCACTTAAAAAAAATCTTGAAAAGAGAAAAAAACAAGCCGAGGCTCTGCAAAAGCTAAAACAGGCTAAAAAGAACTAACCCCTAACCGGTAAAGGAGAACAACTATGGATAAAATAAAAATCATCGGCGGTAACAAATTAAACGGCAAAATCTATATCAGCGGAGCCAAAAATGCAGCTTTGCCTTTGGTTTGTGCTTCGTTATTGACCAAAGAACCCGTTACCTTAAAAAATGTTCCGGCTTTGTCAGATATAACCTTCTTAAACAGTCTCCTAAACTATATGGGACTAAAAATTTCTGAAAAAGAAGAAATTTATGGCGGACACATAACCAAAACCTATACCTACCAAGCTGATGAAATAAAAGAACTGATTGCTCCATATGATTTTGTTCGCAAAATGCGCGCTTCATATTACGTCCTAGGGCCGGTTTTAGCCCGCTTTCATCATGTAGAATTTTCACTCCCCGGCGGTTGCGCTATCGGTGCTCGCCCGATGGACATTCACTTATCTTCTTTAGAACAAATGGGCGCAGCCATAGAAATCAAAAACGGATACGTTATCGCTGATGCACCACAAGGATTAAAGGGCTCTCATATTATCTTTAGCAAAGCCTCTGTCGGTGCAACTTGTAATATCTTAATGGCCGCAGTTTTAGCAGAAGGTGTTACCAAAATAGAAAATGCCGCCAAAGAACCGGAAATAGAAAATTTAATTGATTTATTAAGTGCAATGGGCGCAAAAATTTTCGGACGCGGCACTTCAATCTTAACGATTGAAGGCGTTAAAGAACTTCACGGTGCAACACACGCTGTTATTGCCGACCGTATTGAGGCTGGCTCTTATGCTATTGCCGCAGCCATTACCAAAGGAAAAATTGAACTGATTAACGCCAACCCCGAGCACTTGCAACAACCCTTAAGAACTCTGGAAAAAATGGGCGTCACAGTCGAAGAAAAAGAAAATTCCATTATTATTGATGCGCAAAACAAAACTATCTTTGGCGAAGATATTTATACCGATTATTACCCCGGATTCCCAACTGACTTACAAGCCCAATATATGGCTTTGATGACTGTTGCCGAAGGAGCGTCTCTTGTTACCGAAAGCATTTGGGAAAACCGTTTTATGCATGTGCCGGAGCTCTGCCGCATGGGCGCAAACATCAATATTCACGGTCACGCCTCTGCAATCATCCGCGGTGTTAAAAAACTCTCCGGTGCACCGGTAATGGCAACCGACCTGAGAGCTTCTTTTGCCCTTGTATTAGCAGGCCTTGTTGCCGAAGGCGAAACCATTATTAACCGCGTTTATCACCTTGACCGCGGCTATGAACACTTGGAAGAAAAATTAAAAGCTGTTGGTGCAAATATTGAACGGATTAAAGAACCGGACTAATGAGTGCCACCCATTAACATATTGCGTAATTTCTGATAATTTCGTGCAGACTTTAGCTCTTTTTCATTATAAATAGAAAAGCTCTGCAAAGCGCGAGATGCTTGCTCAAACCCACTTTGAGGAGCTATTCCATGACGCTCCAAATTAGCAAAACCCACCAAATACATCGCAAGCCAATAATCATCCATCAGCATTTGCTCACGCCTTGTTGCTGTTTTATATTCCGGAATTTGTCGCAATCTTTCCATGCTTTTAGCAATAGAGTTGATAATTTTTTCACTCTTAGACGCGGCATCAACCCGATTAAGATAATTATAAACCGGCACATTTAAAACCGAGATTAAAGGATTATATGCATACGCCCGAAAAGCAAAAAATATATCTTCGCCAAACATATCCTCAAAATAAATATTATGCTTATCCAAAAAAGATTTCCGATAAAAACGCGCACGAACACCCCCACCGTCATTATATAAATCGGCATGAGCTTCTTTACTAAAAAACGGAGAAAGCATCGCTAGCTTATCTAACCCATGATTAACAAACCGGTTAATTTCAGGAACGGCTTCAGCATCTTTTAGACCTCTGACTTGTTTAACCCACTCTCGGTCATAAATATCCGCATATCCCGTTAATAATACATCTGGCTTATCCTGTTTAATTGCCTTTTCAGCTAATTCAAAAGTGTCCGGCTCTAACCAATCATCATTATCAACAAATGTGACATACTTTTTTGTCGCCGCATGCAATCCGTTATTTCTGGCTGCCGCAATTCCTTGATTTTTTTGATCAATAATTTTGAGATTTTTATGCTTCTTTGCATATTCTTGCAAAATTTGCAAAGACTTATCTTTAGAGCCGTCATTAACCGCAATAACCTCAAAATCCCCATTTTGAACAAAAATACTGTCTAAACATTTAGGTAAATATTTTTCAGCATTATAGACCGGTATAATCACGCTAAAAGTTATTTTTTTCTGTTGCCACCAATAAATAACACCAGCTAAAAAAAACGCTGTCATAGCTAAAAAACATAATTTCTTAAAAACTTTATTCATTAACGTCCCTTACAATATTCTAAGCTGCTTATAAAGCGGTCTGTCTGTGCGGATATTGAGATACTGACAATTAAACTTACGGCAAAAATTCTCCATTGCTCGGCGCTTTTCTAAAAAGTAATTATAATATGTGCGCTTATATGCTTCTGGAGACGAATCAAATATCAATTTTTCGCCATTATACTCTGCCATATATTCACCTGAATCCGGAGGAACCTCTTCAATATAATCATAAATATTAACGCAATAGACGCGACATCTCTTGGTAAGTGCAACTAAAGATTTCAATCCCTCAGCGTTGATTTTCTTAAAATCACTTAATACAAACACCATTGCGCGGCTTTTGATATTATACTGCAAAAAGCGCAACGGCTCGGTGATATCATTTTGTGCTGTTGCTTTATCTTCATCAGAAAGTTTGAGCACATCAGAACTCGTCTCTGATATTGCTTTCAATACCGCCATCAAATTCTTTTGGTTATTTTGCGGTTTAAACACACGCGTTTCCTTGCCGTTATAAAGCACCAAACCGAATCTGTCCTTGTTAGCCATACTTTGCCAACCAAGCAACGCCGCTAATTTTGCCGCCGCTACAGATTTAAGTTCCTTTTTGGTTCCAAATAACATATATGCCGATAAATCCAAAACCACATAAACTTCACGGTCTTTTTCTTCTGAAAAGACTTTGGTGTAAGGCTCATTTTTTCTGGCTGTCACACGCCAATCTATATCTCTGACATCATCACCAAAACCATAAGTGCGCACCTCATCAAACTCCATACCGCGCCCCTTAAAAGCAGAACGAATGTCTCCCGCTTGATCCGAGGTAAAGTTATTTTGTCTCTTTTTGATATAAGGCAAATACTTCTTTTGCTCTATCAACTCATCTAACGAGGCTGATAAACCGTTAAAACTATTCTCAGGAGATGTTTTTTTCTTAAAAAACATTTATAACCTCTTTACCTTAGGGCAATGGCACCAATTTCAATAAAGTTGTAATAATGTCATCGGCAGTAATACCTTCGGCTTGTGCTTCAAAGCTCAAAATGATACGATGCCGCAACACGTCATAAATCACCGCATGAATATCTTCTGGCGTAACAAAATCACGCCCGTCTAACCACGCATTGATTTTAGCACATTTATCTAAAGCAATTGTCGCGCGCGGACTTGCTCCGTATAAAATTTGAGATTTAAGCGAGGCATCGTATTTCTCCGGTTGGCGCGTTGCGACAATCAATTGCACCAAATATTCTTCAAGCGATTCGCTAACATGCATTGAGAGCACTTCACGTCGGGCTGATATTACATCTTCAATTGTAATTTTGCCAACTGTTTTAGAAAACTCTTTCCATGCTTCATCTTGCTCCTTAACCCCTAGCTGTTCTGAACGAACCAACTTCAAGATTTTACGTTCCACATCTGCCCCCGGCTGATCAATTTTAATATACATCAAAAAGCGGTCCAACTGCGCTTCCGGAAGATTATATGTACCTTCTTGTTCAATCGGGTTTTGTGTGGCTAAAACCAAAAACAAATCCGGCAAGCGATATTGTTTACCACCCACGCTAACTTGTCTCTCTGCCATGGCCTCCAACAACGCCGACTGCACCTTCGCCGGCGCACGGTTAATTTCATCAGCCAGCACCATATTGGCAAAAATCGGCCCTTTACGAAACTCAAAATCTCCACGTTCTGCCACATAAATATCGCTACCTGTAATATCTGACGGCAACAAATCCGGTGTAAATTGAATACGATTATATTGCGCCTGTATACATTCAGACAAAGTTTTAATTGCCTTGGTTTTTGCAAGCCCCGGAGCACCTTCAAGAAGTGCATGACCATCGGCCAACAACGTGATTATCAGTTTTTTAACCAACTCCTTTTGCCCGATAATTCGGCTATCTAAATACTTTTGTAAAGCAATAATTTTTTCTTTAACTTCGCTCATCTTACCCCCAAATGTTTTATTTCTGTTCTAAAAATAAATAAAATTCTTTTCTTTATCAAAAAATCCTCTATAAAGTTTATATAAGATTCTAGGGATAAAAAAACAAGAAATTTAATAAGATGAACAACATTTTTGATTTTGACGAGACAGATGATGAAACCTCCGCCCCTGTATATAACAATACAGAGGCATTAATGCCGACGTCGCAATTTTTAGAAGACCTTAATCCCGAACAAAAGGACGCTGTTCTAAAAACCGAAGGCCCTCTTCTTGTTTTGGCTGGTGCCGGCACAGGCAAGACTAAAGTTTTAACCACACGCTTGGCTTATATCCTAAATCAAGGCAAAACACGCCCATGGAATTGCTTGGTTGTAACATTTACCAACCGCGCCGCAAACGAAATGAAAGAGCGCGTTCGCCAATTTATCGGTGATACGGTAAATTCTGTTTGGCTTGGAACTTTTCATAGTATTTGTGTCAAAATTTTAAGAAAATATCCCGAACTTGCCGACTTAAAACCAAACTTTACCATTTTAGGCGAAGATGACCAAAAGCGACTCATCAAAAAAATCTTACAAGAAAACAATATTGATGAAAAACAATATACCCCTCAAGCCGTATTGGAAAAAATTTCACATTTCAAAGACAAGGGGCTGACCATAGACAAAGTTGCTTTAGATTACAAAACAAACATTACTGCTTTCATCTATAAAGAATATCAAGCACGTTTGATTGAATTAAATTGCGTAGATTTTGGTGACATTTTACTCTATACCTTAGAAATCTTAATGAAAAACGCCGAAGTTTTGGCAGAATATCAAGAACGTTTCCAATACATCATGGTTGATGAATACCAAGACACCAACGTTACACAATATCTGCTTTTGCGATTACTCTCGCAAAAACACCGAAACATCTGTTGTGTCGGTGACGATGATCAATCCATTTATTCTTGGCGCGGCGCGGAAATAGAAAATATCTTAAAATTTAATGAGGATTTCCCTGATGCCACAACCATCAGACTGGAGAGAAATTATCGCTCCACCGCCAATATCTTAACCGCCGCCTCTGCTGTTATCAGTCATAATGCCAAGCGCCTTGGTAAAACCCTTAAAGTTGCCGAACACAGTCCTGTATCAGACTGCAAAAATGAAAAAATTAAAGTCGTCAGCACCTATAGTGGTGATGATGAAGCAAAATATATTGCACAAAAAATTTCAAGTCTGAAATATGATGGTTTTGCCTATGAACAAATGTCCATTCTGGTGCGCACCGCCTCACAGACGCGCGCTTTTGAAGAAGTTTTCATCAAAGAGCAAATCCCCTACAAAGTTATCGGCGGCTTAAAATTCTATGAACGCACCGAAATCAGAGACATGCTTGCTTATTTCCGCTTGATTTTACAACCAAGCGACGATCTGGCTTTTGAACGTATTATCAACAAACCGGCTCGTGGCATCGGCGAAAAAACTATCGATAAATTCCGTGAACGCGCCAAAATAGAACGGATTCCTCTCTATCATGCCATGGTTCGCCTGCTTGAAGATAATTCCATAACCGGAAAGACACGCGGCAATATTGAACTTTTTGTTAAGCACATGGAAGAATGGCGCAAAATTATGCCGGCAATTACTCTGGGCGAGCTTGCTGAACAAGTTGTAACAGAATCCGGCTATATGGAAATGTTGGAGCAAGATAAATCCGTAGAAGCCCCCGGACGTATTGAAAACATCAAAGAACTCTTAAACGTCATGAGCGACGGTGATACATATCCGACATTAGCCGACTTCTTAGAGCATGTTAGCCTCGTTATAGACAACGAATACAGCGACAACAGTAACAAAGTAATCATTTCTACTTTACATGCGGCTAAAGGCTTGGAATTTGACGCGGTCTTTCTCCCCGGCTGGGAAGAAGGCTTGTTTCCACACCAAAAATGCATAGATTGCGGTGACGACGGTAGCATAGAAGAAGAACGTCGCCTAGCTTATGTTGCCATTACACGCGCCCGCAAATTATTATACATTACCATGGCATTCAATCGCAAGCTATACGGACAATGGCAAAATAATCTTCCGTCTCGCTTTATAAACGAATTGCCAACCGCTTGCATAGATCTTATAAATAACACCGGATATGGGTCGCCTCAAAAAACAAACAATTATAATAATAGCTATGGTGGCGGCAGAGATTATTATACCAAACACTCAGACGGCTATCAAAACAGCCGCGGCGGTTATCGCTATGGCGGCGGATATAATAAATATCGCAAACAAGAAAAGCACGGTTATTTTGATAGCTATGAAAGTGTCGCCTACGATGAATATGCTGATGAGGAAACTTACACACCATATCCTCAAAATGACTATTTTTATCAAAAAAAGAAAACATCACCTCTAGTAGGCTTACGCGTATATCACGCCAGTTTCGGCTATGGACGAATCATCGATGTTGACGGCGATAAGTGCGAAGTAAACTTTGACACCTGTGGCAAAAAGAAAATTTTAGGCAGTTTCTTAGAAAAATGCTAACCACACAAAAATAAAGCCGCTCATGTAGAACGGCTTTATTGTTAAAAATCAGAATAGGCTTTCTTGCACCAGTTATATGCGCTCCAATGCTTCAACCTGTTAAGCTTAAGCCATGTTTTAACCTCAGGTAACAACTGATACTTTTGGGTAAAGTTATAAAGCAGATTAGAATATTCCTCGCTTCTTGCGCGGATAATATTTTTCTGAAGCTGAGAGTTTTTATCAGGATCTTTAATATTCTCCCAGAAAGCATCTTCCAAATATCCGTAACCCCCGATATACCCCATCAATTTCTTAGACTTAGCAAAGTCTTCCACATGTGCGGCAAACCAAGCATCATACTCATTTCTTTGGCGTTTCTTGGGATCAGTCTTATCAACCTTTTGCAAAATAGACCAGATTTCCTCTTTCTTATCGCATTTTGCATCAAACCAAGTAATAACCACACAAGCGCACACAACAGCGATAACAACAATAATAATTAAATAGACCATACGCTTAATTTTTTTAGTTTAACATAATTATTTCATTTGTTTATAGCTATACAACCGCACCAAAAAAATTGCAACAACAAACTTTTACATTGATTTTAAAAACAAACGGACTAAAGTGAGCGCAAACCAAATTATCATAAAACATTTATCATTATGACAGAACAAGAATTATTAAGAAATGCGTTGCCTGCTTTTAAAAAGAAGTTCGGCAATTCGCCCAAAGAGTGCGGCTATTCACACTGTGGAACAATCAACGGAACTGTTGTATTTGCCAAAAATGAAGCTGGAGCTGAAGCTTTTATCGCAGCTCAAAATTTATCAAACAAGACAGTTAAAGTGCTTTGTTTTTTGTGTTTAGCAACTTTTATCTTTGGCACATACGGCATTTTTGTTGGTATTGAAGAAAAGTGGTCTATCAATCACTGGTATCTACTCTTAGGTGCTATTATCGCCCTAACTATCTTTATCGGTTATATCCACTTTAAGACCAATTTACGCCTGGATAAGCTTAACGCTTTGTACAACAAAACAGAGATTATCACTTTTACAGAAAAGGAGCTTTCTCAACTTTAGTATAAAACCTCACGTCATATGGCGTGGGGTTTTATATTATAAAAAAGAGCCGCTTTAAGCGACTCTAAAAAACTCAAATCATATTAAACGATTATGCAACAACCTTGGTCGCAATAACCTTTTTAATCTTCAAGGCTTCTTCTGTCAGCTTGCTGTCAGGAGTTGCCATCAAATAAGCATCAAGTCCCCCCTTATGTTCAATAGAACGAAGAGTCTTTGTGCAAATTCTCAGTTTATAAACTTTACCCATTGCTTCACTCAAAAGAGAAACAACTTGCAAATTCGGCAAAAAGCGACGACGAGTTCTGTTGTTTGCGTGGCTCACATTATTACCGCTCATAACGCCAGTGCCGGAAATTTCACATTTCTTAGCCATTTTTATATCCTTTACTTAAAAAACTTTTGCTCATACATACAAACATAATCTGATTAAGTCAAGTAAAATCTTATCAAAAAATATAAAAAAAACTGGATTTATTAAAAAAATCGTTATATAAGCGTCAAGGTAAAAGCGATTCCAAAATGTACCCGTAGCTCAATTGGATAGAGTGTTGGCCTCCGACGCCAAAGGTTGCGAGTTCGAACCTCGCCGGGTGCACCAATTTTAAGAGAGATTTTCCATGACAAGAAATATCGGCATTATTGGTGACAGCATTGCCCACGGTTATTTTGATGAAGAAGAATCCGGCTGGGTTTCAAGGCTTGCAAAACTTATCTTAAAAGACCACCGTGGCGAATACGTTTTTAACAACCTCTCTCAAGCCGGAGATAACATTGCTGATGCTGCTAACCGTGCCATATTTGAAGTATTATCCCGACACTTTGACCTCATAATTGTTAATATCGGTATAAACGATATCCGGCGTCGTCAAAACAGCAACTTAACCTTAGATTTTTCTGAGGGTGCGCGCATAATGTATTGGCAAAAACTGTTGGACATACTGTCACTAACCCGTGCGACAATTGTTGTTGCAGACCTATTACCGATTGTAGAAGGAAAATACTCCATTGAAGCCAACCTCATCAGACGCACAAGCGATGTCGTAAGATACAATGAAATTATCTCAGAAATTTGTAAAGAAAGGCACATTCACCTTTTTGCTCAATCCGAAAAATGGCAAACTCGTAATACAAAAGAGCTTTATCAAGATGCCACCCACCCAAATGCCAAAGGGCATCAACTTATTGCCGAAGATATGTATGCTTATTTAACAGAACAAAAATTACTCTAAAGCTTAAGCACTACACCTAATATCGCCGATAAGATAATATAAAATATCGGGCTTTTTTTATAAAAATGAATAAGCAACAAAAACACCACTACAAATCCAAAAGCAAAATAATCATGCGCGCTTAAACGCAACAACTCAAATCCGGCCTGTAAGATAAGAGCAACTACTGCCGGACGAATTGCCGCCATAACATCGGCTACAAACAGATTTTCAGACCATTTTTTCAATAACTTTGAAACTAAAATAACAATGATAACCGAAGGAAAGACTAACCCAAAAGTTGCCACGCAACCGCCTAAAACTCCCGCCGCCTTAAATCCGGCATATGTTGCCATATTAACCCCTACTGGCCCCGGTGTAGATTGTGAAACAGCAATCATATCTGTTAATTCTTGAGCGGTAAACCAATTAAATTTTTCAGTCAAATCAAACAAAAACGGTATAGTAACCATACCACCGCCAATTGCAAACAGTCCGATTTTTAAGAACTCATAAAACAGCAACACATAAATCATTGCCATTTCTCCTTAAAAAAGCGCAATCCGCCAAGAACTGCCGCAACCAACACAGCTTCAACTGCCGAAAAATTAAAAAGAAATAAGAGAACCGCAATAACCCCGAAAACAAACAAATGATACCTGGTTTTAATCGCTTTTTTACTTAAATTCAAAACCTCATTACCGATTAAAGCAATCACGCCAAGTCTTATCCCTGCAAACGCATGCGACACTGTTTGATTATCAGATAACACATTCAAAATCCCTGCCAACAACAAAATAATCATCAATGATGGCAAAACAATTGCAAATGTTGCACTCACAGCTCCCTTAGCACCTTGTATCTTATATCCGGTGAAAGTCGCCACATTAACCGCTATTATCCCCGGTGTACATTGCCCGATAGAATAATAATCCATCAGTTCGTCTTCGGTAATGTATTTCCTTTTTTCAATTAATTCTTGGCGAAACAACGGCACCATTGCATAGCCGCCACCAAAAGTGAACAGCCCGATCTTAAAAAACGATACAAATATTTTTAAGCACTCTGCCATTGATATCCTCTTTATAAAGCATATATACCCGATTAAATCCAAAATACAATCATTAAAAAGGTTTTTCAGATGATTATCGGCTCCCTAAAAGAACAATCAAAAGATGAAACGCGCATTTCACTAACGCCTGAAGTTACCCAAAAACTTATCACCAAGGGGCATGCCATTCTATTAGAAAAAGGCTACGGAAAAACTCTATATATATCTGATACAGCGTATTTAAACACTGGTGCAAAAGTTTTGGAAACTACCGATGAAATACTAAGCAAAAGCGAAATCATTATCCAAATAAATCCACCGCAAATACAACCTAAACAACTCAAAACATGCAAGCTTATTATCGCTGACTTTACAGATTCTCACACAAATTTTGCCCCTGTTAAAGAATTGCATTTGGAGCTTGTACCGCGCACTTCCGTCGCTCAACCGATAGATATTTTAAGTGCTCAAAGTATTGTTAAAGGTTATATGGCTGCCATTTATGCCCTCTACCACGCTAAGCGCATTGCACCTCAACTGATAACTGGCGCCACCACCATTAAGCCGATTAAAGCTCTTGTTATCGGTGCCGGCACCACCGGTCTTGAAACTGCCGCGTTCCTTAAAAAATCGGGGTGTAAAGTAACCATCGCAGACATCAGAGAAGAAGCAAAGAACCTTGCCGCATCTGTCGGTGCCGAATTTAGTTTAACATCATCAACGGATATTGCCACTATACTATCTGATAAAAACATCATCATCAGCACTGTCAACGCAAAGAGCATCATTACAGATAAAGACTTATCTTTCACAATAACTCATGCGGTTGTAATTGATACAACAAAACAAAGTATCAACCTCACCCAAACGCCAACCGATTTTCATTTTTACCGCAACACACATTTTGAGCGTTTAGCCCCGCTAACCGCCTCTGATTTATTCGCTAATAACATCTTAAACCTAATAAATATTATTCTTCCCTCTCCGGATGTTTTAGATTTATCGGCTGACTACATTAAACCCTTGCAGATTTAGGAGTTTAGTTAAGATGTTGATTATTGATATTTTCATCCTCTCGTGTTTCTTAGGCTACTTTGCAATATGGCGTGTTACACCGACGCTTCATGCCGCATTGATGAGTATGACCAACGCTATTTCCGGCATTGTAATAATAGGCGCAATAAAAGCCTTTAACGAAATAACCGCCTACCCTGAGCCTTATTTGTTGTATTTTGCTATATTCTTAGCCTCATTTAATATTTTTGGCGGCTTTTATATCACCACTCGTATGCTTAATATGTTCAAACCAAAGGAAAAGAAACATGATTAAAGCCCTATCTGTTATCGTTTACAGCCTGCTTATCTTTGCTTTAAGCGCTTTATCCGAGCCAAAGAAGGCCTATTACGGCAACTTTATCGCCTCATTTGCCATGTGCCTAGTCATCGTATGTTATTTCCCCACCATCCCAGATGAATATTTAACCTCCGCAGCTATTGCTTTGCTTTTAGGCGCCATAACCGGAACCTTTTCCTCTCACCGACTAAAAACACCGGCTTTACCGCAAATGGTCGCCCTCTTAAATGGCTCCGGAGGCTTAGCCGCCGGCATTATCGGCATAACCGAGCTGACCGCTTCAACTCATACATTTGAACTGGTTTTGCTTATCATCTATACCGGATTTATCACCTTTAGCGGCTCGCTTGCCGCCTTTATCAAACTATCCGCTGTAAAAATACCATTTAATCCCCAAATAACCAAAAACTTAAGCTATATCCTCTTTATTTTAAGCATACTCTCAATATATCCGATTTATCAAAACACATCTTATGCTTTGCTTATTTTCATCTTACTTGCAATTGCTTTCGGCTTTTGTTTCATCCTCCCGATCGGTGGCGCGGATATGTCTATTATCATCTCTGTCTTAAACTCTTTTTCCGGATGGAGCACCTTATTTGTAGGTTTTAGCACTGAAAATATTTTAATGATAGTCGTCGGCACACTTGTCGGATCAAGCGGCAGTATCCTAACTTATATGATGACAAAATCTATGCACCGTCCGTTATTTGATGTCTTTTTCAAAAATCCATCCATACAGAAAATAAATACCGATTCCAAACGCTCGGAAATTCATCAAGCAAGCGCCGCTGATGCCGCCTTTCTAATGGAAAACGCCAATAAAGTCATCATTGTTCCGGGGTTTGGGCTCGCTGCCGCTAATGCACAAAAAGAACTTGCCGATATGGCAAACATATTAAAGCAGAAATATCAGGTAAATGTCAAATTCGCCATCCATCCCGTTGCCGGACGCATGCCCGGACACATGAATGTTTTGCTCGCCGAAGCCGACATTTCCGCTGACGATGTTTATGAGCTAAAAGATATTAACCAAGAATTTAAAACTTGCGATGTGGCATACGTTATCGGCGCCAACGACATTACCAATCCCCTAGCCAAAACCTTAAAAGGCAGCCCCATTTATCAAATGCCGATATTAGAAGTGGAACTCGCCAAACGGATTATTTTTGTTAAACGGAGTCTTGCAACCGGCTATGCCAACATTGACAATCCGCTATTTTATGCTGATAACACCTTAATGCTTCTGGGCGACGCCAAAGAAGTAACCAAACAGATTGTTACGGTTTTAGAGGAGGGATAAGAATATCATAAAAAAGAATTATTTACCCCAGTCGTCTCGCCTGTTTTTCAAAGACTCTATTGCCTGATTTATTGTTTGCTTAGCCCAATTTTCATCTCCACAGGCGCGACTAAGCTTCTTTTCATCCACATTACAAACGGCCGTCTTAGAAAAATAATTAAGAAGGTCATCTGCACGAGCAGGTCTTCCCATAAAGGCAGGTTCACCTATAATCTCAATAGGCTTTGTTATACAGTTCACGATAATATCAGAAGCGTGCTCATGATATTTACTTTTTATATTATTATATAAAGCAACAGGATCGTCAATATTCAATTTATGACTAGCTTTTCCCATCATAAGAAGACTCAACAATTTCTTTTCTTTGAGTTCTTCCGGCATAGGTTCTTGTGTCGTATTTTTCACTTCTTCAGACATAACTTTCCTCCCTAACAAGCATATTATAAACAAAACATAGCATACTTTTTGAAAAAACACAAGTAAAACCGAACAGCGATGCCGTTGCTATGGGCTTAGAGAATGCCCTCGCTAAAAGTGGCGCCGCGAGTGTGGTGTATAAAACCAATATATAAGCGAGCGCCGCCGCTATACGAGCTCTGCTAAGAGTGAGATAAAGTGCGGTGCTATCGTCGGATGTCCTGCCTCAAAGCGGAGCTTACTTTAAACGTAAGTGAGCATTTGAGGACAGGCTTCCATCTGGCGATTTGACCGTGCTTTAGCGCACTCTCCTATTTTTTAAGATAGGACATACCGGCCAGATAAGTATTGAACAGAACGCGCACCACATACCGTTTTTCAAGCCGCACAAACTCTTTATCCGTAGTTAAAAGAGAGCTTAAGGCAAAAAGAGAAACAAACATCACTTCGGTTGAAACCTTGCGCTCCTTTTCCGGAACATCACTAAAGAGCTTATGCACATTGTTCTCTAAAAGCTGAACAATATTGATAATTCTTCTCAAATAAAACAGCTCAAAATGTCCGCCCGAACTGGTAAAATGGAAATTATAGAGCGAAAACCACAATTTTTTATTATCTAAAACAAACTCAATAAACTTTTCCAACAAATAATTTAGGTTTTTATAGGCATCCGAACCAAATTCCGCCTTTTTAAGCTCTTCATATAACTCATCAAGCGTTTGACAATTTTCCCACACAATCAGGGTATCCATGCTCTTAAACTGGTTATAAATTGTCCCGACCGAATAACCGGAATAATCTGCCAATTTACGTGCAGTCAAAAACTCCAGCCCCTTATCCTGCAAAACTTCTCTTGCTTTCACAAGCAAATCTACCCGTATTTTTTCTTTTTTGGCTTGAGCCGCCTCAGGCTGTTGCACTTGCGCCAGTTTTCTTTTTTTCAATAGATTTTTCATCTCAGGCATACCTCGTTTTGTTCATTTTGAGCAAACGTTATAATATTTTTGAACACTGTTCAAGCCTTTTTTTATAAAAAATTTAACCTTTTTGCCCTAAAAAAGAATAAAACAACTATTGAAAGGACTTTGATATGGCAAAAATCGGTTTTTGTGCGGTAGCAGGTAGCGGCATGAGCGCACTTGCCCAAGTATTAAAATATAAAAACAACGAAATTTACGGCACAGACCGCAACTTTGACCAAGGAAAAGACATTAAAAATAAAAAGGCGCTGGAAGAAGTCGGCATAAAAATATATCCCCAAGATGGCAGTATGCTTGATAAAGACTTTGCTGTTTTATACACCTCAACCGCAGTTGAAGACACCATTTTAGACATTAAACGCGCCAAAGAATTAAATATCCCGATTAAGCACCGTTCTGATTTATTAACCGAAGTCTTTTCTTCATACAAATACAATATTGCTGTCGGTGGCACCAGCGGCAAATCAACCGTAACTGCCATGATTGGCTATATCTTGGATAAAGCTGATAAGAAGCCATTGGTGATTAACGGTGCCCTCCTAAAAAACTATGAAGACCAAAAGGGTATCCCCAACGTTATCTTGAATGACGGCGAATATTGCGTAATAGAAGCAGATGAGAGCGATGGTTCCATTGAAAAATACACCCCGTATATCTCGGTTGTAAATAATATCACACTTGACCACAAATCGATAGAAGAATTGCAACAACTGTTTGGCAATTTTGTAGCCAAAGGCAAAGGCGGTGCGATTGTTAATAAAGACAATGAAAACAGTGAACCGATTCTAAGCTTAAATCCTAATACGCTCACTTTCAGCATAAAAGATAAAACGGCTGATTTTTATGCCGAAAAAATAACCCCTGTTCCCGACGGCACAAAATATACCTATAACAAAAAGAACTATAAACTAAATCTTATTGGAGCTTTTAATGTCGCAAACGCCATGTGTGCCGTAGCTTGTTGCTCTTTGCTTGGCATCAAACCGGAAGACGCATGCAAAATTTTAGAAGACTTTTTAGGCACCAAGCGCCGTTTGGAAGTTTTGGGTAAAACCAATGATATTACCGTGATAGATGACTTTGCCCACAATCCGGACAAAGTTGCAGCCTCTATGTCTGCCCTAAAGAGTTACAAAGGACGCTTAATCCTGATGTTCCAACCGCACGGATTCGCCCCGATGCGTTTAATGGGTAAAGAAATTATGGATTCATTTATTGAGTATATGTCCGAAGATGATATTTTATTGCTACCGGAAATCTTCTTTGCCGGTGGCACGGTTAAAAAAGATATATCCTCTTTGGATTTAGTTAACTACGCCAAAAGGCATAACGCCAATGCCCGTTTCTTTGACACGCGTGATAAATTAAAAGATTACATCTTAGAAATTGCCAAACCAAATGACCGTGTTGTTTTAATGGGCGCAAGAGATAACTCTATAACTGATATGGGATTTGAGCTTTTGGAGAAATTAAAATGAGTATCTTAAACAAAGGTGATAAAGTTGGCATTATTGCCCCTTCTGTCGGACTAAAGGATAAAGATTTAGCCCCAACCATAAACTATTTTAAAAAGCTAAATCTCACGCCGGTTTTTGCCGATAACATCAAAAAGGCATACCGCTATATGGCAGGATCGGATAAAGAACGTGCAGAAGCTGTCAATAAATTGTTTAAGGATACTTCTGTTAAAGCTCTGTTTTGTCTCCGTGGCGGCGCCGGTGCCACACGCATGCTTTCCTTTTTAGACTATAAACTGATTAAAAATAACAAAAAGCCGATTTTTGGCTTAAGCGATTCGACCGCACTCCAAAACGCACTGATTGCTAAATGTCAAAATCCGTCATTTACCGGCTTTTTGCCACTTTACGACCTTAACGATAAAATCATAAACCCACTCGTTGACAATTCTCTTAAAAATTGTTTGTTTGAAAATTCCCATACAATAACCTCCGGCATTTGCCAACACAAAGGCTCTGCCACAGGCGAAATTGTTGGCGGCTGTTTAAGTGTTCTCCTCTATCTTTGTGGCACACCTTATTTCCCTGATTTAAAAGATAAAATATTGATTTTAGAAGATATAGAAGAAAAAACTTACAAAATAGACCTAATGCTAAACCAATTAAAACAGCAAAAGAACTTTAACAAACTCAAAGGAATTATAATCGGTCAGTTTACTGATTGCCCGATTATAGATAAAGAAGACGGCACTATTGAAGACTGTATCAATGATTTTGTAAAAGATTTAACGATTCCGGTCGTAACCGACTTTGCTTACGGACATATTCCGGCACGCCACATCGTTCCTTTGGGTATAAAGACCACACTTAAAGCAACCGATAAAACTTGCACTCTTAGCTGGTAAAATACCCCAAGACCTGTTCAATATAATGTAAATTAAGCTTGCAAAATACCAAAAGGTATCGCTGCACATATGCCCAACCGCCGGTATTAAATGCCAAAATAACCGAACAAATAAAAATATTTGCTCCTGGCAAAAACATCCAACAGAACGGAAAACCGACTTCCTTAAAATCCGGCTGTTCACTATGTATCTGAATAGCCATAGATTCCAAATGATACATAAAGAAATACCCTAAAAAGCCGTTAACCCACAAATTACCATCAAGACTTTTGTGCCAATATGTAATCCCTAACATCAAGAAAAATAAAAATAGCGGAAAAAAATATGGTCCGACAACAATCAACCAATTTCCCTTGCCCTTAAAGCCCATTGCCCCGCCGGATTCGTCCATGTTAAGATGAATATGCACCACTTTATGAAATGTTAAGAGCGCAAAAAAGATATGTGTTAACTCGTGGGCTAAAATCAACATTGACATATTCGTGCGCGCCGCTGCCATAACTTTAAGCACAATATAAGCAACAGCACCCATTAAAAAAGCAAAAAATCGCGGATTATTAAACTGGAAATGCCCCAAAATCTCTATTAAAGACGGCAACGACACTAACATCAGTAACGCCACCGGCCATTTAAGTATCCCAAATATAAAATCTAAAAACCGCGCCATTAAATACCTCTGGATACAAGATGGCCTATTTTATTTATTTTTTCAAACAAAATTTACACCTGTAAAACGCTACAAAAGTGATTATATCAAAAAACCTCTTAACCACAGGAGAAAACCAATGTTAATTTTTAAGAAAGGAAACAAAATGACCGAAAATCGCGAAGAACCACAATCTTGTTGCTGTGAATGTTGTCATTGTAAAAAGATTTTTATGGCAATGGTTGTCATCCTATTAGCATTTATTGCAGGAATAATGGTCGGAAACTGCCGTCAACAATCTTTTGCAAATCAACCTTATCAAATAACACCGCATATTGTGCAACACAAAATATATCACCGCGGCAAAAAACAATCTTCAAATACTGCCCAACCAAACCCGACATCAGCAGCTGCAGATACAGAGCTCGGCGGTTATGTTATAGAAGTTGAACAAGCAAACTAGTACTTTTTATCCCACCAAAAAAGGTCGCCAGAACAGCGACCTTATTTCTTTTAGGCATTATTTTCGTTTCGCATCGCGCGCACAAACCATAGATACTTCTCATAAATAACCACATAATCTTCCAAAATATTACTGAATTGAAACGTATCTGTTTTAAGCATTTCCTCACGCACATCTTTTGCGGTTGCAATCAGCTTAACCAAATCCGTCTCCAAGATTTCCAGCGCTTCATAAACCGGATAATCACGCCCTTCAATTTCAGCTATATTTGTCGCATCCACATACTCTGCCATAGCCCCCATCGGAAAGATTCGATGAGCTTTCATCAACTCGGCAAATTCATCATATTGATTTTGCAATATATGATAGAAATCATCGGTTAACTCATGCACATCCTTAAAAGTCGCACCAATTACATTCCAATGAATCGTATGCACTTTAATATTCAACACGGCCAAATCTGCTAAAAACAAATTCAACTTCTTATTTTCTAACTGAGCCATAACTATTCTCCTTTATAATTAAAACCACATTATAAATAGCTATTCGCAACAGTTTTTACAGAGGTTATAGCAAAAGAGATTAAAAAAGAGCCGTCTACACAAAGCAGACAGCTCCTCTTATTAATCAAAAATCTGACACCATTCTTGGCTTTCTGCCTCATATGACAAATGCAATATACTACAATTATCATAGTTCACATCTTTAAGCCCAAAGCCGCATTGAAGCGCACTGATAACTCCGGCATGCGTAACAATACCAATTCGGTCATCACATTCCCATGTAAGCGAACAAAAAATTCGAATTAGCTCCCCTTTAACTCGCTTAAACACTTCTTCTTTGCTCTCACCTTGCCAAAAACGAAAGCCCCATGTTTCTTGAGTTGGAAAAAGAATGTCATTAACAAAATCCTGTCCATATCTTTCTTCTGCTTTTTCCATGGTCCATCCCTCGCACATTCCAAAATTGCACTCACGCAAATCCTGCATAATGGTTATGGGATAAATTTTCCAGCTACACGATTCTGTCGCCAAAATATTTGCTGTTTGCACCGCTCTGAGCAATGGTGAAGTATAAAGATTTGTCAATTGCAATAAATCAACTTTTTTAGCTAACTCTTTTGCCTGTTCCTTGCCTTTTGCGTTAAGTAGTGCATCAATCTTGGCACCTTGCCACACGCCTCGGACATTTAAATCTGTTTGTCCATGGCGAAAAATGTAAAAGTCTTTCTTCCTCATAATAAAACAGAGATATATTTGTAATAATTTTTTCTTGCTCCTTTAAATACCCGACTTTTTTATTTTTGCAACAAAAAACCGCCCCAACGGAGCGGCTCCAAACAAAAAAAGCAAATACTTAGGCTAAAAGCTCATCAGCCAAAGCGTTTATCTGCGCCATATCAGCCTCTTTCATCGCAGATTTAATCGTGACTGTATTTTCCATAAATGTCAGATTCTTCTGTCCCTCAAGCATGGCTTTCATCTTCTTTGCCGCTATCGGTGCCCAAGAACCGTTTTCAATAAACCCTACTTTACGATTCTGATAGGCTTTGGCCACCAAGTGATTGATAAACGTTTCCATGCACGGAAAAATACCACCATCGTATGTCACTGTGGCTAAAACCAGTCTATCATAGCGAAACGCATCTTCCACCGCTTCAGCCATATCATCGCGTGCCAAATCGGTAATCGCTACTTTGGGCGCACCCTTTTGCTCTAAAATTTCCTTAAGTTTTTCAGCCGCTGCTTTAGTATGCCCGTAAACCGACGCATAAGCAATAAAAATTCCCTTATCTTCAGGCTCATATTTGCTCCAAGTATCATATTTGCCGATATAATAACCGAGATTTTCGGTCAACATCGGACCATGTAACGGGAAGATTTTTTGAATATCCAAAGTTGCCGCTTTTTTAAGAAGTGCTTGCACCGGCGCTCCGTATTTACCGACAATATTGAAATAATAGCGCCGCGCCTCACAAGCCCAATCCTCGTCCGTATCTAAAGCCCCGAATTTGCCAAATCCGTCCGCCGAAAACAAGATTTTCTCTTTTATTTCATAAGCCATCATCACTTCAGGCCAATGCACCATCGGCGCCATAATAAATTTAAGCGTATGACTGCCTAAAGAAAGCTCATCTCCTTCTGCAACAACAACCTTTCTGCCCTCTAAATCCAAACCTTCAAAAAACTGTCCAATCATCCCGACGGTTTTGGGGTTAACCACCACTTTGGCGTTCTTATACTTATCCAAAAACGCTTTAACATTTGCGGCGTGATCCGGCTCCATATGAAGAATAACCAAATAATCCGGCTCACTATTTCCCAAAACTTCATTAAGATTCTTAAACCACTCGTCAGTTGCGCGCTTATCAACCGTATCCATTACCGCAATTTTTTCGTCTTTAATCACATAGGAATTATACGAGATGCCATTTGGCACAACATATTGCCCCTCAAACAAATCTATTGTCTTATCATCTACACCGATATAATAAATATTTTCCGTTAATTGATTATTTTTCATTTTGTCTCCTTTCAATTTTATTCTTCAGCAACAACTGTTTCGCCATTAACAATAGTTTTCACAATAACAGAACTATCAATATTTCCATCTTCGTCTATATTGATTGAAGATAAAGCCGTATCAAAATCTTTATTATGAAGCATTGTTTCAACAACATCTTCTGTTGTCGGTAATGTGTTGCCATCTTTAACAGGAGCTTTTTCAAAGCCATCAACAATCATCTTAAATCCGTCAAATAAATTAACCGTGCATGGCAACATATTTAATCCCGTTTCTCTCTTAAAGCGCTCGGGAAAAGTGCTTTTTCCGATACTTGCCGTAAAATAAGAAGCCCCTTCAAATGTTTCAGGATAAAATCCAAAAATATTCATATTAACTAACGGAACATTTAATCCAAGCTCATGGCTTTGCTTTGCAAAAGCCTGCAAAGTGGGTGCTAAAACATGAGCATATAAAACATCCGGTTGAGCTTGTTTAATCTTATAAATAGAAGTTCTGACATCTATTACGCCACGGTCAACCGCTTCTTGATAAACAATATCAAAGCCGTTTTCTTTAAGCATTGGAATAAATTTATCAAGATACTCTACAACTTCAAGGGCGTTTTCATAAAGAAACGCTATTTTTTTGTAATTGTGATCCTTAAAATACTTCATCATACGATAACGATATGTTTCAAGCTTCGGTGCATGATTAAAATTGTAATATCCTTTACCGACCACATCGGATTCCGAACAACTCATGTGAAGTATTTTATTCTTTTCTGCCCAATCAGAGGTTACCGTTCCATCTGTTCCCCATAAGCTCATAACGGCTTGAACCTTATCTACACTTTTGAACTTATATAAATTGGATACCGTTTTTTTAGGTTGAAAAACATTATCTTCCACAATCAATTCATATTTATATTTGGTATTTTGCTTTTCAACATCACGCAAAGCTAATTCTAGAGAGGCTTTTTGAACTTTTCCGGCCATAGCCATATCACCCGTCATTGGTAAATTTACACCAATCTTTACCACAGGTCTGGCATCTGTTTGTGCTGTTTCCTTTTTTTCATCTTTACACGCCACAAGCGCCAACACCATACATAAACTCAAAAGCCACTTTCTCATATTACCCTCCGGTTTATTTAATTTTGGATTCGATAATTTCTACCGCTTTGTCAAAAACATCTTTAATCCCCATCTCTGACGTATCTAAAATAAAGGCATCATCAGCCGGTTTCATCGGGGCATCCTTTCGATTCGCATCACGTTCATCACGCGCTTTAACATCTGCCAAAACCTGTGCATAATCTGCCGTCATCCCTTTGGCAATAAATTCATCATAGCGTCTTTTTGCCCGAACTTCAGACGATGCCGTTATGAAAAACTTAACATCCGCATGAGGGCAAATCACCGTTCCGGTATCACGCCCGTCATAGATAGCACCGTTGGCAGGAAGCCCATCAGCAAAAACCGGATTCTTAGCAAAGTCCTGTTGCATTTTAAGCAATCTTGACCGAACACCTGTATAACTGGAAACAATTGATGCTGCATTTCCCCCTGCACTTGAGCGAAAATCTTTATCGTGAGATAATTCCATCATTTTTGGAAAAGTGAGATTCTCTGCTCTTTTTTCTGCCTCAACAACATTTGCCAAATCAATATTATCTTTTAACATCTGCAATCCGACTGCACGATACACCATCCCTGTATCAAAATATGCCAAACCGTATTTTTCTGCCAATTTTGCCGATAAAGTGCCTTTACCTGCCGCCGCCGGTCCGTCAATTGTAATAATCATTAAAACCTCTCTTGCAAACAATAAATCTTATCTATTCTTTAACACATCTTTGTTAATATCATAGCACAAAATAACTTTATACAAAGAATAAGCTGATGTCCAAAAGTTTTCGTTTATACATAGCAGAACCTTTAACGCCCAAAAAAACTTTGCCGTTAACCGACGAACAATCACATTATTTAAAAAATGTCGTCAAATATACTCCAAACGATAAACTCTATTGCTTTGATAATCAAAACGGTGAATTTCTTTGTGATGTTGTTGAGCAAACAAAAAAACAAACTCTTATCCAAGTTAAAGAGCAAACCAAACCTTTTTATGCCTGTCCTGATATATGGCTCCTTTTCTGCCCTTTAAAGAAAGATAAAACCGACTTTGTGATTGAAAAAGCAACTGAATTAGGGTGCCGGACAATACTCCCGGTTATATCGCAATACACCAACTGCACCAGCATTAAAATCGAGCGATATATGGCTCAATCCATTGAAGCCGCTGAGCAATGCCGCCGCACTGATTTACCCCTTATTGAACAGCCACAAAAATTAACCGATATGCTAAAAAGCTGGGATAGCTCTCGAACACTCTATTTTATGGATGAGACTTTAGAAAGCGCACCGTTTTTTGACCTGCTACAACAAGAAAAAAATCATAAAACCGCTATTCTTATCGGACCGGAAGGTGGTTTTAGCGAGCATGAATTAACCCTATTAAGAACTTTACCTTTTGCCAAAGGAGCGACGCTCGGCCCGCGCATTTTACGCGCAGAAACAGCTGTTGCCGCCGCCTTATCCTGTTGGCAATTAATCGCCGGTGATTGGAGATGAAATGAAAATACTGATAGCAGATGACCACGAATTATTCCTAAAAGGCTTAGAGTTTATCTTAAGCGAAAACATAGAAAAAGCAGAAATAACCTCAGCTCAGAGCTATACGGATATTTTTAACCTGCTTGAAAGCAACCCGCAATATGATCTGATTATAACAGATTTAGCCATGCCGGGAGCTAACTGGCTGACCGCCATTAATAAAATTCATCAAACCCTGCCGGAAACGCCTATTATCATCATTTCTGCCGTATTTGATAAAGAAATTTTGCAACAAACCTTAGACATTGGCGTTTCGGGTTATATCCCCAAAACCAGCTCCAACAACTTGATTATGAGTGCCATAAACCTTGTTTTGGCAGGCGGCGTATATATTCCGCATGAACTGATGTATTCTAACCAAACTAAAACACCTGAACCGCAAAAAGAATATACCGAACCCTTAAAAACACTGGAAAAATTATCGGAAAAATCATCAAAAAATAAGGTAAAAGGCTTAACTGAACGCCAAATTGACATTGTTAAATGCATCGCTGAGGGATTATCTAACAAACAAATTGCTTATAAACTAAACTTAACCGAGGGTACGGTAAAAGTTCATATAACCGTTATCCTAAAAGTTCTTAACGTTAAAAACAGAACATCAGCCGTTCTTGAAGCGGCAAAACGCGGTTACATACCAAATAACATCTTAAATAAGGAATAAAAACCCATGGCAAAAACGTCTAAAACAAAACTTCCGGCCTACCTGACCGACATTTACTCTTGGCTATACTTAAACCCCAAACTTTATAACATTTTAGATAACAGTATATTGCTAAACATCTTAACATTAGGCTATCATCATCTTTTAACCGAGGAGATAAAGAAAGAGCTTTCTCCGCACGCTAAAGTTTTGCAAATTGGTGTCACTTTGGGAAATCAAATAGATCAGACTTATAATTCCTTAAATGCGCTCGGTTCCTACACTATTGTCGACATTGTCCCTCAACTATTAGAAATCAAACGCGAGAAGCATTTGGAACAACATATTACATGGATCGAGGGAGATGCTTCTAAAATAATCAAAGAAACTTATGATACAATTATATGCCCTATGCTGCTACATGAACTCCCGCCTTTAACGCGCTCTCGACTTTTGGAAAATATCATAAACGCACTAAAACCTGAAGGAAAAGCTATTTTTATAGACTATCATCTGCCGTCATCATATAACCCATTAAAATACATTATTCGCGCCATTAATCGTCTCTATCAGCCGTTTGCTGAAGATTTATGGAAAAAATCTATCCGCGACCTGACGCCCAATGCCGAACTTTGCACTTGGTCAAAACAAACCTTATTTGGCGATGTGTATCAAAAAGTAGTTGCCAATAAAACCGCAAAATAAAAACCGGCTGTAAATAACAACCGGCTTTTCTATTAAGCTTTAGCAATATCAATTTTCTTAAATTTCTGCTTTTCAACTTGCGATTTAGGAATAGATATCGTCAATACGCCATTATTATACTTGGCTGTTGTCGCATCATAATCCAAATCCCATGGCAATTGAATAGTGCGCCGAAACATACCGTAAGAAATTTCAGAAAAATAATTGTCATCAGCCTGATCTGCAATCTCGCTTTTTTTTTCGCCACAAAGGCAAAGATAACCGTCAGAAGATACCTTTACCTCTATATCCTTTTCATCAATACCGGGAATCTCCGCCATAACATTAACCGCTTCTTTATTTTCGGTTACTTGGATTTTGGGAGATATTCCGGAAGTTTCAGCATTAGATGCATCAAGAAAATTCCAAAAATGGTGCATTAAACTCCGAAAATCCGTTGGTACATGGCGCGAAGTTGTCAAATCAGATGTCTGATTCGTTTGCATTATCTGATTTTTCATTTTTTACTCCCTAAAACTATTTTTCTTCCTCAATTTCGGTTTCATCAATTTCTTCAGAAAATTTTGAACCGCAACAACATCCACCCACCTTAGAAGATGTCGGCTTAGAAGAAGATTCTGTACCGGAATTAATTTTTTTATTAGAAAATTTAGATTGAGAACTTTTCATATTTACCTCCAAAATGATTAAAAAAACAGGCAATGAAACATTGCCCGTTAGAAATAATCTGTAACACTAATTATTTTAAGCTAAACAAAGGGTGTGTTGTTTTCCCTTTATATCTAAAATTCAGCTGTAACGTTTCTACCCATTTTTAGGAACTTTTCCGTCCGTTCTTTTTTCAAATCTTCAGGAGAAACTGCCGAAAGCTCCTTTAAGTGCTTAAGTAAAACCTCTTTAACGGAATTAAACGTCTGTTCTTTATTACGATGTGCCCCACCAAGAGGTTCTTTTATAATCTCATCAATGATTCCTAATGATTTCAAATCTTGTGCGGTTAAACGTAAAGCTTCTGTTGCCTCTTGAGTTTTATCAGCAGAACGCCACAAAATAGAAGCACATCCTTCCGGTGATATAACAGAATAAATAGAATGTTCCAACATCAATACCCGATTAGCTGTAGCAATAGCAATCGCTCCGCCGGAACCGCCTTCACCGATAATAAGCGAGATAATCGGCGTTTTAACCTTTAGGCATTTTTCAATAGATGTGGCAATAGCCTCGGCTTGTCCACGTGCTTCCGCATCAACTCCCGGATACGCACCGGCCGTATCTACAAAACTGATAATCGGTAAATGGAATTTATCTGCCAAATCCATCATTCGTTGCGCTTTACGATAGCCTTCAGGCCTTGCCATACCGAAATTATATTTAATTCGACTATCAACATCATTACCTTTTTCTTGCCCGATAACAACAACGGCATATTCACCCAATTTACCCAAACCGCAAACCATTGCCTCATCATCGGCAAAGCACCGGTCACCGGCAAGCAGTGTAAAATCATCAATAAAGGCATGTATATAGTCAAGACAATGCGGCCTTAACGGATGTCTGGCAATTTGCGCTTTTTGCCACGCCGACAAATTCATATACGTTCTGTTAATATGCTGGCTTAGTTTGCGCTCTAATCTCTTGGTTTCACGAGTAATATCCATATCCTCATCTTTTGCCAAAAGTTTTAAGTGCTCTATTTTTTCTTCTATTTCTAATATATCTTTTTCAAAATCCAAAGCCATATCAGTAGAATCAGTCATTTTTATGTCCTTAAAAATTAAACCGTTGCCTTCTCTATAACACAAAATAAAAAAAATTCATCATATTTTTTTATTCTCATTGCAAAAAGAGTATAAAATTATCCCAAATAAGGGTATTACCGCTATTTTTTATTTGCAAAATATCTGCATTAAAATAAAATATGCAAAAATATCAATAAGGAGCAAAACTTTGTTAAATCTGCCGTTCTTTATCGCTGCTTTTACCAGTGTTTTTTGGCTGTTTTTCAGCATAAAACAATTTCATTTATCTATTTTAGCTGAAAATACACCTGAACAAATTTTTCAAACAGTATTTATTCTAACTTTTCCGCTTGCTATCATTTGGGGAATTGTTGCACTTGTAAAAAGCAATAACACTGAAAAAGAATTCTTTCGTTACATTTACTTGCTCGCTGACCAAATCAAAAAAAATACTGAAAGCACCGCAAACCTAGAAAAAACGCTATCAAACTCAGCGCTTGATCTCAAAAGTGGCGTAACCATACAAGAGTTTAATACCTTAATTGCCGATACCAATGAGATACTTTCAGACATTATCAAACGGAGCAACTCCATATCCAGCGCACAGCTAGAACATTTATGGGCAAGAACCTCCGGCGGTGAACGTTGGTTAATGGCAAAAACATTTATCGAAATTAGCAATTACCAAACGGACTTTACCAAACACCTTGAAAAGAAAGCTAACAAAGATGTTTTATTAAAAGGCAGTATTTTGGAATTTGTCGCACGCTACAAAACGCTGTTGACTTTACTTGAAACTCAAGATTCAAAAAAAATATTTTTCAATATTATACAATATGGTGCACTTGGAAAGGTATCTGAAATTTTGGCACCGCTTGCCGTTTCATTAAGCACACAAAAAGTTACTCCCCCTAAAGAAACAATCGTAACAAAAGATATTTCCCAACAACCGCAAACTGAATCTTTTAGCTTAACAGAAGAACCGATGTCTTTTCCGTCCTTTTTAAGTCAAGATACAGAAGCTCAAGCACCTGCTCCGCAAATCAGCACCAAAGAAAATGATATAGATGCCGGATTAAGAGCTATTCGTGAAGAAATTTTAACCTCCGATAACAACAAGCGCGAACCGCTTGCCCCAAACGCACCGATCATCTCCGGATTTACGCAAACTCAAAGCGCCCTGCGCGAGCTGCATACCCCGATAAACAACAACGCAGAACCTTTTACAGAAACGCCAAGAAAGGCTCCGGTAATTTCTCTTGATGAGTTGGAAGAAGAAATCAACGCATCGCCGGACAACAATTATGACGAATACGCTTACCCTTTTGGAGCGTGGTTAAATGAAAAAAATAACAAATAAACTGCTTTTAAAACTATTTATTTTTGCCTTGTTGCTTACCCCAAATATGGCCTACGCTATAATAACGAATTATATATCCATTGGCAACAAACCTAAATACACCAATCTTTTTTCTAATTTTGAATATGTAAACCCCACTGCGCCTAAACGTGGCAAAATTACCCTACCGGCATATGGAACTTTTGATAACTTTAACCCTTATATCTTTAAAGGCACTGCCTCATCTGAGGTGGTAGCACTTACTCTTGATAGTCTTGGTTTTTCACCGGCAGATGATCCCGAAACAGCATACCCGCTGATTGCAAATAAATTTGAACTCCCTGAAGATAAAAGCTTTATCGGTTTTTTCTTAAACCCTGATGCCAAATTTAGCGATGGAACACCTGTCTTGGCTGATGACGTTGTTTTTAGTTTTAATGCGCTCATAACCAAGGGTTCGCCGATATATAAATTTTATTATATGGATGTAGATTATGTTGAAAAGATATCGCCGCATCATGTCCGTTTTTATTTCAAAAAAGACACAAAAAATCGTGAGTTACCCCTGATTTTAACTTCCTTAAAAATCTTCTCTGCCAAAGATTTCAAAGATAAAGAATTTGATGTACCGAGTTTAACCCCACCTCTAGGCAGTGGTCCATATATCGTTAAAAATTTTGAAGCCGGTAAATATATTACTTTAACCCGCAACCCGAATTATTGGGCAAAAAATCTCCCGACGCGCCTTGGTTTTTATAACTTTGATGAAATAAAATATGATTATTACCAAGACACCACCGTAACCTTACAAGCTCTTTTTGCCGGAAATATTGATTTACGCACCGAATACATCGCCAAATCTTGGGCAACCGGATACAACAATGAGCTTGTCAAATCCGGTAAAATCAAAAAACAAGCCGTCACACACTCTCGCCCTTCTGCTGAACAATTTTTTGCATTTAATGTTCGAAAAGAAAAATTCAAACACCCAAAAGTCCGCCAAGCCATCAGTTACGCATTTAATTTCCCATGGGCAAATAAAAACTTATTTTATAATCAATATCAGCGCTTAGAAAGCTTTTTTATGAATACGCGATTCGCCGCCAAAGATGTGCCTCAAGACTTGGAATTAGCTGTCCTTGCTGAAGTAACCGAAGATTTACCCGAAGATATTTTTACAACACCTGTCGAAAAAATCTTTCGTAACGACAAGCTTACTGACAGAGAAAACCTAAAACTTGCCGTTCAGTTACTAAAAGAAGCCGGCTACGACTTTATAAATGAAAAAATGTGTAATTTAAAAACCGGAGAGCCGTTAGAATTTGAAATCATTGTCAATTCTGCCAATGGCAATACTTTTACCCGTGTTCTGTTACCGTTTATCGAAAATCTCCGCAAAATAGGCATCAAAGCCTCAACTCGCATACTGGAAGTCAACACCTATAAAAACAAGTTAGACAACTTTGATTTTGATATGATTATTTCAGGTTATGGCGGGCTTAATATGCCGGGCTCAGAGCAAAAAGACCTTTGGGGCAGCATATCAGCTAACACGAAAGGTAGTAATAACATTATCGGGGTAGAAAATAAAGCCGTTGATTACCTTGTTCAAAAACTGATAGAAACCGAAGAAAATGACCTTTATACCGCTTATGTTAAGGCACTCGACCGCGTTTTGCTGTTTAACCACTATGTCATATTTAACTGGTTTACCAACACTGACCGAATTGCCTATTGGGATAAATTTGAATTTCCTGAAAATAACTTGGATACAGGCGTAGATATTTTTACTTGGTGGACAAAGGAGTAACTCATGCAAAAATATATCATTAAACGCTTATTACTTATTCCCTTTACCTTATTTGGTATTTTGCTCATCAACTTTGCCATTATCCAATTAGCCCCTGGCGGACCGGTGGAATATATGTTAGCCCAATACAAAGGCATTAACACTTCCGCAACCGGTAACATTCACTCCGGTCAACCCAATCTAAACGAGCAAAAATACCAAGGTGCCAAAGGTGTTCCCGATGACTTGGTTAAAGAACTTGAAAAGCAATTCGGATTTGATAAACCGGTGCACGAACGTTTCATCAAAATGATAAAGGACTACGCTACCTTTGACTTTGGCAAAAGCTATTACAAAAACAAAACCGTTTTAGAACTGATAAAAGAACGCTTGCCTGTCTCTATATCTCTTGGCTTATGGTCAACGCTGATAATTTATCTGATAGCTATCCCTCTCGGTATCAAAAAAGCCAAAAAAGACGGCGAGCAATTTGATATTATCACCTCAACCATTATATTCACCGGCTCGGCTATTCCTGTCTTTTTATTTGCTGTATTACTGATTGTTTTATTTGCCGGCGGCACGTATTTTCAACTATTCCCCTTAAAAGGATTAACATCTGATAATTGGGAAACATTTACCTTATGGCACAAAATAACCGACTACTTTTGGCACATTACTTTACCCGTTATCTGTTTAGTTATCGGCGGACTTGCCTCTTTAACAATGCTAACCAAAAACTCTTTCTTAGATGAGCTGAGTAAACAATACGTCTTAACCGCTCGCGCCAAAGGCTTATCCGAAAATAGGATTTTATATCACCATGTTTTCCGCAACGCGATGATGATTGTTATTGCAGGAATTCCGGCGCTTTTAATGAAAATCCTCTTTACCGGTTCGCTTTTAATAGAAATCATCTTCAGCCTAAACGGTATGGGATTATTGGGTTACGAAGCCATTATGACCAGAGATTATCCGATTGTCTTCGGCACATTATACATCTTTGCCCTTTTAGGCCTTATCTTAAAACTCATCAGCGACTTAACCTACTCCCTTGTTGACCCGAGAGTAAATTTTGAAAAGATATAGTTATTTCAATACCTTCCTCATGGAAACATCAATAACCTCATACCCCAAACGCTCATAGAGCCTTATGGCATCTTTATTAAATGCAAAAACATTTAAATCAAGCGCCTCACCGCCCTGTTCACGCACATGTTTTTCGGCAAAAGCCATTAACGCTGTGCCGGTTCCCTGACCGCGATACACTTCATCAACACCCAAATTAAGAACATAGCCTAATTTAGAAAACATCAGCCCCTTGCTTTGCCGATGTATCATCTCCAAAAACAAAAATCCGCAGATTTTCCCCTCATAAACAGCCTTAAAAACTGTTATTTTATTATCATTAAGCATTTCTTTGATGTTTTGTAATTGTTCATCTTTAGCAACCGTCTTAAAATACTCTGGCATTGCCTCATCATGCATTTTTGCTACCTGATACGCAATCTTTGCAATATCTTCAGCGTCTTCTACTGTCGCAATTTCTACTTTAACTTCACTCATATCAAGTCCTTTCTTTTGGGGAGAGAGTACCTCTCCCCGATTATATCCCTATTATTTCCTTAATTCGTTAATTAAGCGTTGAGGATTAACGATTGTGCCGATTCCTTTCTTAAAATCGCCGGTTTCTATCCCCAGCCGCCAATATTCCTCAAGCTCTAAATCCAGTCTTACACTCTTCGCCAAGAGATATAAACCAACCGCATATGCTGCCATATACGGCCCGTTTTTAGAGCTAAACACATATTCATTCATTTTAACATCAAGTGCAATTGTCCAACCGCCACCGGGGAAACAAAGCGATCCGCGGAACAACTCCTCTTGCTGAAGCGGCGTCCGGTTAAGCACGGAATACTCATCTAAGATAAAATCATCAGGGTTATCCACATCACCATCAGCTTTGCAACAAATACGCTCTTCACGCCACATTCCATGCTCCTTAAACCGAGCCGGCCCAATCCGACACCAAATACCGAGTTTGGTTGCCTCTTTTGCCGCTTGAAGCGCTTCTGCGTATCCTTCTTCTTCCTTAAAAAGCTCTGAAGAAATTGCCTTAATTGTTAAAATGGCATCAATACCGGATTTTCCTTCGCTGATGAGTTTTTTATGGAGTTCACAAACTTTTCGAATTGCCTCGGCAAAATAAACCTGTGTCCGATTCGTATTATCCACCGCATAGCAATAAACCTCAGCCTTTGGTGCTACACCGCAAGTTTTACCAACCAACGATGAAACCAAGCCTCCCAAACTGCCACCACTATAATTTTCAGGATCAATATGAATTTCCTCATAACCTTTAAGCTGATTATGGTATTCCAAATGGTCAAACAAACGAAATGAATCAATAATGGCAACTTTGCGACCTCTGCCGTCAATTCCCTGCTTGTGGAGCTGACGAATACCAAGCCCGGGATTTTTACGATACTCCAAAAATTCTTTTGGCTTAAAACCTTTAGGCAATTTAGCACTATCTTCCGGCCACTTTGTATCCTCGGCATACCGCACATTCAAGATATTTAACTTAGATAAATCATATTCAGACACATCCAAATGCTCAAAAGAAAGATCCGGAAACCCTGACACATTAACAAAATTTTTCATATCAATCCGATAATCTTCGGGTTTATGTAATGGATAGTTTCCTTTTTCATAACCGGTAACAATTCTACCGCCATGCCACAACTTAAATGGAGACACAAATTCCCTATTCTTAGATTTAACCAAAGCCTCTGCCTGTTGCCAACTCTCTGCCTTTTGCAGTTCGTTCCAATCATTAAACCCGTATTCTTTGGCAATAACATGCTGCATATTCATCAAAGACAAATCTGCTTTATCACCAAATACAGCCTGACATCTGGCAACGGCATTTTTATCATTATTACGGAAGTTTTTAAGTAAAGATTTTGCTTCGCGACGGAAGACTTCAATATATTCTTGCATAAGAAATTCCTTTCTAACAACTTATCTATTGCCTGTCCGATGAGCTTGATAAGTCATCAAAAGAAATCTATGTAAACTAAATCAAATGGCAATGAACCCTTTGGCGGACATTCCGAGCGCTTGCCTCACTCACAAAATTTCTTATAACATTTAGAATCATATTTGTCAAGCCGTAAATAGACAAAAAAACTCGCCGGCTTTCACACCGCGCGAGTCTTTTTCTACTTTTTAGCAAAAATCCTATGCTTCCACGCTGTTTCTTGATCTTTTACGAACAAGCGGATCAAGAATTTTCTTTCTTAATCTCAAAGACTTTGGCGTCACTTCCAACAATTCATCCTGTTGAATATAAGAAAGAGCTTGTTCCAAGGACATCTTCCGCGGCGGCACAAGGTCAATCGCCTCATCTTTACCGGCAGCACGGATATTGGTTAATTGCTTAGACTTGGTCGGGTTAACTTCCAAATCATTAGATTTGGTATGTTCACCGATAATCATACCGACATAAACCGGACTGTTGTGCTCAATAAACATCGGACCACGGTCTTGCAACTTCCATAACGAATATGCAATCGCCACACCATCTTCACTGGAAATCAACACACCGTTACGATGGCTTTCAATCTCACCTTTATATGGCTCATAACCATAAAAAATTCTATTCATCACACCGGTTCCGCGTGTATCGGTTAAAAATTCGGAGTGATAACCGATAAGACCTCTGGACGGTGCATGGAAAATAAGACGTGTCTTATTGCCGACTTGTGACGGAATCATCTCCAATAATTCCGCTTTCCGTTGGCTCAATTTTTCAACGACTGTGCCGGAAAATTCTTCATCCACATCAACAACAACTTCCTCAATCGGCTCTAAAAGATTGCCGTTCTCATCTTTATGGAACAACACGCGCGGACGAGAAATAGAAAGTTCAAACCCCTCACGACGCATTGTTTCAATCAAAACACCCAATTGCAATTCACCACGACCGGCAACTTCAAAAGCGTCTGTGGTGTCGGTTCTGGAAATTTTAAGCGCAATATTACACTCTGCCTCTTTTTGCAATCTGTCCCAAATCATACGCGAAGTAACTTTATCGCCCTCACGTCCGGCAAGAGGTGAATCATTTACACAAAAAGTCATTGCCAACGTCGGCGGATCAATCGGCTGAGCTTTAATAAAATCTTCTACTTCCGGCGCACAAATCGTATCAGCAACCGTGCCCTTTACAATACCTGCAACTGCGACAATATCACCGGCGTGTGCCTCATTTAGTGCCACACGCTCAAGCCCCTTATAAGCCATAATTTTGGTAATACGTGTGCGTTCAACTTCACCGTCCTTATTGATAACCTTAACCGCATCATTAACTTTCAATGTGCCGCTATGGATTTTACCGGTTAAAATACGACCGACAAATTTATCTGCCTCCAAAGTTGTTGCCAACATAGAAAACGGTTTGGATAAGTCACATTCCGGCTCCGGCACATAAGATAAAATCAATTCAAATAAAGGTGTTAAATCTTTCTTTTCATCAGTTAATTCTTTAACCGCCCAACCGTTACGCCCTGAAGCATATAAAACCGGAAAATCAAGCTGTTCATCATTAGCATCCAGGCTCACAAATAAATCAAATATTTCGTTTAACACTTCATCCGGACGCGCATCGGCTTTATCTGCTTTGTTGATAACCACAATCGGCTTTAATCCGATTTTAAGCGCTTTACCTAAAACAAATTTTGTTTGCGGCATCGGCCCTTCTGATGAATCAACCAACAAAACAACGCCATCAACCATAGATAAAATACGCTCAACTTCACCGCCAAAATCCGCGTGTCCCGGTGTATCTACGATATTGATGTTTGTGCCTTTCCACTCAACAGATGTGCATTTTGAAAGAATAGTAATACCGCGTTCACGCTCCAAATCATTACTATCCATCACGCATTCTGCCACTTTTTGATTATCACGAAACGTGCCACTCTGCCGTAACAATCCATCTACCAACGTTGTCTTACCATGGTCAACGTGCGCAATAATCGCAATATTTCTAATACTCATAACTAATTTATTCCTTAAAAAAAGCCTCTAAACAACGTTAAAGGCATCAAACCCGAAATTAATTTTTCCCTTTCTTATAACAAAAAAAAATAAATATCAAGTATTTCAGTAAAAAACTTTGATTTTACGAGGTATTTTTATTTACCTTACAAATCACCACAAAAACCCTATTGACAAAAAAACAAAAAAACGGCATACTCGCGCCAATGCACAATTATTTACAAATTAAAAACATAGTATTATGGAAAGAATGCAAGAAACTTTCAATCCTGTCTATAACAACGTAGAACAGGTAAAGAAGTGCACCGGCTTTATGCTCGGTGAAGAGATGAAAGATGCCAAGATTGCCATCGTCATTGGTCACAACGGTAGAAACTTTATATCCTCTACCGACTGGCGCTTGACAACCGTGAGCGGATTAAAGAGAATTTTCCCATTCTCGGTTCGCCCGCAATACCCCAACTTTGTGGAGTGCGTTGCCGGCGCAAAATATGATGTAAAAGACGGTATGTTCAGTATTGTTCCGGACGGTGGAGGCTTATACCCTGCCAACACAATCAAGAAAGGTGCCATTGTTATCATCGGTGAACAGTCCTACAATTTTGCTCCCGGTGAAGCGTTAAAAATCTACGTCAACTCGGGTGAAAAGTTCATCGCAACCGACTGCGACGTCACTTGCGAAGAACAAGAGAAAGTCCGTATCTACCGCATCATTCCCAATGAGCAAACGCTTTATGGAAAATTGGATGAAAAAGGTAGCATCTCTCAAGTTTAAGCAAAACCCCTGTCTTATAAGGCAGGGGTTTTGCTATTCAACAACCTCTATAAACTGCTTATACCGCTCGGCATACTGCCCTTCATACTTATTGGCAATTTCCACTTGCGATTTTTGCTCACGAAACCTCTTAATCAAAACATCATCGGCTTTAACTGCTAAAATCTCTGTTTTATCATCATAATCAATAGCAAGTCTGATTGTCTGTGCCTTAAGAGGAAAAGCTTTTATTTCTTCATAATATTTTTTAGCAATCTTAAATTTAACCGCTAAATCGGTAGTATTTTCCGCATTTAAGAACCGTGCCACCGTAACTTGCCGCACAAACTCCATAATCAAAATCGGAGAAAAGGGAATATTTTCATCAGCACCTGCCATATTGCTACCTTATCTTAAAGTATTTCCCTTATAATAGTTAATTCCCATCGCGGTTTTAACTTCATCAAGCGTTTCAGCCGCCACTGCTTCCGCCTTTTCGCTACCGATTTTTAGCATATTAAATACTTCGCCCAAATCCTTAGCGTATTCTTCGCGTCTTTCTCTGATTGGGCCAAGCTCAGCTTGCAAAATTTCGGTCAAAAATTTCTTAACCGTGCCATCCCCAAGACCACCACGACAATAATGCGCTTTTAATTCATCCAAATTAGCATAAGCCGGCAAAAAGGCTTTGAAATGTTCATCATTACAAAACGCATCCAAATAGGTAAACACGGCATTATTCTCTAAATGCCCCGGATCTTCTACATGCAAATGTTGAGGGTCTGTAAACATCGTTTGCACTTTCTTCTTAATCTCATTTGCCGTATCCGCAAGATAAATGCAATTCCCTAAAGACTTGCTCATCTTAGCCGCACCATCAAGCCCGGGAAGACGTGAACACAAAGCATTATCCGGCAAAACAGCTTGCGGTTCTATCAACACCTCTTTATAAAGCGTGTTAAACGAACGTACAATTTCACGCGTTTGCTCAATCATCGGCAACTGGTCCTCCCCAACCGGCACCAGATTTGCCTTAAACGCGGTAATATCAGCCGCCTGACTTATCGGATAGCAGAAAAATCCGGTCGGAATACTCTGTTTAAACCCACGCATTTGAATTTCATTTTTAACCGTCGGATTACGTTGCAAACGGGATACCGTTACCAAATTCATATAATAAAAAGTAAGTTCGCAAAGCTCCGGTATCTGCGATTGAATAAATATGGTTGATTTTTTAGGGTCTAATCCGCAAGCAAGATAATCCAGCGCCACATTAGAAATATTATTCCGCACCTTATTCACATCATCGGCATTGTCCGTTAACGCCTGTGCATCAGCAATCATAATAAAAATCTTATCATATTGACCGCTGTTTTGCATTATCACGCGCCGCTTAAGTGAACCGACATAATGTCCTAAATGAAGTTTACCGGTCGGTCTGTCTCCAGTTAAAATAACGTCTTGCATATTACCCTCATCAAATAAAATTTTAACCGAGTTTAGAAAAAACTTTCCCCCTTGTCAACCGTTTCAAACTTAAACACAAAAAAAGAAGAGCTTGTTTTGCTATTTCTAACAAAATCAAACTCTTCTTCCCAATCTTTGATGATAGCAAATGTTTTCTTAATTTATTTTCATCTCAAATTGTTAAAATAGCGTGTTCATTTAGCAATACTTTTGTGCTTCCGTTTATACCGACTTCGTAAAATAACTTTTTTAAGACATTTATTATGCCCGTTAAGATCGTAAATCCGACGTATCTCAAATAATCGCCTTTCTTGCCCTTGAACACACTTAATCTATCAAAGAACGCTTTATCAGCAATCAAAAACCTCATTATATGATAATAATCGCTAACACGCAAAACTTATCATATAAATATTATTTTGCAAGACCTTATAAATCAGCAATCACATCTATACTGATAATCTCATCCGGCTCATAAACAATTCCGTTATAGCCGCCACCTTTTTTAATCTTATCAACAAATTCCATACCGGAAACAACTTGTCCCCAAACCGTATATTGACCGTCTAAGTGCGGACAATCCGCATAGCAGATAAAAAATTGGCTATCAGCAGAATCAGGATTCATCGCTCTTGCCATAGAAACAATACCCCGTTTATGCGGAATTTTATTAAACTCGGCTTTAAGTTTTTTACCGCTACCACCGGTACCTGTGCCTAACGGACAACCTGTTTGCGCCATAAAGCCCTCTATCACCCGATGAAATTTTAGACCGTTATAAAAGCCTTGACGCACAAGCTCTTTAATCCGTGCTACATGGTTCGGTGCCGCATCCGGAAACATCTCTATCACAACTTCGCCGTCTTTTAATTTCATCACCAATGCATTTTCCGCATCTTTAACATTATATGCGTGTTTCATTTTCTTCCCCCTTGTTTCACTAACACCAAGCTTTTTCTTTTCTTCCATACCGAGATTCTTTGTTTCACTTTTATCTAAACTGATTGTTTTGCTTTTATCTAAAACATTAACCATAACATACCTCCAAAAATAACATTTACTTCTTATGTAGGTTCCGGTTTCTAATTATTCAAGACAAAATCCACACGCTCTTCTGCCGAAAGCCCTAAAGGATAATGTTTATCAATTTCTTCCAAACGCGTTTTAAGTCCTAAACCATTGGCTATCTGTATAGCAAGCCCCGGACGTGCATTAATCTCTAACATCATCGGTCCGCGATTTTTATCTAAAACAATATCCGCCCCTAAATAGCCAAGCCCTGTCATATCATAAGCCAGAGCCCCGATAAGCAAATGTTCACGCCAAAACGGCACTTTCAAATCCATAAGGTTGGCTCCTGTATCCGGATGAATTGTGACCGGTTTATTGTGTAACACCGCTTTAAGTGTTTCACCTGTTTTAACATCAAGTCCGACGCCTACACCGCCTTGGTGCAGATTTGCCTTACCGTCCGATTCTTTTGTGGCAAGGCGCATCATCACCATTGCCGGAAAGCCTTTATACACAATCACGCGCACATCAGGGATACCATGATAACTGAAATTCTTAAATACATCGCTAAAATTAACCGTTTCTTCTATCAAGGCTACATCATAGCGTCCGCCTAATGAAAATAGACCGCTGAGTGTATTAGAAACGTGTTGATAAACCTGCTTAAAAGTTAAAACCTCACCTGAGGCGCTATAAAACTTTTCTCCGTCAAAATCTTTAATAACCAAAACACCTTTGCCACCACTACCATGCGCGGGCTTAATCACAAAAGTTTTGTATCCTTCAACAATTTTAACAAGGTTTTTAACTTCATACTGATGCTCGATAATACCAATCATCTTCGGTGTGCTGATATTGATATTATTGGCTAACTGTTTTGTTTTAACCTTATCATCAACAAGCGTATAAAGCGAGCGATCATTGTATTTGGCAATCACCGAATAGTTTCGGTCATTCATCCCTAATACACCCTTTTCCTTGAGCGCTTTTACTGTCTTAAACCAATTAAGCATTTTTTTAATCCTTGTTAACAAGCGGAGCAAATCTGGTAATTTCCGTTAAGCGATATCCGGTATATGTACCAAGCAACATCACAATAAACATAATCACAACATTAAGCTCATTAAATGCAAACATCACATGACGCACCGTTTCATTGCTGATAACAAAATAAGTAACCACTGCAGTTAACAGCGTATTTAAAATTTCTTTTATAGTGTTTCTGGCTCCTTCTTCTTCCCATGTAATAGATGCACGCTCAATAATCCATGCCGTAATAATGATAGGAAAGAATATCGCCGAGCTGACTAATCCGGAATCAAGTCGATATCCGACAATCGTTAAAAGCTGAATGAGCAATATCACAAAAATCACCACAAATGAAATTCTCGGCACTAAAAGTAAATTAAGCTTTGCCACAACCGCACGCATAACCAACCCTAAGAATATCATAATAGAAAAACAAATAAGCCCCTCTACAAATCCGGTTTTAACCAATGACATAGCAAGCAACATCGGTGTAAATGTTCCCATGGTTGTAACCCCAATAACATTTCGCAAAATGACCACCACCAAAATAGCTAACGGAAAAATCATCAACCATTTTAACGTATTTTGCTCTAACACCGGCAATGTATAAATAGAATATTTATATTGTGAAAGTGCCTGATTGGATTTTGCTCTATGCTCAGCCATTTTCATCGGCGTTGCCACAGATTTCAACACTGAAAACATAACTTTAGAATTTTCACCACCTCGCACATCTAAAAGCGACACCCCGCCGCGCTGAAAAACAATCCAATTATTTGGCAAACCTATTTTTGCTGTATTTAAATCATATAATTTCCAGGAATCGTCAACATAAGCCTCAATCATTATACCGGGTTTTTCTGTCTTTTTACCCTCTTCCAATTTAACTGCTCGAGCAATACGCGCCGGAATTCTTTTATATGCTAAAATTTGTATCAACTTTTCTGCAAACTCCTTTGCCGTGTGCTTTAAGGGTAACACCAAACTCATTGACGGATTAGCCATTTCCTGATTAACCACTTTAATGGCTTTTTGAACTTTGTCTCCCTCCTGAAGTTGAGCCAATTCCCAAATCTTGGTCATTTGCATTTTTTCTTCTTCTTCTAAAATCGGCCTTTCTAATTTTTGCGGAACATCTCTAACGACATTGGGCTTAGCATCTTTATAAAGGCTTAAACGATAATACATATTTTGCCGACCTTTTTTACCTTTGCCATCAAAAACAACTCTGTTTTTTTCTCTGTCTTGAGTAATTCTATACCCGTTAGCCACCACTTCCTCACTCAATATATTAAACCGGCTGTTTTGACTGGGAACCGAAAGTATAACGCGCGTTTTATCATCCACCGCATCAAAAGAAATTTTTGCATCAACCGTCCAAATATCAGTCACTTCTTTAGGTGAAAAAGAAAACCCCCAATACTTAACCTTAAAATAAATACTGTGTGCCGCATAAATCATGGATAAAATCAAAAGATATGTTAACGATTTTCTGACGCTAAAAATTTGTGCTAGTTTCATAGTAACCCTCTTTATTAGTTCAAAGTATAAGATGTTGATGTATCAACAATAAACCGACCGGTTAGAATATTACGCCCAACTAAACCCTGATAATCAAAACTTGAACGGTCTGCAATAGTAAAGGTTGCCGTAAAGGTCTCACCTCCCATTTTGATATCCATTTTAACAGCCTTTCGATGTTCATCTTCGTTAATTCGACGAACCCGATAAGCGCTCTCTATCTTCTTTTCAAAAACATGTTCTTCCTTGCTTTTTCTGTTAACAAGCTTAAATGAAACCCATTTTTCCCCGTCACGCTCAAAATATTCGACATCTTTACAATCTAAAGATGATATCGTGGCCCCTGTATCAATTCTCGCATAAAACGGCGATTTCATTGGTAAGAAATAAATCGGTTCTACCTCCCCGATAATTGGTAAATGAGCTTTTTCAACCACCACCTCTTGCGTTGTGTTAACATTATGCACCACCGCCGGCACAATAACCTGCTTTGATTGGCAAGCAGAAATACAAAGAATCATTAAAATAAACAAGAATTTGCGCATTATCTTTTCCTTAAATAAAATCAGTTGACCTAATTATGCGCATTTCTTTTAAGATAAAAAGCAAGAAAACCGACTAATGCACAACGAAAATGTTAAATTTGTAATGTATATTTTTTATATGTTGTTTTTAAACAATGTATTTAAAAAAATATAACTCCTCACATAAAGCAAAGAGTTATGTCACAAAACAATGTATTTAAACTTTGTTTTATCAGAAAAACACCGTCGCTCGGAGACTGGTGGCAAAACCGTAATCAGACTTTTGGTTAAGTGCCGGATTGATGTATAACTGCACATCAGGCGTTATGGTCAGCATATTACCAATTCCCCACGCCCAATAAGCTTCAACTATTTGCTCAGCTTTATGTTCTAAGGGAGTACCTATCGCTTTTTCATCAAGTTTATTATAAGCATAAGCTAACCCGATTTGATCTAAACTGTTTCTGTTAAGCGGATTATTATATACACCCCCCAACACCCAAGATTGCCTGATATCTGCAACACTTCCGCTTGTTTCATTAACACGTGCAAAAAGTGCTAATTTTTCACCGATGTTTTGCGAAAGGTTGAGTGACCAACCATTTGTTGTTTCAGGTTGCTCTTTAACATTTGGCTGATTATATACCAAAATTGATATCTCTGATTGTCCGACACCTTTGATTGTTGGTGTATAAGCCACATATCCGAATGTTGTATAATGCTCTTCACTTAAATTGTTCACTCGAATGCTTTGAGCATCAATATTTGTGCCGTCCTGTCCGCCAAATGCAAAGCTCCACTCTTCATTTGGTGTAATTTGAGCATACATACCAAGTCCTGATTGCGTATAAGTTTGCGAAGCGTTTTGTGCTAAAGCTTCATTTAAGAAATTAACCTGCTGATTAGCATCATATTGCGTGCCGTCAAAATTATAAATCGGAAATTGACCGATACCCAGCGTCAACCAATTCCAATCTCCGCCTAATTGATAAGTATAATACAACTCATTAAACTCATTTTCCTTATCAGAATAATCATTTATTGGTGTCACAAAACCGGAATTATTTGCCAAATCTCCGGCATTATGATTACCGTAACGAATAATTGTATATGCAAAATTTAACGTTCCTGTTCCGTATTGATTATCAAAAGTTTGCCAAGTAAACGACGGATAAATATACGCTTGCACAGCATTACTTTTACCGCTTGGTGCTGTCCTTTGTTCTAAAACCGACATGTCAATACTATAGTCAAGACCATACTGCTTATTGAGATAATTCTTATAACTCTGATACTCTTTGGCTAAACTAATCTCCGTAGCCATTGCATTACATCCGCAAGAATTACATAAGCAACTAATCATCAACAAACTACCACATATTTTTTTCATATTTCACCTCTTGGTTATATCAAATACCCCCCACATATAACCTTCAATCTATCAAAAAAAAGGGGTATCCTCAAAAAAACTCTTGAAGCAAAGTTTTAATCCCCCTAAACTAACGCTATAAAAAGAGGAAATAAACATGATAGCAAAACTAAAAGGCGTAATAGATAATATCGGTGAAGATTGCTGTATTATAGACGTCAATGGCGTCGGATACCTTGTAAATATGTCTTCTCGCTCTCTTTCTAAATTAAAACAAGGAGATTACGCCGCATTATTGATAGAAACAGTTATTAAAGAAGATAGCATTACCCTATTTGGTTTTCAATCTCCTTGGGAAAAGGAGTGGTTTAACACCCTAACCAAAATCCAAGGCGTCGGCGGTAAAGTTTGCCTAAATATCTTAAGCGTGCTATCGCCTGCACAACTTTCGCAAGCCGTTGCTGCTCAAGATAAGTCATCATTTTTGCGTGCCGCCGGTGTTGGCCCCAAACTTGCTGCTCGTTTGGTAACAGAATTAAAAGATAAAATTGTTACTATTCCTGTAGAATATATGAACGGAAAAGAGCTCAATACCAATATGGATGAAACTGACGATCCTAAAGAAACAAAATCATCTGCCAAATCCACACCTGAGCCGGAAACCGACCAAACTTATACCAAAACCGAAGATGTAACATCTGCTTTAACCAACCTCGGCTACCAGAAAATAGAAGCCTACCGCATAGCATCAGAAGTTTGCTTAAAAAATCCCGATGCAGACCTGGGCACACTCATTCGTTTAGCCTTAAAAGAATTTAATCAATAGGAGAACGCTTTTATGCTTGATGAAAAAGAAAGAATATTAAGCGCCGATAAAATATCAGCAGACGAAGCATCTGCAATGGCAGTGAGCCTACGCCCTACAACTTTAGATGAATTTGTCGGACAAGATAAAGTCTGTCAAAACTTAAAAGTATTTATTGAATCGGCAAAAAGCCGCGGTGAAGTGCTTGATCATGTTTTACTTTATGGTCCGCCCGGATTAGGTAAAACCACTCTGTCTAACATTATCTCTAAAGAATTAGGTGTCGGATTTAAAGCAACTTCAGCCCCAATGATAACAAAATCCGGTGATTTGGCAGCAATTTTAACCAACTTAGAAGCACGCGATGTTTTATTTATTGATGAAATCCACCGCCTCAACCCGGCCATAGAAGAGGTTTTATATTCCGCCATGGAAGATTTTCAGTTAGATATTATCATCGGTGAAGGCCCCTCTGCGCGATCGGTCAAAATAGATTTACAACCATTTACTTTAGTTGGAGCAACAACCCGTTCAGGCTTGGTTTCTACCCCTCTTCGTGAGAGATTTGGTATTCCCTTAAGAATGGATTTCTATAACCACGAAGATTTGCAAAAAATTGTTTTGCGTGGTGCACATATTTTAAATATGCCCATATCAAACGACGGTGCCATGGAAATAGCCAAGCGCTCACGCGGCACTCCCCGTATTGCCGGACGCTTACTAAAACGCGTGCGTGATTTTAGTGCCGTTGCCGGAAATAAAGAAATCGATTCGGTTATTGCAGACAAGGCCTTAAAGCTCCTTGATGTAGATGATTACGGCTTAGATGAATTTGACCGTCGTTACTTAAATTGCATTGCCAAGAATTATGGCGGAGGACCTGTCGGTGCAGATACACTTGCTGCAGCACTTTCAGAAGAACGCGACACGATAGAAGAAGTGATAGAACCATATTTGTTAAAACTCGGCTTTTTACAACGCACACCGCGCGGCAGAGTTTTATCAGAACAAGGTTGTAGGTATCTGGGATTTAAAAAATTCAAAACCGATAACAGTCAATTTAGTTTTATGGATGATTTAGGAATTTAACCATGGCATATGAAACAGATACAATTAAAGGCAAACTATTTGAAGATAAAACCTTTTCTTTCCCTGTCCGTATCTATTATGAAGATACAGATGCCGGTGGGATTGTTTATTATGCCAATTACTTAAAATTTGCCGAGCGCGCTCGCACCGAATATCTACGCCATTTAGGTATAGACCAACAAACAATGCTCAAAGAACAAGGCATTGGCTTTGTCGTCCGAGAATTGCATATCAACTATAAATCACCGGCAAAACTTGATGATGCCTTAAACATTACCTGCAAAGTGACTGAATTAAAAGGCGTTTCTGCAAAAATGGAACAAAAACTTTATCGCGGCGATACTGTATTGGCAGAAATCGAAATCACCCTTGTATTTTTGAGTTTAGCCACCATGCGTCCGACTAAAATCCCTGAAGAAATAACAAATTTAATGAAATAAAAATAAAACACTTTTCTTTGCACTCTTAAAAGTGGAGAAATTCATCTAACCTTCAACAAGCTTTTAACTGAAAATTTTGCGTGGATAGAAATGAATGTTCTTTGGCAAAAATTTTAGTTTACAAGATAGTAAATGAATTTTGCCATAAGGCTTCCATTCACGATTTGACACCAAAATTTTACCTTTTAATTATTCCTCTCTTTGGAGATATACTGAAATACTGATAGACGCAATCACAATTGCCGGCGCCCAGACGGCAAACCATACAGGTATATATGAGTTAAACCCAAACGTTGAAATAATTTGTGAAGTAAAATAAACCGTAAATCCCGTAGCAATACCTAAAACAATCATTATCAGCACACCACCCTGACGCTGGCTTGCTTTAAGAGAGAAAAGACCTGCTACTAAAACCATAGCCATCAACAAAAACGGTAAAGCTATTAAACTCAAATAGCGCATTTTGTAACGAACAATAGAAAAACCGGAATTCTCATAAAATTCAATTGTATCCGGTAAATTCCAAAATGAAATTGCTTCCGGATCAACAAAATTATCTTTTATCCTCTGTATATTTATATTTGTCGGATAATTTAAGCTATTAAGAATTTCTGCCTGCTTTCCTGACTGATAAATATGAACATCTTTTAGATTTAATAAGCCTTTCTTGGCATCCTTCGAATCATTTTCAACTTCTTCAAGCGTTGCCACAAAAGCTTCTATATGTTTTTTAACTTGCGTCCTCTCATCAACTTCAATAATACTCACATCATTAAGCCATAATACGCCGTTTTGTAAATTCAGTCCTGAAGCATTAATTATGGCGATATTCCCATTATCCTCTGCCTCTCTTATCCAGAGACCTTTGTTTGAAAAAAGAAACGCATGAGGATTATTGGTAGAAAGTCTATAAGAAAGAGTTTCTTTTACTTCATGCATCTTCGCTGAAATCGGATTAACAAGAGCCACCCAAAAAGATCCTATAAACAAAACAGCTAATAAAACCGGCATTAATACACCCCATATAGAAACGCCAGCCGCGCGAATAATAACAAATTCATTAGCCTTGCTTAACCGCCAAAAAGTAATCATTGTTGAAATCATAACAATAAAAGGAATAACCTTATCAACCGTCTCCGGCAATTTTGCCACCACATATTGAATTAAAAAATCTAAACCGACTTCATGTCGCCCCGATACGCGACGCAAAATATCTATCATATCAAAAACCATAATGACGGCCGAAATAACCGCTAAAACAAACAAAAAGTTTAAGATTGCCTGTTTAAACAGATATGAGCCTAAAATAGAATTTGGTTTCATCATCTTTCAATCACCTCAAAAACAGCCTGTTGACAGATACCTTTCGGCATTATCCGGTAATATAACTACTATTTTTTTATTTATAAACTCTTTTTTCTTGGCCAACGCTACCGCACCGCAAACTGCCGCACCGGCAGATATGCCTATTTCTAAGCCTTCGGTTTTAGCAACCGTCTTTGCCATTTCAATGGCCTCTGTATCTGTTATTTTTATAACTTCATTTACCAAGTTCTTATCATATAAAGGAGGCACAAAACCTGCTCCAATTCCTTGTATTTTATGTGCACCTTTAGTTTCTCCGCTTAAAACAGCACTTCCACAAGGCTCTACAGCCGCCACATACAAATCCTCATTGTATGACCTTAAAACCGAAGCAATACCTGTAATTGTTCCGGAAGTTCCAACCCCCGCTACAATTGCATCAAAAAGACCACCGGTATCTTCTAATATTTCCATAGCGGTTCCCATTCGATGTGCATTTGGATTCGCTTCATTCTGAAATTGGTTTAATATAACCACATTCGGATTTCGTTCTTTTAACAGAGTGGCTTTATTTATAGCACCTTGCATACCGTCTTCTTTGGGAGTTAAAATCACTTCCGCTCCAAAATGACGGATAAGCTTAATCCGCTCTTCTGACATATTTTCCGGCATAACAATAATAAGCTTATATCCTCTTGAAGCACATATACCGGCCAACCCGATTCCCGTATTACCTGATGTTGCCTCAACAAATACCGTATCTTTGCTAACCCCTTCTTTTTCAGCTTTCTCAATCATCGCCAAAGCAACTCTGTCTTTAACCGAAAATATCGGATTATACATTTCGCATTTAGCCAGAATTTCCGCATTTAATTTATATTTCGTGGCAAGATTCCCTAAACGCAACAATGGCGTATTACCAACCATTTCTGTAATAGAATTATAAATTTTTTGCATTGCTTAATCTTCCACTATTTTTTTAACAAATTCATCCCATTGATACTGATTCTTTGTTTCAACTCGTGCCGCTAAAATAATACTTTTTACCTCACTAACAGCTGTATCTAAATCATCATTTACAACGATATAATCATAAAAAGTGCTTTCTTTTACACGCTTTTCTGCCATAGACATCCGACGCTCTATTGTTTCCATCGAATCAGTTTTTCTATTAATCAATCTTTCACGCAAAATTTTAAGGGATGGTGGTAATATAGAAATTGTTTTGATTCTGTCTGCCGCACAAGCCTTTAATTGTAAAACCCCCGGATAATCCAAATCTAAAATAACATCTTTTCCTTCATCCAGCCACTTATTAACCGCCTCCTTAGGCGTGCCGTATTTAGGTCCGAAATCCGAGTCCACATATTCATAAAGAGCCTCTTTTCTAACCAATTCCTTAAACTTAGCCTCATCGATAAAATAATAATCAACCCCTTCCTGTTCTCCTTCACGCATGGCGCGCGTTGTAACTGAAACCGAAAGATTGATATTATCCACTTCTGCCAACACCCTTTTAATAATGGAGCTTTTACCGCAACCGCTTGGTCCCGAAAAAATAAACATTGTGCCTTTTCTGTAACGATTTAAATGCGCCATATTTCACCTCAAAACAGTTGCGTATTAAAAAAACATGATTTAATACACATAAAGATACACAAACAAAGCTATATTTCAAGGATTTTTATAAATGATTATCAAAAACATCTTAATTACCGGCGCATCATCAGGTATAGGCGAGGCTTTAGCAGTTTATTACGCCAAACAAAAAGAAACCGAAAATCTCTTTATTTGCGGCAGAAATAAACAACGCTTAAATGCCGTGGCAAAATCTTGTCAAAAAGCCGGACATGCCCACATCAGAACAAAAATAATTAACACAACCGACAAATCTGCCATGGAACAATGGATATCGGAAGCTGAAAAAACAGCCCCGTTAAATCTTATATTTGCTAATGCCGGCGTATCTACCACCGAAGAAACACCTGAAAATATTTATAACACATTTAATACTAATATTATGGGTGTCTTAAACACTATAACACCGGCTATAGAGATATATAAAAAACGCACGGACACAAATAAAATCATTGCCATAACTTCTTCCATTGCCGGTTATCACGGCTTGGTTGCTTGCCCGTCATACAGCGCCACCAAAGCCTGTGTTAAAGCCTATGGAGAGGCTCTCCGTGGAAGTCTTCTCCCCTATAATATTCAAGTAAATACCATTTGTCCCGGATTCGTTCGCTCTAGAATCACAGATAAAAATACTTGTCCGATGCCGTTTTTTATGGAAGCCGAACCTGCAGCAGAATTGATTGCCAAACGCATTGAAAAAAATGTCGGCTTAATTGCCTTTCCAGTCCCCATGCGACTAGCTTCTTGGTTTATCAGTATTTTGCCAAACTGCGTAAGTGATTTTATTTATAGGATGTTGCCGCATAAGGTTTAGTTAAAAAGCGTTTCGCTCACTTTTTTCTTGACTTTTCTCAATTTCCCCCTTATGAATCACACAATTCTTTTTGCGGCGCGGCAAAAGAACCTTGTTTTTAACTCGCGCAAGTCCGCTCACCTATTGAGGTCTGGCATTTTTTGAAAATATAAATATAATGGCAAATACTGCAGAAATTAAAATCCCTGAAATGACTGAAAATTTTGAAGAATTGTTAAATGAACAATTCGGCGACAAAGGCATTGTCGGCACAGTTATGAAAGGTAAAGTTATCCGTATCGCAAACGACTATGCAACCGTTGATGTTGGTCTTAAATCAGAAGGCCGTATTCCGCTTCGTGAATTTGGTAAAAATGACGAATTAAAAGTTGGCGACGTTGTAGAAGTTTTAGTTGACAGATACGAAGACAAAGACGGCAACATTGTATTATCACGTGAAAAAGCTCGTCGTGAAGAAGTATGGCAAGATCTTGAAAAGATGATGAACAACAACGAACGCGTTAACGGCGTTATCTTTGGTCGTGTTAAAGGCGGCTTTACCGTTGATTTGAACGGTGCAATCGCTTTCTTGCCTGGTTCACAAATCGACATTCGCCCGATTAAAGACATTTCGCCTTTAATGGGTATTTCTCAACCGTTCCAAATCTTAAAGATGGACAAGGTTCGCGGTAACATTGTTGTATCTCGTCGTGTTGTATTAGAAGAAACACGTTCTGCCGCTCGCGCTGAGTTGATTGACACCATCAAAGAAGGTGCCGTTCTTGAAGGTATCGTTAAGAACTTAACCGAATACGGTGCATTTATTGACTTAGGCGGTGTAGACGGTTTATTGCACGTTACCGACATTTCTTGGAAGAGAATCAACCACCCGGCCGAAGTATTATCTTTAGGTCAGACGGTTAAAGTTCAAATCATTAAGTTCAATGAAGATACTCAACGCATCAGCCTTGGTATGAAACAATTAGAAAATGACCCATGGCAAGCTGTTGCTGATAAATACAAAGTTGGTGAAATTTACAAAGGTAAAGTTACCAACATCACCGATTACGGTGCATTTATTGAGTTAGAAGATGGCATTGAAGGTCTTGTTCACGTATCAGAAATGAGCTGGACACGTAAAAATGTTCACCCCGGAAAGATTGTTTCAACCTCTGAAGAAGTTGATGTTAAGGTCTTAGAAGTTGATGCCGACAAGCGTCGTATCAGCTTAGGCATTAAACAATGCACACCAAATCCGTGGGCCGCTTATATTGAAGAACACCCGATTGATTCAATCATTGAGGGCAAAATCAAGAACATCACTGAATTTGGTTTGTTCATCGGTTTATCTGATGAAATTGACGGTATGATTCACTTATCAGACATTTCTTGGGAACAACCCGGAGAAGAAGCTGTTAAGGAATACACCAAAGGTCAAACCATTCAAGCCAAAATTATTGATTTTGATGTAGAAAAAGAGCGCATCAGCTTAGGTATTAAGCAAATGTCTGAAAACAACATTGCCATGACCTTACAATCCTTAAAGAAGGGTGATATTGTTAAGGCTGTTGTTACCGGTTCAGATGAAAAATCTGTTCAAGTAAAGATTCAAGGCATTGCTGCTACCATCAAAAAGGCTGATTTATCTAAAGAAAACAATGACCCCTTAAGCTATAAAGAAGGCGATGTATTAGAAGCCAAGTTGACTTCTGTTGATCGTAAGAACGCTAAATTAGGCGTTTCTGTTAAAGCTTATGAATTAGAAGAAGAAAAGAAAGCTATTGAAGAATATTCTGCCAACGGCTCTGCCGGTTCTTCTTTGGGTGAAGCTTTAGGTGAAGCTTTAAAGAACAAAGAATAATATCCGCCACCTATCTTCTCCCCCTTGACGGGGGAGATGGCGGCGGAGCCGTCAGAGAGGGTGAAAATATTATCTTAAATCAGCCCCGTCTTTTTTAAGGCGGGGTTTTATTTTGCTTACCTTATTGAAAAAACAAAAACAGCGATTACATCACTCACGTCATTATCAAAACAGGAGGTAAAATATGAATAGAATTTTTTTAAGTATATTATCTGTAGGTGCGTTTGCCCTATTGATTGCCGGACACGCATCTGCCGGCAACACCGGTAATCAAAATAATCCCAACCAAAATCCAGACGACAGTAGCGGCGTTATGATTATCGAGTCATATACCGTAAATGCCTCACCTGCCAATGGCGATATGCAACCGTTACCTGAAGACCCCGGAGTTGAAGTCGCTCCGATAGACAGCGATTCTCCGGAAGCTGTTGCCATTGAAGAAGATGTAACCATGCAACAAAGCTCTACCAACAACTAAATCACAACCAGCCCACCTTTAAGACGCCTGATTACGGCGTCTTTTTTGTTTTACCATAGCCGCACCCTCTTTAAGCGAGGAACGATATTACTCGTCATCGCTCAATCGGCGCAAGTCCACAATAACCCGTCACCCCTTGAGCGACTGAAAGGAGCGAAATTAGGGGTCTTCAAATTAATCGGAAGATCCCTTATCCTCACTCCCACCGGTCGCTCGGAGGGATGACGTTTAAAAAACTTCGTTCGAAGGGATGACATATTTGGACATCCATCCGCAAGCTATATCACAAAAATTTACCCTTAAAACCTTTAACCATAATTTAACTAATATTTGTTAGCCTAACCCTAGTTTAAGGTTAAAGTCATATTTAACCTGAGGCAAAAGACTATAACTTTAGTAAGAGGCTATGACTAAAAGCAGAATTGCGAAAAAGTCAAAAATCTGCTAAAGTAACAAGTGTAAAACATCTTTATTTTAGGAGATTTTGATATGAGAAATAATGAGCAAGGTCGTTCAATGATTGAAATGTTGGGCGTTTTGGCGATTGTCGGCGTTCTGTCTGTCGGCGGTATCGCAGGTTACTCTAAAGCTATGGGTAAATTTAAGACCAACAAATTAATTGACCAAATCAACATGGTTACCACCAACGTAAGAACATTGTATGCAACACAGCCGAACTATCATGGTTTAACAACCACTTTGGCTCGTAACGTTAACTTAATTCCGTCAGAAATGTATGTTACTGGTGAATCAAAAGTAAACAACGCTTTCGGTGGCACCCTCCAGTTAATAGCATCAAAGGCTAACGAAGAAGACGCTGACACTGGTGAAAAAGGATATATCATTGCAGTAGATAACATTCCTTCAACCGCATGTGTATCAATCGTTACCACTGACTGGGGTTCAGATTCTGACTCCGGCTTAATCGGTATGACTGCTGATAATGGTACCACAAGTCCTGCTATAGCAACTGCAATAGGTACACTTGATGAATTCTATGTAGGTGCAGCGGCAGATGATGATGTTCACACGCCAGCAGGTGATGATAGTGGAAATAATGCAATTCCTTACAACATTAATGAAACAAATACGGCTTGTGGCGTAAACAACTTAGCAACAATTGCATGGAAATACTTGTAATCTCAAGATTACTAGCTTAAACGAGAGGGGCTTTAACGAGCCTCTCTTTTTTTATGTTTTGCCTTTTCCGGCATCATTCAGAGCGCCAACGGCACGTGGCAATCCTAAAGTCTCCTCCCCCCCCTCAAGGGGGAAAGGACAAGAACCGTCACCCCTTGAGCGACTGAAAGGAGCGAAATTAGGGGTCTTCAAATTAATCGGAAGATCCCTTATCCTCACTCCGTTCGGAGGGATGACGGTAAAAACGTGGCGTTCGAAGGAATAGCATTTAAAAACAAAAAAGGCAGGGAGAAGGGACGGACAATGTCCCCTTTCTCTCTGCCTAATTTTTTCGCTAGTCCACCGCTGTGGCTAGAAGGAGTAACCTAAGGTTACAGTAGCCTCTGCGGTCACCCCCCCCTTGTCCTGATCGGAGTCGTGGTGGTTTCTAACGGTGTTTGTCACGCCAGCGTCCACCGACAGCCCCCAATGGTTATTAAAACCATAGTGGAAGCGGAGCAGACCGCGCCATTTGAGGCCATAGAACGACGACGAGAAGCGAATGGCCTCGCTGTCGCCGTCGGTCTTGCAATAACCGTAACCAATCTGCCCAATGAGGGCGAGATAGGTGTTGAAGTCTGCGCTTGACCAAACCTTCGGACCTCCGCCGAGGAGGGCTCCAAAGCTGTTGTAACGACCGGATGCCTCTGCACCCTCGGTCAGACCGTGCTCGGTGAGGGCATCTGAGCTGTTAAATGACTTCCAGCTCATATAGCCGGTTGCCATCAACAGGAAGTAACGTGACTCCCAGCCGGCATTCAGAACCAACTCCGGACGAATCTCGGAGTTGTCGAATAGGTAGGTTCCGCCGAACCCGAGTTCAATGAAAGGACGGCTGAGCTTGCGCCCAGTGATGTCCTTATTGTGACCGTCAAAATAGACGGTCTCGGGGGTCTCGCCGCGGCGCTTTGCCTCGTAGCGAGCCAGCTTGACGCTGTCAGACACGTCGCACACGCGGGTGCGGACGGCGGTTACGGTGTCCTTGGAGGTCACCATTGTCACCTGCTTTGCGCTACGGGTAATTTTTAACACGGCGGACTTCTGCTCTCCCTTAACAGGGTTTTCAGCTTGAGCATTAGCTGACATAACGCACGCACTAACCAGCACGATTGTCATGATTCGCTTGAGATTTCTCTTCATATTTTATGATATTAAAAGTTATTCAACTTAAAGGGACTAGAGAAAACTCTTATGTCCCTGTCAAGGAATATGAAGTATGCTCAGAACTGTCAAAAAAGAGCCAAACCTTGCGGACTAGCTATTAAAAATTGACACATCTATAAACATACAATATACCTTAACATCCTAACTATAA
>CACWQT010000006.1 GCA_902763185.1 uncultured Rhodospirillales bacterium | reverse complement strand
CTCTTGGCGCCACGTGACGCCGCCTCTAAGCCAAATGCACCGGTTCCTGAGAAAATATCTAAAACAGATATCTCTTGAAATGTATCGCCAACTTTTGATTGGATAATGCTGAATAAAGCCTCTCTTGCTCTGTCCGTGGTCGGGCGGATACGTTCATCTTTTGGGGTAAATAAAACTTTGCCACGCTTAATACCGGAGATTATTCGCATATTTCATATACCTTGCCGAGTTGTTCTCTTAATACCTTTTGCGGCACTTCTTTAACCTCACCGGCCTTAAGCGAACCTAATTGAAACGGGCCGTAAGAAAGACGAATTAACCGTGCGACGGTTAAGCCGATTGATGCCATTAACTTTCTTATCTCTCGGTTTTTACCCTCGGTTAAAGAAATGGTCAGCCATGCATTAGAGGTTTGTTTGGAATCAATGGTGATTTTGCATGGCGCATAAGTCACTCCCTCTATCTCAACGCCTTTTTCCAATGATTTTAATTTCTTTTCATCTAAAAAACCGTGAACTTTGACTTTGTATCTGCGGCTCCAATTATTGCTCGGTAATTCCAATGCACGGGATAACGCACCGTCATTGGTTAACAACAAAAGCCCTTCGGAATTGAGGTCTAATCTACCAACTGAAATAACCCGCGGCAAGCCATGGGGCAGGTTGGCAAAAACCGTGTTGCGGTCTTTGTCATCTTTATGTGTGGTTACAAGTCCTGTCGGTTTGTGATAAAGCCACAGGCGTGTTTTATCTTTTTGGGCAATCTTTTCGCCGTCAAATAATATCGTTTCGCTACCATCAACCAAAAAAGCCGGCGTTTCAATAGTTTCCCCGTTAACGGTAATGCGTCCCTCTAAGATAAAATTTTCTGCTTCGCGACGCGAACAAACGCCCGAACGGGCAAGAAATTTGGCTATTCTTTCAGACATGATTTTACATCCAATGTTCTTGTTCCAAGAGGTCTCTGGCGCGTTGGGAAAGGGCAAGATATTCATTTACGATGGCGTTGATGTCTTTAACCATGGTCGGCTCTATGTTCATCGCTTCGGCAATGTCTAAAATGTAATCAATTTCACAATCGGCCAAATCCGCATCGGTATTTGCTACCATGCACAAATCCTTTATCAGCATCAGGGCTTTGGGGCGCTCGGTTATCATACGTGCCTGCTTTAACAGAGATTCTTTATCAGCGGTTTTTATCATGGTGGAAAGGCTTTCGGCGCTGATGTCATATTTTAAGGCGAGTTCTTTTAAGTATAAAAGTTCTTCGCGTGTAACCTGTCTGTCAATGGCAACCAAGCCGCATATCACTTTAACAAAGATAAACCTTTCGCCTGCCGAAAGGCTGTCTATAAAATTCTTGTCCGGATAAAACATGGGGCTTCTCCAACGCTGTTAATATGGTTTTATTTTAGCAATTCATTGCTGATTGTAAAGAGTTTTTTTACTCTCTTTAAGGTATCATTTCTTCATTGCTTATTGAAAGGATATGTTCGTATGCTTGGTGATAAAATATCGGTGTTTAGGGGCGTGTTTTTTAATCCGTTGGTTTGGACAGGCGGAATCCTGACCTTATTAACGCTTAATTATGAAGAAGATGTGTTTGAGGTGTTCTTTCTACCTAAAACATACGGTTTATTGGTTATGGGAGCGGGTATTTATGTGGCATTGTTCGGAATCCATTATACCGAAGAGCAGGAGCATATTGATTGGAGTGAGACTTTAGCCGGAGTTATTTATACGGCAGGGATAGTTTTAATCAGTTGGTTTGTAACTCTTTCGCTTATTATGAGCTACCGCACTAGTGGGGAAAGTTTGCGTGACAGAATGATTCAAAAAATGCAGGAAAAAGCCGAAATGCGTGCGGCTGAAAGAGGGTATAATGCCACGCATTATAATAATGACGCTGAGGAGATGGACATTAATAATGTCATTGAAAATTTCGGATTACAGGGTGGTAAATCGTATGTTATAACGCCACAAGCAGACGGCACAATCTCGGTTCAGGTGATTGAAAGTGAAGATTGACATCAAGCTGAATATGCGGTATAATCTCTGTATCGGTTAAGGAGGTTTTAAATGGCGTGGAAAGATTTGAGTTATGATAAAAAAGTTACGCTAACTAGCCTTGTATCCGTGGCTTGTGCAGCGCATAATATTGAGTGGTTAAAAAAGGCTCTGCCGACAGCTCAAGATTTGTTGGAATACCGTGATATGCGTAACGGCGGCGGGGTATTGCATACGCTGATGTATGCGAACGATACCAAAGATGCCGGTGCCGTGCGATTTTTAAGAGAAATTATGAAGACCTACGGGGTGGATAAAAATCCTGAACTCAAAGAAGCGTTGTTTATGAAGCGCAATACTAACGGTAAGCTGGCGGCAGATTTTAGCTATGCAAGTCAATATATGCCCCCTGAAAGTAAAAGGGATTTAGAGGCTTTTCGCGGTCATGATGTTTCACAAATGACAGATTTAACCGATAGGCGGACTCAAGGTGAAAAGAATAAAATAGCACTGTATAATTTTATTAAAGACCAAGTGTTGACTATCAAAAAAGAATCTACCAAAGAACAGGCACATCAGATTATCAAGCCGTATCAGGATAGGTCTGAGGCAAATTGTGATCAGTTTGATAAAGGAACGCCGGTATCTGATGCACTTTATTTAGGAAAAAGTAAAGAAAATGGGCTTTATGTTATCGGCTCGGCGCATGAGGAATATCCGGAAATCAGGTTAAGGAATTTTAAGAACGAATACGATAAGGAAGATTATTGTGTATTAAGAGGTCTCAGACCGGATAGCTCTGAAACGCTTTTATCGCAAGCGATAGATAAAATAGATTTTCCTGAAGATTACGGTGAAAAATATTTTCATGCCTTAAATGTGTTTGAAGATGATTATAAACGACTTAAAGAAAATGAGAGCTTGGCGGCGACTTATCGCTATTTTACTCAAAATCGCGGAGCAGTGGTGTTTGAAGGCGGTGAAGAAAAGATTAAGACAAATGGAGGAGAAGGTTCTTATGGTGGGTATGTTACGGCTTATCAAACACAGGAAAATGGCAAAAATATCGGGTATCCGATAATTGTTATACCTTGTTATGCTCTGGATGATTATCGTGCCAAACATAAATTTCAGGAAAAATACAAAGATATGTGGGGAAATAATAATGAGCGTCCGCTTTACCACGAACTTTTTCATGCGATTGATTTAAGCGGTGATACAATCTTTTCAGAAATGCCGATATTCCAATATGCGATGATGTTGGCTGAAACAGATAAAAGTAATAAAGTTGTTGATCCGTTTCAAATTGTCAATGGTAGTTATCCGGCTTCGGAATATCATAAGGAAATGGCGGCGCAAATTATGGGCATTGCCGATGCCAGTGTGCTCAATAAATCGCCGTTGTTGCAACGGATACATAAACTGGGGCAGTATTTTGCCATTGCAAAACAAACCGGTAAAACCGGCGTGCTTAATTCTTTAACAGAAGCAAATAAAAGATTTCCATATATAGACTTTAAGGGAATGCACACGCTGTTTATGGCGGCAAAGACAGCAGGAAAACCGTTTGAACTTGATGAAAATAAGCGAAAAATAATGGAAGAGCGGCTTATTAAGTTTTTGGATAAAACGATTACCAAAACCGAAAGCAGTTTAGGTATCACTGCACCTGAGAAGAATGTTACGCAACAAACTCGATGAAAATCTATAGGGTGTTATTAATAACGATTTTTTAATAATTTTTTGTTTTGTGTATTGATTTTCATATATTACAATTCCTATATGAATATAGCGACTTGAACTAAAGGTTTAATTACATTGTTTAAGGAGAATGAAAATGGTTAATAAGTTAGTTACAAAGGGAGCTAAATTTGTTGCTAGAAAAGTAGGAAGTAAAATTTTAGAAAATACAATTGATACTCTTGATTATCTTAATGATAGAATAGGTATGGGAGCTCAACCTTTAAATGTTGGCGAAGATGAAACCGTGAGGTGTTATAAAGCTATGCCCTATGACCAATCTGGCTTTTGTGAAAATGTTGGTAAGAGAATAAGGTATAATTATAATCATCCGTGGAAATCTAAAAAATAAAATAGTAGAAGCAACAATTTTTTGTTGCTTCTTTTTCTTTATTTTTCTAAAGTAGTTCTATGAAAGGTGTTAGCATGCATAGAGTTAAAAAGGCTTTTTTCTTTCTTTTGGGACTGAATGTTGTTCCGTATTTCTTAGGTGCATTAATGGCAAAAATCACAGGGGTAGATGATTTAGCCGTTTTTGCCGGTTTCTTTTTATTGGTATATCTTGGTATTTATTTTTCTTTTCCCCATATATATACCGCAAAAATGCAAAAGCGGTTTCCGAATAAGTATCTGATGTATGCGGTTTTATACGCGGGGATTTTTGTTGTTGTATATCTTTTGCTTATGCTGTTGGGGCTAGGCTTATACTTATCTGAGCGTTAACATTTTAGAATTAATGGCGGGTAAAATTAATCCGTTTTAATTCAAACACTCCCCTTGAAAATTTTTAAATATGCGCTCAGAGGCAAAAAAATCGCCTTTAATGGGGATAAGTTTAAAATCGGCGTTTTATTTTTAGTCAGTTCAACTATACTCTTATCAGTCTGTGATAAAATTATAGGCTTAATTATAGGAAAGTTTTATTTGTTGAGGGATTGCCACGGCGTTTCACGCCTCGCAATGACGTCAGAATAAGAGAGATGTTTTGTCTCACCCTCTCTGTCGGTTTCACCGACATCTCCCCCGTCAAGGGGGAGAAAAGCGTTAAGGTGAAAACGAGGCAAGTATCTGCACTTTTCTTGATTTAAGTCAAATTATAAGGAAAAACTGATGTCTGATGAAGAGAATTTAAACGGCGCCAATGATGACGCTGTTGAAGTGAGTGTTGATGCCGGTAATGCCGCCGTGCAACTCGCCAAAGAAAATATTGCCCCGACGATGATTGTTGAGGAAATGCGTCGCTCGTATTTGGACTATGCGATGAGCGTTATCGTATCGCGTGCGCTTCCGGATGTGCGTGACGGTTTGAAGCCGGTGCATCGGCGTATCATTTATGCCGCCTATGAAAACGGCTATGACTATAACAAACCGTTTAAGAAATCGGCACGTATTGTCGGTGAGGTTATGGGTAAATATCACCCGCACGGTGATAGCTCGGTTTATGAGGCAATGGTTCGTATGGCGCAACCGTTCTCCATGCGCTTGCCGTTGATTGACGGACAAGGTAACTTTGGTTCTATGGACGGTGACTCAGCGGCGGCCATGCGTTATACAGAAGCTCGTTTGGCAAAGGTTGCACATGCGCTTATTGAAGATATTGAGTGCGATACGGTTGACTTTATGCCGAACTATGATGAGTCTTTGCAAGAGCCGACCGTTTTGCCGGCACGTTTTCCGAACTTACTTGTTAACGGCACAAACGGTATTGCGGTTGGTATGGCAACCAATATTGCGCCGCATAATTTGGGTGAAGTGTTAGACGCTTGCACGGCATACGTGGATAATCCGGATATCAGTATTGAAGATTTAATCCGCATTGTTCCGGGGCCTGATTTCCCGACCGGCGGTTTGATTTTGGGCTATGGCGGGGCAAAGCAGGCATACTTGACCGGACGCGGTTCAGTGATGATGCGCGCAAAATGCACCATTGAAGAAATCAGAAAAGATAAAGAAGCGATTATCGTGCATGAGATACCGTATCAGGTTAATAAAGCGATGCTGGTGCAAAAGATTGCCGAACTCGTAAAAGAAAAACGTATTGAGGGAATTTCTGATATCCGTGATGAGTCAGACCGTCAGGGCGTGCGCGTGGTGATTGAGGTTAAGAAAGAATTTCAGGCTGATGTTGTCTTGAACCAACTCTATAAATATACCCAGTTGCAAACGAGCTTTGGTATGAATATGTTGGCGATTAACAATGGTCGTCCGATGATGATGAACTTAAAAGACATCATTGCCGCGTTTGTGAACTTTAGAGAAGAAGTTATCCGTCGCCGCACCGTTTATAAATTAAATAAGGCACGCGACAGAGCGCATATTTTGGTTGGTCTTGCGATTGCCGTTGAAAACCTTGATCCGGTGATTGAACTGATCCGCACTGCGGCAAATCCGAATGATGCTAAAGATGCGTTGCTTGCTAAAGCTTGGCCGGCAGGAGATGTAGAGCCGCTCGTCAAACTGATTGCCGAACCGGGAAGAGATGTGGTTGACGGAACATACAGATTATCCGAAGCGCAAGCCAAAGCCATACTTGATTTGAAATTGCAGCGTTTGACAGGCTTGGAACGTGATAAAATTCATGATGAGTTGCGTGCCATCGGACATGAGATTGAGGAATATCTTTCTATTCTTTCCAGCCGTGAAAAATTGATGGGGATTATGAAAGACGAATTCCAAGCTATTCGTTTGGAGTACGCCAATCCGCGGCGCACGGTAATTGAAGATATTGAAGTGGATACTGATATCGAATCGCTTATTCAACGCGAAGAAATGGTGGTAACGGTAACCGAAGCCGGCTATATCAAGCGCGTGCCTTTGAATGCATATAAGGCTCAAAAGCGCGGCGGTAAAGGTAAATCCGGTATGACCACCAAAGAGGAAGATTTTGTAACTCGTCTGTTTGTGGCCAATACGCATACGCCGGTGTTATTCTTCTCGTCTAAAGGTATCGTGTATAAGATGAAGGTTTATAAGTTGCCGTTGGGGTCTCCTACCTCTAAAGGTAAGCCGTTTGTGAACTTATTACCGTTAACCGAGGGTGAAAACATTACCGCAATTATGAAACTTCCGGAGTTGGAGGAAGATTGCAAAGGTCTTTCCGTGATGTTTGCCACATCACAAGGTAATATTCGTCGTAACTCGTTGATGGATTTTGTTAACGTTCAATCCAACGGAAAAATTGCGATGAAGTTGGACGAAGGCGATAAACTTATTAACGTTGCGATGTGCGATGATAATGATGATGTAATGTTGGCGGCAAAATCCGGTAAATGTAACCGTTTTGCGGTGGCAGATTGTCGTGTGTTCGTCGGGCGTAACTCAACCGGTGTGCGCGGTATTAAACTTGCCGATAATGATGAAGTTATCTCTATGTCTATCTTAAAGCATATCAAAGTGCCGACCGAAGAACGCGAGGAATATTTGAGATTGTCTTCCGCCTTAAAGAAAACGGAAATTGCCGAGGGTGCAGAAGAGCAGGCATTTAATGCACTTGAGCCGAAAATCTCTTATGCGCAGTTTAAGGAAATGCGTGAGAACGAAGAGTTCATCTTGACCGTGACGGTAACCGGATACGGCAAGCGGTCTTCTGCTTATGAATACCGTATTACCGCACGTGGCGGGCAGGGTGTTGCCAATATGGAAATGAGCGAGCGTAACAAAGAAGTGGTCAGCTCCTTCCCAGTTAAGGATAACCACCAGATTATGATGGTTACCGACGGGGGCAAGCTTATCCGTATGCCGGTTGAAGATATCCGTATTGCCGGACGTAAGACGCAAGGCGTTATCTTGTTCCGCACGGCCGAAAACGAAAACGTTGTTTCCGTGACATGGCTTGATGTTGATGATGATGCCGAGGACGATGATATCGCTGATGAGGTCAATGAGTTTGACGGCGTTGAAGCCGCAGATTCAACGGATGAATAAATCTGAGGCATTGAAACAAAAAGAAGCGCTCCGTTCGGGGCGCTTTTTTGTTGGGGTGCATTTAGCAAATTGCGAACAGACCAACAGTAACGACAATAAAGACGATGATTACAGACATACAGCCTTTATCACTATGCAAAACATCATTTGGACCATACATAGCTTTTAAGTTTTTGAGTTGTTAATACTTATTTTAAGCTAAACTTTAGGTATCATGAATACAAAGACGATAAGAGCTATTAAGGCAATGCAAGCCAACACCGTGCAAGCAACAAGGATGTAGGCGCCAAAGCTCGTGTCTGTCTGATTTGAGTTATAGCGTGCATACATAATTTTTAAGTTTTTAAGAGTTAATAATTAATCACGAGAGAACCATTTTAACGGCAGCATAGAGCAGGGCACCGATAAAGGCGACGAATACAATTACAGTTGCAATCATTCCCCATTTAGAGGGTTTGACATTTTCCGGAAGATTACCTCGTATTGGCATAAGCGTAAAATTTAATGTTAATAATAGATAGAAATTTAAGTTTATGTGGCAAGTTTAGGCAAGAGTGCGGCTTTTGTCAATCAAAAATCGGCTTGACATTTTATTTATCTTCGGTATAGCTAGAGGCAATAAATTTATTATTTTGTTCTAATAAATTTATTTTTATAAAAAAATAATTATTCTAAAATTTATGACAAACACAAATTTGTTTAATGGTTCAAAACACCAACAAGGTGACTTTGTTCCAAGTATTGTTGAGCGTGATGTAAAGGAAAGCTCAGAAGTTGTTTTGGTTTATTTTCCTAAGGCAAAGGAAAAAGAGGTGATTAAAAGAGAAGAGGTCAAGGAGTTGACTTTTTATCAGTTGCTAAAGCCTTGTTATCTTAAACACTTAAAGCAATACCTTAAAACACACCGCTTAAGTGAAAGCGAAGCCTACCAGATGATTGTTTTTCTTGGTATGGAAGTAGATGACGAGAGAAAAGCCGAAAAAATGATTTGCGATTACATTTGTCGCTATGGGCTTCAATCTCAAAAGGCTCGTCAGGCATTAAAAGATTTAGGGTTTGAAACAGCACTTAAAGTTTTGGGTGCAAAAGCTCAGTCAGATGAAGCTTGTGAGGAGCCAAACGTGTGGGAAAAGCTTTGTGACGGCTTTTTAATGCTCAAAGATGATGATATTGCCGATGTCGGTATTTTCATCACGTATTGGGGCGAGCCGGTGCAGGCGTAAAAAATTAAAGCGAGGACGTGATGTCCTCGCTTTTAGTTTTAGGGTGAGCAGTTAGCTCAGGGTGTCATTTACAACGACCGTTCTGAAGGTGTTGTAAAAGTCCAACGTGGTGTAGGTTTCCTCGACACCCGATACATTGGACTTCAAAATGATACCGCGGCGGCTTTTGCGTGCAGTTGCCGGTTCAAGCGCTTTTTTGACTTCGGGCACATCATCTGTATTGATGAACTGAGCAGTCATGAGGTCATAGACGTAGTGCTTGAGAAAGCTCACAGTAACCACCGGGCGGTGTTCAGTGACGCCATCCTCGGTAACCTTGAGGAGGGCGTAGTTGACTTCTTTTCGCGGCGCGCGGATAACGGCGGCGAAGAAGTCTAAATCTAATACTAGTTTCATATACCTAATGTTTAAGTTGCTCGGGTAAAATAGCACAAAATTTTGTCTAAATCAAGCGTTTTTTTATTTTATTTTTAATTTTTTTTCTGCTATAATATCAGATATAGATGAGGTAAATGATATGGCGGAGAAACTGAACTATACAAACTATGCATCAGAAAGCTTGGTTGCACGGCTTTATTACTTTAGGGAAGCCGCCAGAGAGTATTTAGCGGAAAAAAACGGTCTTACAGAAAACAAAGAAACAATTTTTGATGCAACGCCTCTTTCAAGGATGATGGGACGTTTGCCTTATTTGCTTGACGATACGGCACCCGATAAGAGAGATGAGATATTAAGTCGTCTGTGTGCGCCGTTGACCGATATTTTACTTAAAGCGAATAAAAAAGATTTTGCAACCGCGCCGTGGTTTTTAGAAAATATCAGCCAAGCGGCACAAGCAGAGATGGTATCGGTTATCAAAGAGGGGAAGCTGCTTCAGGCCAAAAAGGAAAAGATAGAGCAAAAAATTGCTGAAACCGGCGGGGATAAAGTTGAATCAAATGCTCTGCTTGAGGAATCTTCAGAGGCCGCGTTAATGCGGGCGGAAATTACAGGCATTATTCAGAAGAGTCGCAAATTCAGTGATGATGAAAAAAGAACAATGCTTGATGCTCTTAGCAAAGCACCTGAGATTACTTATTCTAAAAAGAAAGGGCAGATGACATACAGTTTCGGTGATTTTGCGGTAACGGGATTTATTGCCGAGGGCAATACGGATATGCGGAATCATTTAGGGCAAAGAATTTATTCAGCAGGTGAGCAGTTTGATAAAGAGTTTGTGAAAAATCTTAAGAGCCGCGGCAAAATTAAAACAGCTATCGGCGAGAAGAAAAAATCGCTTTCGGATACAGCTAAAAAAGATGATAAAAAAATAAAAGTTCTTAAACAACAGCTTCAAGATGTTGAGCAAAAGATAGAAACCAATCAGGTGCAACAGGAAAAAGCGTTTGCGAATATGGTTAAAAGTTTGTCGCCGCAATTTTTGCTGTTTGATATGTGCAATCCCAAAGGGGCGGTGGCAACAGTTGCCGGAAAAAGCAGTCAGGCTGTAGATTGGGTAGAGGCCAAAGAAAATGTTATTACCGCAACTTTTGCCAATAAAACCGTGTGGGGAGCTTATTTGGAGCGCGAAAATTCGACCAGAAGTTTCTTTAGCGATGAAGTGGAAAAAGTACTTAACCGGCATAATGCGCGGCAAAATCTGATTGATACGGGACGCAAGTTTTATGGTGAATTTGAAAAAATGGCAATCGGTGCAGACAAGCAATTTAATGTATCTCGCGTTGATGATGAAATGCTTACCAAACTATTTAATCGGGGTGTGGCGCAAATTCATGCGGATTTGCCGCTTAATGTCAAAAGAGAAGTGTTGCGTCAGGAAATTTTCAGACAGGCACTAACACGGGACGGTAATATAAATTTTAATAAACAAAAGTTTCAGATGATGAACCGTGTGCTTATGCTTGAGGGGATGAAAATTGAGCTCAAAGAAGTGCCGATTAAACAAAAACTTAATACAGATTCCGCACGTTCTTTTTCTGGTGTAATTTTAGATGATATGCGAAAAGGTTATGCTCTTCAACAAAGGCATAAAACCGAGGCATTCCTTTATTATATGGGAAAATTCAGAGCGCAGCATAAAGATAAAAACCTTAAGAATACGGAAAGAAATCCAGGGGCTAATTTTCTTTTTAGTGCGTGTAGTGAAATTTTTTACGGACAGTATTCCGACAGTCCGCGGATGAAAGCTTTATGGGATAAGTTTGTGAGTGATCCGCATAATTTAAAACAAGCAGATGCTATGTATCAGATGTTTCATAGAATCAGAGTTCCGGGGATTGATGCAGAGAAGTTGGTGGAAAAATTAGCCAACGGTAATGGGGTAAATGACGCAAAGTCTGTTGCCAGCCAAAGTAAGCATCATCAGCTTTATCGGCGGTTTGCCGGTTTCTTTGGGCAAGATATAACGGAGCTTAATGCCCTATTTAATGCGCCGGAGCGGATTATTGATACGATTGCCATACATCCGGCGCTTAAAGATATGCATCGCGATGTGGAACATCGGTTTGATATGGGGGAGGAATATCTTTATCAAAAAGCAAACGGGCAGGTTTTGTTTGGCGCATATAGCAGTGGTCAAGTGGGGGATACACTTTTAATGCCGGTGGTGTGTGTGAAAAATAAAGAGGGGGCATTTGAGCCTTTGATGAAAGATGGGACACTTCTGATGACCTCAGCAGGTGTGGTTAAAATGCCGCATTTTGAAGGAGACGGGCAAGGTTTGCGAAAACTTTACCACTCAACCGGTGCAAGAATTAACGCTTAAAATAAAAGCCCTCAAAAGTGAGGGCTTTATGATTCAAACTCTATCTAAAACTTTAGAAATCAGCTAAAACCTCGGAGAGTTCCTTGGTCTTATGTATGTTGAGCATGGCGATTTTGTTATAGCCGTTATCAACGTGTAAGACTTCGCCGGTGATCGCTTCACCCAAAGGTGACAACAAGGCGAGCGCGGCATTTCCGACTTGCTCTTGAGTAACGTTTGCTTCTAACGGTGCATTTAATTCGTTCCAGTGCAAAATTTTTCTAAAATCACCGATACCGGAAGCGGCCAATGTTTTAATCGGTCCGGCAGAAATGGCATTAACGCGAACCTTTTGTTGTCCCATATCCACAGCGGCATAGCGAACAGCGGCTTCAAGTGCGGCTTTGGCAACGCCCATGATATTGTAGTTCGGCAATACGCGTTCGGCGCCTAAATAGGTCAAGGTTACGATAGAGCCGTTTTCGTTCATATATGGTGAGGCGCAACGGCATGCTTCCAAGAATGAATAGCAGGAAATGTGCATGGTGTTGGTGAAATTATCCAAAGTGGTGTCAATGGTGCGCCCTTTTAATTGATCTTTATCAGAAAAAGCAATAGCGTGAACCACAAAATCCAATTTGCCCCATTTCTCGCCCAATTCCTTAAAGCAAGCTTCAACAGAAGCGGAATCGGATACATCGCATTTGATTAACGTCGGCTCAAAAGCTAATTGTTGAGCTAACGGAATAACGCGTTTTTCCAATGTTTCGTTTTGGTAAGAAATAGCAATTTGTGCGCCTTGGGCGTTTAATGCTTGGGCAATTCCCCATGCGATAGACTTATCATTTGCAAGTCCCATAATCAGGCCTTTTTTGCCGGCCATAAGTAGTTCAGACATATATTACCTCTTTTGTATGGTTAAAGATACTAACTGTCAGAGCTTATACCAAAGGAAAAATTAATTGTCCATAACTATTTTTATTGGGTGTGCAATGTTAAAAAGTAAATTTGCTTTACTTTTTATTTTAGGGGCGCTATAGTTCGGTTTGAACAGGGTGTTCCTGTTTGGAGTGTAGCAACTCCTTACCTAGCGTTTGTGCAAAACGACAGTTTGCACGCTTTCTGGTTTGACTGGAAGGCGGCAAAATAAACTGTTTTCAGCCAATATGTCGCACTATCTAGGTATAGTTGCTAACTTCCAGTCGCTATTTTTCAAGCGGCTTTTTTTTGTGTAACCAATCAGGAAAGGTGATAACATGAAAGAAGCGGAGGAAACCAAAAGAGAAAAGATTAAGCGTGCGGAAGATTTGTTTATTAATATGCGTGTGGCGCAGAAAATCAGAGAAGCACGAAAATGTAATCATTTTACGACCAAACAGGTTGCGGATTGTATCGGGATTAAAGATGAAAAAGTGCGCCGATTTGAAGAGGGAAAAACGGCGATTACGGTAGAATATTTGTTTAAGTTAGCGATTTGTTTGGACAGACCGGTCAGTTATTTTTTTGAGGATGCGGATTTTTGTAAAGTTCCGCAGTATTTGCATCTTGAAACGGAGGATATTTATAATTCCGAAATCTTGAGATTGATAGAAGCTTATTACAGTATTAAAGACACGAAAATTAAAGAGTATATGTATGGGCTTATGTTAAATTTGGCAGAAAAGCTGAATACTAAGGTGATGAAGAAAAAGGTATATAGAGAGAAAAGAGTGGGGATGTAACGGTGGTATTTTTTGAAGAGATAGGATAAAAAGTTATCCATCAAGTGCCATGCGTCTTTTTTAGCGTTGATGGCATCTTGGTGGTAACTTTTTTAGAAATAAATCGGCGCGCAAAAGAAAAATGACAAGGCTACATCCTGTCATTTTTCTTTTGTTTGTGTTTGCGCGCCGGATGTTATGTGCCGAGCATGATTTTTTGTGTCACAAAAAATCATTTTAGGCTTTGCTCGGCACTGAGCGACTTCGTCGCGTGCTTTGCGCACGGCACCGCTCAAGCCGCGGCGGCTGCACTGCCCGTGCGGGGGCAGCGCTACCTGCATGACGATGAAAATTAATCTTCTTCAACCGTGGTATCTTCATCCCCGATAAGTTCGGACGTCAAATGTCCGGCATCAGCACGGATTTTCTTCTCGATTTCATCAGCCAGAGCCGGATTATCTCTTAATGCCTGTTTGGCGTTTTCTCTGCCTTGGCCTAACTTTTCACCATTATATGAGAACCATGCACCGGCTTTTTCTACAATACCGGCTTTAACGCCTAGGTCAATTAACTCACCGGTCTTGGAAATCCCTTCGCCATACATGATGTCAAAGTCAACCGTCTTAAACGGCGGAGCAACTTTGTTCTTAACAATCTTGACACGCGTCTGACTGCCGATGACATCATCTTTGTCTTTAATCGCTCCAATACGGCGAATATCCATACGAATAGAGGCATAGAATTTCAAAGCATTACCACCGGTGGTCGTTTCGGGGTTGCCAAACATAACACCGATTTTCATACGAATCTGGTTGATAAAAATAATCAATGTGTTGGAGCGGGAAACGGTTGCCGTCAACTTACGCAGTGCCTGACTCATCAGACGTGCTTGCAAACCCATGTGCGAATCGCCCATTTCACCCTCTAACTCTGCCTTTGGAACTAACGCTGCAACAGAATCGACAACCAACACATCAATCGCACCGGAGCGCACCAATGTATCGGCAATCTCTAAGGCCTGTTCGCCGGCATCCGGTTGCGAAATCAATAAATTGTTGATGTCAACACCAATCTTTTTGGCATAAGATGGATCAAGTGCGTGCTCGGCATCTATAAAAGCACACGTTCCGCCTTTTTTCTGAGCTTGGGCGATAACGCTTAAAGCCAAAGTGGTTTTACCGGAACTTTCCGGTCCGTATATCTCAACAATTCTACCCTTAGGAAGACCACCGATACCAAGTGCGATATCTGTTCCCAGTGAACCGGTTGAAATCGCCTCAATATCAATTTTGGTGTCTTGTCCGTAACGCATGATAGAACCCTTACCAAAGGCGCGTTCTATTTGGCTTAATGCCGCTTCCAATGCCTTATCTTTTTCCATTTTATACCTCATCAAAAAAGTCTTATAATTTCATTTCGTTTGCATTATGTTCTTTTTTTGTTCTTTTTGCAAGTGTTTTTTTTAATTTTTGCCAATTATTTTAAAAAAATATTTGTTTTCATATGTTTAAGCTGGCTTTTTGAGCATATCCAAAGTAAAGCGGTTGGTATAATTGAGGTCGCTTAAAAGCTGTTCTGCCGTATCAAAGTGTCTGCCGATGTGTTCTATATAATGTGCGTCGTCGCTGATGACAATCGGCACAAGCCCGCCGTCTTTTGCCATTTCCTTTATCATCCATGTATCCGGATGCGGGCGATTGAGGCGGTCATAACCGCCGGTGTTGATTTCAAACGGCGTATGTGTTTTCTTTAAGGCGTCCAGAATTTCGTATTTATATTCGTCATAGCTTTCATCATTACCTAAACCAAAAATCGTGCAGTAATCCAAGTGAGCGATAAAACTAAAGTAACCGCTTTTTATTGCCGCAACAATGTTCTTAAAGTGGTTAATCGTCAGCTTACGCATGGTTTCTTCATCCGGTTTCGGGTCTAAGTGTTTTAAGTGAAAGATGTTACATACAAAGCTTTCATCTTTGTTTTTTAAGAAATGGCTGCCGCTTAAAAGATAATCTACCGGTAGGCGTGTTATCATTTTCTCAAAGTGTTTTTGCCAATGTTTGGCTTGGAAAAAGTCTACTTCAAAGCCGATTTTGATGTTTATCTTAAATTCGGATTTCAAATTCTCTAAAATCTCAATGTGTTTCATATAGGCGGCTTCGGCTTTGTTATAATCATCAAAAAACATCGGTTCACGCTCTAAATAGGGGGTTAGGCTATGATGAAAAATCATGTGGTTGGTTACGCCGATGGTCTCAAAGCCTAAATCTTGCGCAGTTTTAATCATCTCGCGGGCAGAATATCTGCCGTCAAAATGTAATTCGTTATTATGGGTATGAAGGGTGAACGGTTGTTTGAACATTTTATTTTTCCTTTCTCAATTCTATTAAGTATAAGACGGAAAGTTTAAGGGGAGGTAAATTATCATTTGAGAATCGAGGAAATTTTCGAGCGTAATCGGATTATTGCTTGCAATTTCTTCGCTTTTTATATAAAATCATGTTATTAAAAAATAAAAGAAAGTATAGTAAATGGCAGAGCAACAGCAAAATATTGCAATTTATCAATCAACAGATGGTAAAATTGAGTTAAGTATTTCGTTTGATCATGATACAATTTGGATTTCACAAAAACAGATGGCAGAACTGTTTGAAAAGGATGTGCGAACGATAAATGAGCATATTGGCAATATTTATGCTGAAGGTGAATTGCTAAAAGATTCAACTATCCGGAAATTCCGGATAGTTCGGACTGAAGGTAAACGGCAGGTTGAACGTGAAATTGATTGCTATAATTTAGATGTGGCTATATCGGTTGGATATCGGGTTAAATCTATTCGTGGTACTCAATTTCGTAAATGGGCAACTGGCATTTTGAATCAATATCTTGTTGAAGGCTATGCTGTTAACGAAAAACGGCTACAGGAACAAAACTCGCAAATTCATAAATTGCAGCAATCCATGAACTTGCTTTATCGTAGCATAGAAAATCAAGCGCGGACTTTGACCGAGGCTCAAAAATTAAGCGCGTTGATGGCGGATTTTGCAAATGGATTAAATTTGCTTGATGATTATGACAATAAAATGCTTGATGTTGATGGCAGAAGCAAACAAAAGGCTGTAATTATCGGTAAAGATGAATTTTTAAGGGTTATTGATAAAATGAGGCCGGAATTTGGCTCAGATGTTTTTGCAAATCCGAAAGATGAGAGTTTTGATAGCTCTATCAACCAAATTTATCAGACTGTCGGCGGAAAAGATTGTTATCCGTCATTGGAAGAAAAGGCGGCAATGTTGCTTTATTTTCTAGTAAAAAATCACAGTTTCACGGATGGCAACAAGCGTATAGGGGCAGCGTGTTTCTTGTATTTCTTGGATAGGAACGAAATTTTATATAAACAAGGTGTGCAGATTATAGATAATGTGGCACTTTTTGCCCTTACGATTTTGATTGCCGAAAGCAAACCGGAAGAAAAAGAAACTATGAAACAAGTTATTGTTAGTGTGTTGAATAAAGAGAAATGAATCATGACTGATTTTCCGCAAAACATAAGAACTTTTTTATTCGTTCCGCTTTTTAATGTGACTGTTGATGCAAGTTTGTTCAATAAAAAGATAAATGGTTTTAAGATTATCACTTCTAAGCAGTATTTTGCAGAATATAAGCCGTTGATGATAGAAGATGGATGGCCAAAATATACAGATGAGCTTGATAAAATTGTTGAAATTCCAAGTCCGGGGACATTTTATCATCCGTTATGTAATTTTCTTATTGTTCGTGAAATTTATTTGCCGGCAGAGGAAAATCAGCAGACAGCGGATGAAGTCAGAAGCATTATAAATAAATACTTAGAAAGAATATCATATTTTTTATATGCATGTCGTTGTTTGAAGGCTGGAAATTTACAATACGAAAGTTATTTTGCAATTTCAAAAATTGCTTATTATTACGGAAAATTATCTTATGACACAGCACTACAGAATATGGATAGATGTAAGGTTAGTCCATTACAAAAGCTTTATATGCATGATTGGTATGATTTGTCATCAAATAATGTGATGTGGCTTTTAAGGTTTGCAAAAAAAATTTATAAAGTTAAAGATAAAATGGGATTGCCGATTGCTTATTTTATGGAATATTACAGTAGTTTAAAAGAATATGAGAGAATTATCAAGCTGGCAATAGTTTGGGAGAGTAGCATATTAAACGATTGTAAACAAGAGTTAGAGTATCGGTTTAAAATCAGAAGTTCTGCGTTGTTAGAGGAAGATTTATCAAAAGTGTTATCTTTAGCTTATGATATACGTAGCAGTATTGTACACACGGGATTGTTACGAAAAGAAAATGCCAAGAAGTTGAAGAAATTTCTAAATACAGACGAAACAGATGGCGGAACATTATTATTTATTTTTATGAAAGACCACCTAGAAGAAATAACACGGCAGATTTTACAAAATCTGATTTTACGGATTTATAAGAGTGGAAAAACGCTAGAAGAAACCGCCAAAGATATAGACAAGGAAATTTTTAAAAGCTTAGGAAAAATATAATTGAAAAATTTGACAATCTTTTTATTCGAGAAGATGAGTTAAAATACTATCCGTTCCATTTTTAATCCTAAATAGTTGGCTACGTTTATCTATCTAAATAATGTTTTATGTATCTAAATATTTTTTTATCATCAAGGGATTTTAATTGCAATTTAACTGATAATGTCCTAATATTTTTATAGTTAAGAATATTTTGCTATTACAGTAACAAGCGTGGTAATGATGAAAAAAAGTATCTTTTTATTTTTTATATTGGTAATGAGTGTCGGTTGTACAGCATCTAATGTTGGAGAATTGCGAGAAATGGGAAATATTCATAATGTTTATTATGCAAATGATTCACTACAAAATGTTTATAATCGTGCAATAAAAAGATATAATGAGTGTGGAATATCTGTATCAAATGCATTTATTGATAGTAGTAGCGGTGAGGCAGGAATTTCTCTAATTCATCAACATGAGTTTTTTAAGCAATATTTGTGGTGGATTGCTCAAACAGATATAAAAGAGGAAAAAGAAAATAAAGTTAAAATAGATGTTTATGGCGCTAACACACTGGATCACATTGTTAGATTTGTTACAATAATGCAATACATAGCTGAAAACAAAGATGGATGCCCTCAATAAATTTAGTATAATATACAATCTGACGACTCTATATCTCTATTCTTGAAATAAGTAAATTCCAGTATTAAAAGTGGCATTATTTCTGGGTAATATTCTTATTATTGTCATTGTTTTTATTTTGTGTTTCCAATGTATATGTTCTGACAAAAGCACTAGTCATTTCGTATCCATTGTTTTCACCACAATATGGACAATCTATATCCTCTTTTTCTTTTCCACCAGGATATATTGTTCCCCATATATCATAACCGAATATTTTTCCACATTTTTTACATTTAATTTGCATAAGCATCTCCTAATTAAAGTATATACGTTACTTATATAAATACAAGATTTTAAATCCACAAAGCTACATTGGATTTTGATTAATGACTCAATAAAAATTTGATAAGTTTTCTATTGCATAATTAATATTTTGATTTTTATCATGGCGCGCCGAGCGACTTCGTCGCCGACCTTCGCGGTCGAGCGGTCCTACGCGGACGGCGGGGTGCTACGCACCCTTTATGCGAAATACTCGCGGAGATAATTCTCTAAATCTGCGGTATTCACGCGCACTTGTTCCATTGTATCTCTGTCTCTTAACGTTACACTTTCCGGTTGTTGTTCCAACGTTTCAAAATCAACCGTTAAACACAAAGGTGTTCCGATTTCATCGTGTCTCCGATAGGCTTTACCGATGTTTCCGGTGTTCTCTAAGGCCACTCTGCCGATACCCAATTTCATCAATTTTTGTTTTAACTCATGGCACTTTGCCATAATCTCCGGACTGTTCTTCTTTAACGGCACAATCGCAACCTTTATCGGTGCTAAATGTTTCTTTATCTTCATCACGATACGGCTGTTACCGTTGCCTAAATCTTCTTCGTTATAGGCTTCAACCAAAATCGCTAACATACCTCTGTCAATACCCATTGACGGCTCAACCACAAACGGAACAATCCATTTGTTTTCGTCATCATCTCTGATACATAACTTGGTCGTCGAATCGTGGTTTTCATGACATCTGGCCTCAAGATTAAATTCTTCTTGGCTCTTGGTGTGATTACCTAAGTCATAGTCGCGTCGGTTTGCCACACCTTCTAATTCATCAAATCCCCAGGGGAATTTATATTCAATATCGGTGCAGGCTTTGGCATAGTGTGCCAACTCATCCGGTTGTTGGTCATAAATCTTTAAATTATCCGATTCAATTCCTTGGTCACGCCACCATTGAATACGATTTTGTTTCCAAATCTCATGCCACTTTTCATCTTCTCCCGGTTTTACAAAAAATTCCAATTCCGCCTGCTCAAATTCTCTGACGCGGAAAATGAAGTTCTTCGGCGTAATTTCGTTTCTGAAGCTCTTGCCGATTTGTGCAATACCAAACGGCAATTTCCTTGATGTGGCATCAACAACGTTCTTAAATTGGGTGAAAATCGCTTGTGCCGTTTCAGGGCGGAGATAAGCCACGGCATCTTCATTTACCACCGGACCTAATTGCGTTTTTAACATCAAATTAAACGGGCGCGGTTCGGTTAAATCGGTGGAACCGCAGTTCGGGCAAACGCCGTTAATGTGGTCAGCTCTGAAACGACCTTTACACTTTCTGCAATCAACCATCGGGTCAGAAAAAGTATCTTCGTGACCGGAATAATGCAATACCTTACGGTTGGTAATAATGGCAGCATCCAAACCTTCAACATCATCACGCTCATAAACCATCGCACGCCACCATGCGGCTTTGATGTTGTTTTTGAGCTCTACACCTAACGGACCGTAGTCATATAACCCTTGCAGACCGCCGTAGATGTCTGAGTTTTGAAAAATAAATCCTCTTCTTTTGCAGAGTGAAACAAGCTGTTCCATTTGTGTTGCTGCCATTTTTTACCTCTTATTCTCTTATATTAACGAAAAACTAACCGATGTTTTAGTATAATTTTCTTGAAATTGCAAGAATGATTTTGAGGAAAAGATGAAAAATACCGTCGTTGCGCTTGTTTATGACTTTGATGAAACACTTTCTACCACATATATGCAAGATTATGTGCTGATACCGGAACTCGGCATGAGCCCAAAGACTTTTTGGAAAAAGGCAAATGCCTGGTCAGTTGAAAATTGTGCCGATCAGATTACCGGTAGTATGTATTATTTTATGAAGACCGCCAAAGAAAAAGGTGTGCGTTTGACACGTGATAATTTTCAATATTGCGGAACCCTTGTGCAATATTATGCCGGAGTGGAAGAGTGGTTTGAGCGGATTAATGCCTATGGTAAGAAATTAGGGCTTAAAATTGAGCATTATATTATTTCTTCGGGCTATGAAGAGATTTTGTGCGGCACCTCAATTTGCAAATATATTAAAGGAATGTATGGGTGTTCTTATGCCTTTGGCGAGGATGGCACTCCGGTTTGGCCGGCGCGTGTGGTCAATTATTCGACTAAAGTGCAGTATCTTTCTAAAATCAATAAAGGGTTAGGCAAATTGGATGACCGTGCGGTTAATGAATATATGGATGATACCAAACGGCGAATTCCTTTCTCTCGGATTATCTATTTTGGCGACGGAATGACGGATATCCCTTCAATGAAAATGGTGAAAAACCGGAACGGTAATGCCATTGCCGTTTATAAGCCCAAAAGTGCGCACCGCGAAAAAGCCATTCATTTACTTAAAGATGATCGAGTTAATTTTGCGCTGCCGGCTGATTACAGTGAAGGCAAATCAATTGATATAGTGGTTAAAACCATTTTGGATAAAATTGCTATGGAAAGTAATTTGGAAGAGCTTAAAAAGAAAGAAGAGCTAAAGAAAAAATAGTCATAAAAGTTATGCATTAGGCAGGTGACCAGTCAAAGCCAAAACAGCCAGTGTAGAGCTTTAGAATAAGTGTATGAAATAAACGGTGCGAATAAAGATGCTGAAATAAGCTTTGCATGACGCAGGGGTAATGCGCCGGAAGGTATGTGTCGCGCAAAAATTTTTTGTTTTACAAAAAATTTAAGGTTGTTTTAGCGCGACACGGAGCGACTTCGTCGCCGACTGCGTGTCGGACGGTCCTGTGCGGACGGCGGCAGGACTGCTCCTGCACCACTCTTAGGCTACCAATGACTTCAAAATAAACTCACTCAATTTTTCATTAAACAAGCTCGGGTTAGACACAGCCTCTCCCTCGGCAATTTTGGCTTGTTCCAAAATCAAGAACGATGCGTCTTTAACCTCTTGCTCTTTGCTTTTATCTTTTATCAGCTCGACCAGTTTGATAATCAACGGATGATACGGGTTTATCTCTAATATTCTTGTGCTGTCAAAGGTTGTTTGCTGTTGATGATTCCTCATCAATCTTTCCAAATGGATACTCATTTGTCCGTTTTCTACCGTCAAACTGGCGGGGCTAGTGGTCAGTTTTTCGGTGGCTTCAACTTTGCCGGCTTCGCCCTTAAACCACTCGGTCATGTTTTCCATCAATTTCTTTAAGCCTTTTTCATCGGCTTTGGCTTCGGTTCTTTCAAACTTCAAATCTTTGGCTTGCGAAATGTGTTTTAATTCATGACCTTTGTATGAAAGTAAGGTCTGTGTCCAAAACTCATCAATCGGATCGGTTAAAAGCAAAACTTCAATATTTTTTTGCTTAAAGGCGTCTAACTGCGGGTTGCAGAACAGTGTCTTGGCATCATCGCCGGTGATGTAATAAATGTCTTTTTGGTCTTTATCCATATTGGCAATGTATTCATCTAATGAGGTCAGTTCATCAGGTGATTTGGTGGTGTAGAAACGAGATAATTCGGCCACTTCTTCACGATTGGTGAAATCTTCGTAAATACCCTCCTTAAAAGCAATACCAAAGGCATTCCAAAAAGTTTTATAATCGTCTTTGTTTTCGGCTTTTTTCTTTAATTCCTTAAATAGCCGTGATACAACACCTTGGCGAATTTTGGCAATCAAGGCATTGTGTTGCAGCATTTCGCGTGAGATATTAAGCGGCAAATCGGCACTGTCTATCACGCCTTTGACAAAGCGGAGATACATCGGCATCAAGCCCTCTACCTTATCGGAGATAAACACTTTGTTGACGTATAATTTAATACCGGTCAAACGATCGGGTTGAAACAAATCATACGGAGCTTTGGTCGGCACAAACAACAAACCGGTATATTCCAAACTTCCCTCTGCCTTAAAATGTAAGGTCATCCACGGGTCATCAAAGTTTTTGGTAACGTGTTGGTAAAAGTCTTTATACTGCTTTTCGGTAATGTCTGCTTTGTTACGTGTCCATAGCGCCGAGGCGGTGTTAACCGTTTCCTCGCCGGCATCACCTAAGTTTAAGACAATCGGATAATCAATATGTTCCGAATAAGTGTGAATGATGTTTCTTAAATAAATGGTGTCGGTAAAGTCTTTGGCATCTTCTTTTAAGAACAGTTTAATATCTGTGCCGGTTTCTTTTTTTTCGGTTTCTTCTATTTCAAAACCGTTGACACCGTCTGAGGTCCACTTATAAGCGGAATTGCTGTCGGCGCGTTTGGTGATGATTTCAACAGATGAGGCAACCATGAATGCAGAATAAAAGCCAACGCCGAATTTACCGATTAAATCAACGGCAGAGGCATTATCTTTGGCATTTTGCAAAAATTCTGCAGTGCCGGATTTGGCAATCGTGCCGATGTGGTTAATCAGGTCATCACGGTTCATACCGATACCGTTATCGGAAATGGTTAAAGTGTTATGGTCTTTATCCGGCGTTAAAACCACGCGATAGGGGGCACTTGGTTTTTCTAAATTAGGGTTAGTCAATGTCCAATAGCGGCGCTTATCTAATGCATCGGATGCGTTTGAAATCAGTTCGCGTAAGAAGATATATTTTTCGGAATAAAGGGAATTGATAACAATATCCAACAGTTTATTGACTTCGGTTTTAAATTCTATTTTTTCAGCCATAACGGTATTCTCCTAAAATTAGTTCATTACTCGTTATATAGGGCAAAAAGAAGTGCCGCGCAAGGGGGGAAGCTAAAAAAGATGTTTTATTTTGCTCTTTTGTTAGAAATATAAATTTCATATTCGGCGTTTTTATAGATAAGGGAGTAGTCTTGATTAAAATTCGGCCAGTAATTTTGTAGAAGATTATAATATACATGTCGTTCTGTGGTTAAAATCACAATAAGGCTCGGGTGGTTGTTTTGAATTTGTCGGTAAAGCATATCGGGGAAAAGGCGGTCAAACATGCCGGTCATTACGTAGGGGGTGGAGGCTTTACGGAGTGAAAGCAAGTGCAGTCTTGCCATATCCCACCCGAGTGTTTGAAATGGTTCGGATGGAGGGATAATTGTCTTTATGATTTGTGCGGCCTGTTTTGAGTTTTTATCGGAAACAGGTGTGGTGATGTTTTTAAGGCACTCTCCTAAACTGATGAGCAAGCAGGCGGTGCATAGAATATAACAGGTGTTTCGGTGTTGTTTCCATGGCTTGATTGCCATTATCAGTAAAAAAAAGCTCAAAGGGGATAGAATGTATAAATAGTGGAGAAACGGATTATTGGGGAGAATGATGCCGATGAGTGTTAAAACGGTTGCCAAGCTGATACATAATATGAGGCGGTATTCTTTGGCGGTGTAAAGTTTATATTGTAATAAGGCAGTGAGCATTGCGGTCAAAGTCAGAATGACGATGAATTGGTGTGAAAAGATGTGCCATATATAATTGAAACTGTTAGATGTTTGCCAATAACGGGCGTATCGGAGGTTAAATATAACATAATATTGCCAGAAATCGGCTAAGGCGTGATGATATTGCAACCAACCGCAAATTATGGTGATAATCAGGAGAAAGGAGCATATACTGCATAGGGCGAACAAGATAAATTCCGAATATTTTTTTTGATAAAGGGTGGATACGGCTATATATGTTAATATAACGGCAGGGAGTGCCAAATAAGTCGGTTTTAAAAGTAAAAGCAGGGCGCAAATAATACCCAGTATAAAAGAATGTGCCGGAGAGATTTTGTTATCTGAAACATAGAATAGTAAAATGTATAGGCAAATGTAGCTTAATGATACGGCTAAGCTTACAATATTACCGATGGTGTCAGCTGCCGGTGTGTTAAAAAAGATAATACCGATGATTAAAGTGCATATAGCAGGAGATATAAAACGAGTGCCCGTTTTAAATGCTAATATTGCTGAAATGAATAATGCACAAAGTTCGATAAACCATTGACCGAGCATCGGGTGCAAACCATAGCCCAACATATTCCAAAAATAAATAACCGGACCTTTATGATCAAAAATATCCCTGTAGGGGATTTTTCCTTCTGTCATTTGCCAACCAATGTATTGGTAGATGGAAGAGTCGTAACGCATATAGGTCATATCAAATGGGTTTTGCCGATTTAGAAGCGAAACAATAAAACAAATAATGCAAATGAGGGCAGGGTATAACCATGTATCTTTTTTTAGTGCAGGCATTATTTTTCTTTTTCAACCTTTTTTACGAATTCCTGATAGTTTTTAAGAGAGTTGGTGATAATCCCTATCGGATACATCATGTGATAGTAAGCTTTTGCGCGCCATTTCGGGCGGTAAATATCCCCGTCTTTTTCTAAGAAATTGCCCAGAGTGCTGTCCGATAATCGGCGGTTATAAAATTGGCGCATATATTCATCAGTTATCTTATCGGCAGGAAAACCGTCATGCTCAACAGCATAGAAGAAAATAAATGTTGATAAGCTTCTGTCTACGGCATAAGGGGCTAAAAATACAAATGAAAAACCGGCAGTGACGTAACAGCAATATATTATAATCGTCTCAAAAAGGTCTTTTTGCCAAATATACCATATTCCGGTGGCAACCATGGCTCCCAAAATAATGGCATAAGGGGTATAAAATAAAACGGTTTTTGGGGTATAGGCATATAATCCCCAAAGTGAGGCACAAAGAATTGCTATATAAAGTAAGCCGCAAAGAAAAAATAAGGAAAATTTTTTAAGAAAAGAACTATTCATTATAACCTCTATTGCCAACCGTTCAGGACATTTTCGCGGGTGCGTTTTTTGACGGTTTCATCAAAAAATTGATTGCTTTGCAGAACATCTGACATGGTGTAGCCGTTTTTGTCGGCAATATCAGGATTGGCGCCGTTTTCCAATAACAACTTGATGGTTTCGGGCGGATAATTGTTTTTGACTGCAAAAAGCAGAGGAGTGTCGCCGTTGCTGTCTTTGATATTGAGGTCTTCATCTGCTTGGATTAGGGCGTTTATCAACTTAAGGTCATATTGATGGTGCAGGGCATACCACAATGGGGTGTCACCATTGGCATTTTTGACATTAACATCAGCGCCGCCGCGAATAAGATATATGCTTAACTCGGGGTTGCCGTTGGTGCGCAGTTGAAACCATAACGGTGTTTCGCGTCTGGCATCACGTTGGTTAACTTTAGCACCGTATTCAATGAGCAACTTAATATTTTCCGGTGCACCGTTGCTTCTTAAGGCTGTCCATAAGGGGGTTTCGCCTTCGTGGTTGGAATTGTTGACATCGGCACCGGCTTTAATAAGGGTTGCGATAAATTGCGGGTCGGCGTGGTGCGCGAGGGCATACATTAAAGCGGAATTTCCTCCGTCATCAGTGGCATTAACGTTGATGTTGTTGCGAAGGAGATATTTCAGTTTACCGGTTTCTATTTCCGGGGTGCGGTCAACATTTGCATACGGGGTTAAAAACATCAACGCATTTTGTCCGTTGCGACAGGTGGCATTGATGTTGGCTTTGGCGTTTAGGAATTGCTCTAATACAGATAACGGGTTATCCGCGCGGGTTGCGTTTAAGAAAGGGGTGCAACCGTATTCATCAGCAACATCAATATCGGCTAAGTTTTTAATAGCCTCAGCGGTTGCCTGTTCCGGATCTTGGCTGAAAGGAGCTTGCCTTATGGCTTCATTATATGAAAAATGTTTGTCGGCAATAAATTGGAATTGTTTTGCCAGCCTTTCCGAGGGAGATGCCATTGGCGAAATTTCAAAATCTAAAGTTTTTAAGTAGTGGCGCTTGTTATAATAATCCAAAACACTAATGCCTTTTTTATCTACAGCTTTGAAATCTGCACCGCGGCGGATGAGATGTTGCATTACATCATCACGTCCGCGAATCGCCGCAGCCATAAGCGGAGTATGTCCCTCTTCATCAGTGGCATCAATTTTGGCACCGTTATCCAATAATGTATTGATAACGGGAATACGACCGTTTTCATATGCGGCAAGCATCAGCGCGTTGTAACCATAACGGTTGACGGTTTCAGGACGAAGACCGTAGTCAATCAAAGTGGCAACAACCGACGGAGACGGATTAAAAGTGGCGGCTAAAATTAAAGCGGTATTTTTTTCGGTATCACGTTCTACGATGTTGGCGCCATTGGTGGTTAACATATCAATTATTTGGGGAGATGGGTTATTGATGGCGGCAATAAATAAAGCTTCATAGCGTGGTGTGCAGTGGGTTTGCAAATCTGCGCCGTTTTCAATCAACATTCTTAATGCTTCTGTATCCGGATAGCGCGCGACGAGGTAAAGTAACATGGTTTGTCCGTTCTCGTAACAATAATTTATATCAGAGGTGCTTAAAATCCAACCTTCCAATTCTTCCTGCGTGAAGGGAAGACCACGGCGCACTCTGGTTAACAAATCCATGTTGGCAGCTATTGCTTGAGCTGTCGGTCGTTCTTTGGGCAAAATTTTGTGCTTATTGGCGGCTTTTTCTGAAATCTTTCTTGTTTTTTTAGGTGTGGCCGTTTGTTTTTTTTGCGGTTTGGCGGTAGCGGTAATCTGTTTTGTTTTGGGTTGTTCTGCAACGGGGGCCGCCGGTTTTGGGGCAGTTTCTGTTTGAGTTTCTTTTTGGGAGAATATATCGGTTATTTCTGATAATATAGAAGAGCCATTCTCTGTTTGTTCTGCTTTTTTAGGGGCAGGTTCGGTTTGTTTTTGCGGAACCGGCGCAGGAGAGAGTTCCTCATCGCTAAAATCAAGATCAAAATCGTCATCAAAATCGTCGGCAACTGCCGTGTTCAGCGGTGCGGAAAGGAGTTGTAGAGAAAGCAGACAGGTAAGCAAAAAACGGATATTTAAGCGCATAATAACCTCCATAAACTTCTCTGATTCTAGTTTGAAAATGCGGTAAATTCAAGAGCTAAGGAACAGCAATCCACAGGGCTTATTGCATAAAAAAAAGCTCGCTTTACGCGAGCTTATCTCAATGGTAGGGGTGGAGAGACTTGAACTCTCACTTCCGGAGGAAACAAGATTTTGAGTCTAGCGCGTCTACCAATTCCGCCACACCCCCATAACCTCAGAGCTAGGAGTTGTTTAGCCTATATTTTTTTGATAGTCAATATATTTTTTTGATTTTTTTTGTTAAAAGCAATAGAAGATTAAGAAATTTTGTGTTATAAAGGATTATAAGGTTTTAAATATTAAAGAGTTGCAGATGTTAAGTGAATTGGAAAAAAACGCATTGGCGTTGTTAAAAGACAAAGAATATGATAAAGCCGCAAAGATTTATGCACAGTTGGCCGTTGAAAATCCGGAAGATGAGAAGTTTCTACTTGCTGCGGCTAATTGCTATGACTTAAAAGGGGATAAAAAAGTTGCCGTCGGGCTTTATAAAAAAGCTTTAGACATTAATCCTAACTCATTCGTGGCATTGCAGAATTTGGCAACAATTTTTTATGAACTAAAAAAATACTCTAAAACTATTGAATTTGCTACGCTTGCGCTACAGTGCCAAGCCAATAATTTCGCGGCGCTGTTGAACTTAGGTAATGCTTATTATGCTTTGGAAAAAAATGAAGAGGCGCTCAAATATTATGAAGAAACGTATAAACTTAATCCTAATTCCTATAATGTGCTCTTAAACTTGGCCAGCACTTATTATAATTTGGGTAAATTTCCTCAAGCGGTAGAGTTGGCTCAAAAAGCCATTGACAAGCGGCCGATGAGCGCCGACCCGTATATTGTTGCCGGTAATGCGCTAATTGAGTTATTCCGCAATGAAGAAGCGACCGTTTTCTTGAAAAAAGCTTCGGAAATAGCTCCGGCTTCCGCGTGGCTTTGCAATTCTATTGCCAATATGTTTCAAAAAATGGGGGATTGGAAACAATGCCTGCATTATACTTGGAAAGGCTTTGGCTTAAAACAAGGACATGTCAATGCAGATGACCATATTAATTTGGCCTATATTCTTTATGAGGCGGTGGATGACGGGCAAACCGATTTGGTGGAACGTTATCTTCAGCGCTGGGAAAACCTTTATCCGGACAATCCGATTGTGCATCATGCCTGTTGTGCGTTGCGTCGTGACCAAAAAGTTGAAAATATGGATTTAAGTTATGTGCGGCAGTTGTTTGACGGATTTGCTTCCTCTTTTGATGATATCTTAAAAGACCTCAATTATAATGTGCCCAACCTGATTGCCGAGAAATTAAGAAATAATCTTAAAACTAAACTATTTAAAAAACGGCGTATCCTTGATTTGGGGTGTGGAACCGGGCTTTGCACTGAGGCTATGAAAAAATATTTTCCAAATGAGGAATATTACGGTGTTGATGTTTCCGAAAAAATGTTGGAGAGGGCGGAAAGAAAGAATATTTATACCGCACTTTATGCTGATGACATGATCAGCTTTTTAGAAAATAACGAAATATTATTTCATGCGGTTATGGCCGGTGATGTGTTGACTTATGTCGGTAATTTGAAGCCTATTTTTCGGCGCTTAACGGGCGTGCTTAAAATCAATGGTTGGTTTTGTTTTTCCGTTTCTAAAAATACCATTGATGCCAGCGACTATTACTTAACTCCTTCCGGACGTTTTGTGCATAGTCTCGGTTATGTGCGGCGGCTCTTAAAATACTATGGATTTAAGGCGATTTCTATTGACGAGGCGGTTCTGCGTCGTGAAGGTGCGCGCGAGATACAGGGATATGTTATACTCGCTCAAAAAGAAATCGAAGTCATCGTTTAAGGAGTAAATTTTGTGAACTAATTCGCAGAAGGAAGCCACTCTTCGGCACGTCACGTAGATTTAGCTACGCTCGTGTGCCTCGGTGGACACCAAAGATTATTTCGCAAAATTTATCGCCTTAAACATAGCAAGAGGGGAGGGCTTGCATAGCATCGCTCATAAAAGCGTCGGCGCTCGCTTATTTACTCATTTTGTAAACCGCGCTCGCGGCGTCACTTTTAGCACCGATACTCTTCAAACCCATTGCAACGGCAGAGCCGTTTGGTTTTAAAGTGTTTATGTGCCTCGGTGGGCACCAAAGATTATTTCGCAAAATTTATCGCCTTAAATGCGGTTTGGTCTTGAGTGATGTTGTAGTTATGTCTGTTCGAGTTCTTATGGTTATTTCATAAAAGAACCGCTCTTTTAAGAGCGGTTTGTGTTTTTTTTAACGTATCAATCCCCAGCCTCTTGGTAAAATGCGAATGTTGTGGCGTTCATAGGGACCGGCACCTCTGCCGTTATTGGCATTTTTCCATGTTCTGATTAATGCAGGGCTTGCGTCTATAACCTTATCTAAATCCGGTCTTTGGGGAAGAATTTTGCAATCTTGCGGGTCATAGGGATTTTGCCAGACACCAAGATACCCATGGTGTTCTATGCCCCCGTGCCGATCTATTTTGCCGCGAGTGTTAAGGCCAAAGCTTAATGCTCGGTTAAATACATATCCTTGGCTTTCTGCCCATTCCGGTGAGCCACGCATAACTTGACGTGGGGCTTGCTTTTGTGTGCTGCTTACCCGCTCATAATGAAATCCTTGAGCATTGGCATTTGTTGAGCTTGACAATAAACCTGACCCAATCAATGTGAACTTGAGAAGCATATTTCTAAATCTGTGGTTAGTTTTCTTCTGCTCTAATTGCTTTCTTTTAGCTTCGGTTTCTTCCGGTGTTCTGTTTTCTTCCATGATAGCCTCCATTATTTATTATATACCTATTATATCATAATTTTAGCTATTACGCAAGCATTTTCGGATTTAGCCCTTATGGTGGTGGTGACCAAGTATGCTATGGACACCATCCAAAACAGCGGCTCCCATAGCTACGCGCGACATTATCTTAGCTTCGGTGGATGTTGCCGTTGATATGTGTCCGGAGCCACGAAGAACGGTTGTTAAAAGTCCAAAAGGATTATTTGATCTTTCATATGGTCCGGCACCGTGTCCGTTGTTTGCATTTTGCAATGTGCGCAACACTTGTCGGCTCTCAAATTTTACTAAATCACGATCTGCAATCGGGTCATTCGGAATTAAAAGCACGTCATTTGGATCGTGTGGGTTAAAGTAAACAGCGGCATAGCCGTGATTTGAGAGCAATCCTCCGTGATTAATCGTTCCGCCGTGATTTAATCCGCGAGTTAAATCCCAGTCAATTACATACCCTTGTTGCACTGCCCATTCGGCTGAACCGTAAACCAAAGGTATAGCCGCCTCGACAGGTATGTCATCACGTTGTTGTGCTTGTTGATGTGCTGTTTGGCGATGTTCAACAGTTGCATGACCTTTCGGGTGTTGTTCTTGCTGTTGGTGTTGCTGCTGTTGCTGTGCCGGTTGAGAATCATCGTGTCTTTGCCCTAACAGAGCAGCGTCAGCTTCAGAAAGTTTTTCAAATTTCATACTGATTTTTGCACCGCCCTCTAAGCCATTGGTAACCGCATATTTGGCATTTAATGTATCAACGGTTTTATCTCCGGTCGGGGCAACATCCATTTTATGAAATTCAGCGCCGGTTGTTTGCTCTGCGCCTGCTTTAGTGGTAGCAGCGGCTTGGTCTGCGGCGGCAGTTGCGGCTGCGGTTGCTGCAGCTTTAGCCGTGGCTTCAGCTGTGGCATTTGTTTTACCTCCTTCAGCGGCTTCCTTAGCACCGGTATTTCCCTGATTTGTATTATTATCGTTATTATCGCCGGTATGAGATGTCGGGGCAACGCCGTGGGTTTCCGCATTACTATACCAATTACCGAATTTATCTTCTAAGACATGATTTAAATTGGTCTGTTGCTCCGGTGTTAAGTCATGATTTGCTAAGTAGTTAATCATCTCATGGGAGGTTAGCGGCGTATCCGTGCCGTTAAAGCCCAAAGCCTCATAAACATCTTTTGGATCCATAAGAGAGGCAATTAATGCCATATTGGATTTATCGCCAAAATGTTCGGCTAACTGTTGCGCGGTGGCATTGATATCTTCAAAGCGACTATCACCCAAGTTGGTTAAGTGACGAATCGTATCTTGGTATGCGCTTAAGTTACCGTGACCGCTGGTGCTTTCAACTTTTGCCGCTTCAAGATTCTTAGCATGTTGCTCTGCTACTTTAGCCTCAGGTTGTTTGTTTTCCGTTTCTGCTTTAGCCTCGGCCTTAGCTTCAGATTTTTCTTCAGCCTTAGTTTCAGCTTTGGTTTCGGCCTTAGATTCTGTTTCAGATTTTGTTTCGGTTTCATTGGAAGCTTGTGTCGGAGCAGATGTTTGAGTTGTATCTCCGGCTTCGGCACGCTGAGCTGCGGCAACTTTGTCGGCTAAACTCTGTTTGATGTCGGTTGTATCGCTTTGTGCTTCTTCGGTTGCAGAAAATTGTGTCGGTTTAATAGAATCGGTTTTGGCTTCATCTTGAAGGGTATCAACCGGTTCTGCTTTTATCTCCGGTTTTGCCGCGGGAGCAGGGGCGGGTTCTGTTTCCGGGACAACGTCATTAACAGCTGAAGCAACGGTTGTGGTACCGGCATGTATGGCACCGTTGACTAAGTTTTGTATTGATGAACCAAACATTGTTCCCAATCCTCCGCCTAGCGCGGCAGAGGCAGCTTTTTCTATCATTTCTTGTTTATTTTGTGCTTTTTGTTTTTGCAAGCTCTGATATGCTTCCAGCAATTCTTTCATCTCTTTTTGCAATTTCGCGTTTTTAGCGTCAGCTTTCAACTTTTGGCTTTTGTCTTTAATGCGCTTTTCCAAAGTTTTGGTCTTTATACGTAAACCTAATCCTTTGACCATATTCGGCAATGTATTACCTAAAGTTATAGCACCAACACGAGCAATTCTGCCGGTAAGAGTGGACATGGCATTACTGATATTGTTTGTGTTTATGCCAAACTGATCCGGAGCTAAGCCAGAGGCAGCAGTTACAATGGATAAAGCAGCAACAGTTCCGGATCCAAGCAATATAGCGGCTTTTTGTGCTTTAGATATAGATGGGTCACTTAATTGTGCTTTAACGGATTTCCATTGTTTTGCAGTGTTATAGGCAATGAGTGTGGCAGGACCGACACCGGGCAAAACCGCGTTGGCAACAGCAAACATTGTAACACCTTTGGTAACGTTCCAACCGGTTTTGGCTGCAAATTTGCAGACTTTTTTAGCCGTAATGTATTTTTTGCCATAGCGTTTGGTCAGTTTTTTATCAAGTGCGGTTAAACGGCTATTGACATTGTTATAAAGAGTGCTGCTCTTAAACTTGGTTTTTATGCGGTCTTTGAAGGTTTCTGCCGTGCACATATTGGCCGCCATACTCGCAATGGCTTGGGTTTCCGTCAAGCGTTTTTGGCCGCAAGTCAGCATGGCGACTTTATTTTTTAAGGCTTTTTCTATCGCATCGGCTTTTTCTTTATTTGTGCCGGTTAACGGGTTCTTGGCAAAGTCTTCGGCAACCAACTCGGCGGCAACCTCTAAGACGCTTTCTTTAATCTGTCTTTCTTTTTTAGCGGAAAGAGCACCATTTTTATCATTTGTGAAGTAATATTTTCCAATGATGCTTTCAGCCTTTTCGGAATCTTTGATGAAGGCTTCAATTTCTTTGGTGGCTGTGTTGTAATTAGCCAATAAATCTACATCATTTTTATCTCCGAAATGCTCTTGGTCGTAGTTGTAAAGGGCTTCACCAACCCGGCGTTTTATCTGATCTTTTAAAGCCGTGTCTAAAGCCTTGTCTTGGGCAAGGTAGAGCCAAGCATAAGCATTTTCGGGGGTGATATCAGCGGTGTCAAGAGTTCTTAAGCGAGCTTTAATAATACCGTTTATATCTTTTTCAATGCGGTCTTTTTCCTCGGACGCATCTTTGGAGAGTTTTTTGTCATCGGTCTTATTCTTTTGTGTTAATTTCTGCCAAGTGGTCTTTCTATCTTCCGGCAGAGGCTTGTCGCTTAAGTTCATCCAGTCTTTTTGGTAGTCTAGCAGGCTATCATCAGTGTCTTTCAAATCCGGATGATACATTTTTAAGGCAATGAGCCAATCCGGATTATCAAGAGCTTTGGCACAAGCGTTATATTCTGCGCCGGCGGGAGCCGTAGGCTGTTCTAATGCCATAGCATTTTTAAGCGCCTCGGCGCCTAAAAGCGGCTCAATAGAGGCGAGGTATTCCTTGAAGTTTGTGGATTTGTAGAGCTTATCGCTTAAATTGCGGTATTCATTGTTTTTAGCTTCAGCCTCGGCTTCTTCTTTCAAAACCCGTTTTTCTACCTCATTTGCTCTTTTAGCCAAATCGGTTAATTTGCCTAATTGTTCATCTGTCAGGCTTGGATCTTTTTCTTTTAATTTTTCTATAAAATCTTCAGAAAAATCTGTGGATGTTGTGGTAAGACTGCGGGCTACGCCAACATCAAAAGCCGTATCTATTACTGTATTACGTTGAGTATCCGTAAGATTTAAGGCATCTTTTAAATCTTTGTTGTCGGTTAAGCAACGCATAATGTAATCAGCTGCGGAAAGTGAGTATAAAAATCTGTTTTCTTCGGCTTGTCTTTTAGCTTCTTCGGCTTGTCTTTGTTTTTTCAGTTCAATTTTATGCTTGTGCAGTTCTTCAGCACGTCTGGCAATATCTAAAACGGCATCTTGAGAAGCCCGTGAAAAGGTAAGCTTACTTTGAGCCATTTTAGTTTTAAACAGCGATTGTAAATCTTGTAAATCTTCAGAATTATTGATTTTTTTGGTAATATCCTGCAGTTCTTTTAGTTGTTCTGTAGACATAAAAGAGACTAAAATACTATTTTTTTCAAAATTGTCATTAAGGTAGTTTTTGAAAGAGAAATTAGCTATTTTATCCGGCTCTATTCCGGAGGGGATAACCACATTGGGATCAGCCGATAAACGTGAAATGTGCGCCCAACGGGGGGTTGCTTTTTCGGTGGCTACCAATATTCCACGATAAACAGCATCTGTTAATGCTTTGCTATACTCGTAGTTATTGCATTGTTCTGTGGTGAAAATCTTCTTATCTTCAAGCAGATTCATAAAAAGGGCAATTTTTTCTTGTGGATTGTTAGGTCCGGTATTAAGGAATGATAAATCATCTTCCGTCAGGGACTGTAGCTTATTTATTTGATCATCCTCATATTTATTTTTAAGATAATCAGCTTCATCAGATAAAAATTTTATGACATAATCTGAAGCAGAAGTTGCATTCCAAGCTCTTGTAAAGTCTGCTTCCAAACGTGCTTTTCTTTCTTCTTCCTCTCTTTCGGCGCGTATTTTTGCTTGGCGTTCTTGTTCTTTTTCTTTTTCTTTTTCTTTTTCAATAGCCGCACGGGCGCGTTCATCTTCTTCTTTTTGAAGGGTTTCTGCGACATTTCTTAAAGTTGCATTCAGTTCATTGGCATCTTCTTGTGTCGGGATGGCAGAAACAGGAAAATCTTCATTAGTCACATCTTTATATAAAGAAGTAAAGTCTTTGGTCGGAAGTTTATCTTCAGCAAACTGCGCTTGGCAGGCTTGTTTAAATTCTTTGGGGAATTTATCGTTTATACTTTTAAGGGTATTCAGTAGTTCTGGGGTGTTAATGTTTTGTGAGCCAATTACTGCGATGGCGTTTTGCAATGCATCAATATCGCCTTCAGGTAATTCATCTTGACCGGCAAGCGTTGAAATTGTTGCCAGAGCAGTGTTATAGGAGCTCACATCAATAGTTTGATCTTTTATGGTATGATTATTGAGAGCTTGTTTGAAAGCCGAGCGGTCTTCTTTACTTAAATTTTGAGCGATTTCTTTTAATAAATTTGCATGTTTGGTTACGGCATCTCTGATGATGTTATACTCATAATCCGAGAGTTGTGGATTGCTGATAACAGCATTTATTGCTGCTGTAATTCCCCTTTTGAGTTCTTCTGGATTGATGCGATCAGCGTTAATAAGCAGATTTCTTAAATCTTCATATACACTGGTATCTTCTTTTTTATCATTGCTCATGTCGGTCGCTCCTTTGGGTAAAACATCATCTGTGGAAGATTTCGTTCCACTTAAATTATCGTTTAATTTTGTGGTGGTATCGGTTTGATTGGGTTCTGCGGTGTTTGAAGTTGCAGAATCTGACGGGAAATCTCTGCTTATTGCATACAATAATTCGCGATTATTTTTAGGCTCTGGAATTCCCATCATGGCACTATAGCCAGAGCGGGATATTTGGGCTTTTGGATGTTTGATAAGAACTTTTTGGATGGCTTCAGCAACAACTTTCTTTTCATCATCGCTTGCCTCGTTCATTTTTGTTTTTTCATCTTCAAGGCAATGGTTGATTAAGAAAGTAGCAAAGTTGCGATATACCTCATCTTCGCCAAGTATTTTCTGTTTGATTTGGGAAATATGTTCGGCACGTAAAAACTTTGCTATGCCATCGTTGTTGTTTGTTACCGATGTCGGGGCAGAAGTCTGCTCAGTGACATCCTCATTAGCAGAATCGCTATTGTTTACATGAGATGTATCATCAGGTTTAACAATATTGTCCATGTTTGAGGGGGTATTTGTGGTTTCGGCAACTTGACTTAAAACGTTGTTTAACTCGTTTACTTCACTTTCATCATTGTGTTTATCGTCTTTTGGGGCCGGCGTAAGCGACGGGAAGTCACTGTGTATGGCACTTTCAAGCTTGGTGCTGTCGGTTACTTTGGTTTTTCCAAGAGCGTTATATATGGTAACGATACCCTTTAACTTTTCATGACTTATGGTATTTTTCGTTGTTGATTGGATTTCTAAAACTTTTTTGATTGCAGCGGCAACGATTTCTTTTTGGTCTTCCGGTGCATTGCTCAATTTTATGTTTCTTAAGTTGTTGAGATGCTCAAAAATATTATCTGAGGTTGCTGATGCCAAAGCAGTAATGCGCTTTGTGCGTGTTGCGTTGGTATCAACGGAAACATTGGAAGTTGGGGGGCTTTGTGTTTTCTTCGTTTCTGCGGTTTCTTTAGGAGCTTTGGTTGTAGCGGCAAGAGACGGAAAATCACGGGCGATGGCTGCTTTCAGTTCTTCGTTATTTCTGATTTCAGTTTTAGTTCCCATCATAAGGTTATATGCCAGTCTTAATCTTGGGGATTCCGGTTGCGTATCGGCTATCTTTTTAATTGCCGCAGCAACGATTTCTTTTTGGTCATCCAGCGCATTTTTCATATCAATTTGTTTGTTGAGCATATAGAGGTAAAGCGTGGTCGCACTGTTTGACGGAGCTTGTTCCGGCTTCAATATGTTTTGCTTAATTGTTTCAATACATTGGGCGCGTTTATCGGTTGCTTGAGGAGCACGTTCATTTTCATCGGGTTTATCTGATTTATCGTCCGCAGGGGCGTTATCGGCAACTTCATTGATTTCTTCTGCTGTTTCAAGAGCCGCATAAAGGTCAGGGAAGTCCGTCTTTAGGGAATCACTTAGGTCTTCAGATAATTCTGTTTTCTTAAGAGCCGCTTTGAGTTTTTCATTAAGGCTTGATTTTTGTTCATCGCTTAACTTCAAATCCGGCAAGCGCAAATACAGTATTTCCGTGATAAGTCCTTCCGGAACGTCGCCTTCTGCCAAAGATTTATCAAGTTCGTTTAGTATATTTGTTATATCGTCAAATTCTTTTACCATGGGGCGCTCCTCACATTTGCCATGTATAGGGTTATTTTAGCATAAAAAAAGGTTCTATGCAAGCATAAATTTTTAGGATATTTTAACCTTGGTTTGTTAAATTTACGTAAAAGTCAACAAAGAGATTGATGTTAAAAAAGGAGTTGTATTCTATGCGGCAAAATGAAATAAATGCTTTGAGATACTGGCAGAAAAAGTATATCTTTGAAGGCTTCTTAGTTGCATTGGTGTTAGTGGCGATTTTTATTGTTGTAAATCAGGTCATAACTTATTGGGGTGGGGTGTTGATTTTGGCGATAGCTCTTACGGCAATTATGATATTGATGATACGTGCGCTAAGAGAAGAGTTGCAAAATAAAGCCGAAATGCTGGTTTGGGAAAAGTATAAACAGCAATTGGACGGTTTGGAATTTGATGTCGGTGGTGGTATTGCAACTGAGATTTTGGAAAATCAAGACGTGTTTGCCGGTAAACAAGCGAGGGAATGTTTTAATGTGCTTAAAACTGCTGATTACAGCTTGGAAGAAGATTTGTTTTATACAGAGCACAGGCTTAAATGGGTGACTGTCCGCAATACGGCTTTTCGGGGCATTGTTATGCGTTTTCGGACAACTAAACTTAGCGAAAATGGGACATCAGATGGGTATTTGGTGCGTGATAATATATTAATTGAAGGACCGCTTAAAGGCTTTTTGGACAAGCGTGACGGGTTTAAGGGCTTGGTGAGAATCTTAAAATTATTACATACCGATAAGGTGCAGATTGTTGCTGAAAACGGAGAAATTTATTTTTGGATAAAAACACCGCGGCGACTGTTTTATCAAGTTTCACTTTTTGAAGAAATATCACCGTTGCCGTTTATGACCAGAGTGCAACAGTTTCAGCAGGCAGCCGAAATGCTCAATGAGGCGTATAATTAAAAAAACGTTGATTTTTGAGACCTATCTGATATATCAGATGTATGATTAAAATTAAGGAGGGGAAGATGAAATATTCTTTAGCTGTAATGACTGCGGTATCTATGATTGCTACTAATGCCGGTGCCGCGGAAACGGAAATTTCTATTTATAATCAAGATTTGGCATTGATTAAAAAAAGTCAGGTCTTAGACTTAAACCGCGGGGTTAACGAGGTTGTGTTTGATGAAGTGGCACAAGAGTTTAAGCCCGAATCGGTCTTTGTTTACGGCAAGGGAATCCGCGTGTTGGAGCAAAATTATGATTATGCCGGTATTAACTATGTAACGATGCTTAATGCCAATGTCGGCAAAATGGTTAAAACAGTTCGGCAAAATCCCTCAACCGGTGCCAATATTTATGAAAAAGCGTTGCTGGTGGCAGTTGATGGGGCAACACCGGTGTTGAAATTTGATTATGGGATTGAAACTGCGTTTAACGGACGGGTAATCTTTGATGAAATCCCTAAGGAACTTAACTCTACGCCGGTATTGATGGCAAAGGTTGAAGCCGCACAACAAGGTGAGACAGATTTAGAGCTTGCCTATTTGACCGGCGGTTTTAAGTGGAAAGCCAATTATGTTGCCAAAGTGGATGATGAAAATACTCTCTCACTTTTGGGACGTGCGGCGATTACCAATAATTCCGGCAGCGGTTATGAAAATATCTCGGTGAACCTTATTGCCGGCGAGGTCAATACCGTTAAGGAATATGTGGGGCGCGCAATGATGAAATCGCTTCAAATGACTAATGCCATAGAGGATATGTCCGATGGTTTTAATGCCGCGCCGATGATTGAAGCGCCGGTTAGCTTAGACAGTTACTATGTTTATAAGATTCCGGAGAAAACCTCGCTTAAAAACGGACAGATGAAAATGGTTTCTTTCTTGAGTGCGCCAAAGGTTGAATACATTAAAGAGAATGTCATTCATTCATCGCTTTATTTTAATACCGCACGAGTATCGTATAAAGATGTTCATCCTGCAGTGAGATATTCTTTTGAAAACGTTAAGGAAATCGGTCTCGGAATGCCACTCCCACAAGGTAAACTCAGTTTTTATGCCAATGATGATAACGGTGCATTGCAATTTATCGGCGAGGATAATATCAACAATACCGCCGAAGGACAAAAGGTCAAAGTAACACTCGGCAAATCATTTGATATTTATGCTGATGGTCAGATTGAAAAAGTAACCGAAGTTAATCGCAACAGCATTGCAAAGAATCCGAGACAGAATTGTCAGTCGTATGCTACCACCTATCAATATGATGTGGTTTATCATGTAACTAATAAAGGCAAAAAAGATGCCAACATTGTATTACGTCAACCGCTTAATGGGAAAGCTCAAATTGTTGATGAATCGCTTAAAGGCCAAAACGGTGAAGGCAACACCTATGAGTGGAAGTTTGAGCTTAAGAGCGGTGAAGCGCAAGATATTACGGTGAAAGTTGAAAATACTCTTGAAACAAGAGAATGTAATTAGTTTTAAGAGACCGAGAAGATTGTGTCGCGCAAAAATTTTTGTTATACAAAAATTTTAATTGCATTAGCGCGACACGAGCGACTAAAGTCGCCGCTTGCACTGCGGGTGTCGCTTATGCCGCGGAGGCAGGGTGCGGCGCACCCTTTGTTTTTCTGTTCTTGACAGGGGAGCTATTTTGTGATATATTCCCCCCATATCTGATAATTATAAGGCAAATAATTAAATGGCAAATGATCTGATTGTTCCGGAAATTAAACTTTTAGATAAATTGGAAGAAATGGAGACTACTCTCTCACCTGCCGTTTGGGAACAGATGAGAAATGAGGTTGATGTTTACAGCCCTTATGAAGATAAGCTTCCCGTTCCAGTTAAAATGATGAAAAAAATGGTGCTTTCCGATTTTGTGAACAAAGCCATTAATATGCCATTGGAAATTACACCGGCTTTAGATGAAAATGCCACTAAACAACTTTATCGGTTGCATATCTTTTGTTGTCAACAAACAATACATCGGGCGGAAGTGCGTCGCAATCCGTTGACACTTGGTTTTAGAGCATTGGAAGAAATGCATACCGCACTGGTGGGGATTTTTATTTCCTATCGCCTTGTTCATCCGGAATGCCCGTATTCGTGGAGTAAAGAGTTTTTTAATGAGCGGATTTTTACCGATAAAGCGGCAGACGGGCACACGATTGTTAAATTTAAGCGGCCGCTAACCGAGGATGTTGTTAATGCCGCACTTAATGAAGAAATAGTGACCGATTGGCTGATATATCGGGCGCATGACCATAACGGTATTCGCACTTTGATGGATATTCGTAATAACCTTATTACAATTCCTGATTATAAATGCGGTGGTGAGCCGGTGGCGGAGTTTTCGCGGTTTGAACGCAAAATGCAAGAAAGCCGCAACAAAAAAGAACAACATAAAAATGAAACGCTTGATTTGGAATTTCGTAAAACATTGGTGCAGAAAATTGCCGAAGAAACTGCCTCGCAACTTTTGGCAAGCGGGGTATCGGCATCCGAGTTGTTAGAACAAGCGTATAATGGTGATTTGAGTGCCTTTTTAGGCGGAGTGTCACAACCAATACAGGTTATTGAAAAAAAGCCTGATACTAAGAAAAAATTAACTAAAAAAGCGCAAGATACAAAGGAGATAGATAATATTATCGCCGGTTTTTTGGAGGACGGCGATAAAGCTTAAAAACGAAAGGACTTGGCTATGCTGATGTATTTGTGGCTTCTCTTTATTGCGGTGATTGTGATTTTTATTTATGATTATAATAAACTCATCAGGCTTAATCAAAATGTCAATGAAGGATGGAGCGGTATTGATGTGCAGCTCAAGCGTCGGCGAGATTTGATACCGGAATTGGTTAAAGTTGCTTCGTTTTATGCCAAGCACGAAAAAGATACATTTTCTAAAGTGGCGGAGTTGCGGTCTTCTGCCGAAAATGCACCGAATGTAGAAAAACTGGCAGCAACCGAAACAGAAATTACGACCGGATTACAGAAATTATTTGCGGTGGCTGAAGCTTATCCGGAGCTAAAATCAGACTCTCAGTTTGTTAAATTACAAGAAAATTTGGCGACGGTTGAAAAAGATTTATCATACGCCAGACGCTACTATAATGCTGCAGTCAGAACTTATAATATTGCAATCAAAATGTTTCCCGAGTTGATTGTGGCAAATGCGCTTGACTATCAGGAAAAAGCGTTTTTTGAAATCTCCGCATCCGAGAGGGAAAACGTTAATGTTAAATTTTAAGCGATTTCTTTTTGCGTTTTTCTGTTGTATTTTTCTGATTCTGCCGGCGCAGGCTTCGGAATTTATTGAGGCGTTTAATTCTGATATTACGGTTAATCAAGACGGTTCGATGACAATTGTTGAAACGATAACTGTGCATCATGAAGGGCAGGCCATTCGGCGCGGAATTTATCGTGATTTATCCTCCCAAAAAGGTGAGCAATATAAGGTCTTGGAAGTTAAACGCAATAATTTTCCCGAACCGTGGTTTATTGAAAGAAAAGATACTTTTTTAAGGCTTAATACCGGTGATGATGAATTATTGCCACATCCTGCAACATCTGTTTTTGAATTAACGTATGTTGTTTATGATGCGTTGCGGCCAATCAGGGGTGAAAACTTAAATGAGCTTTATTGGAATGTGACGGGAAAATGGGCATTTCCGATTGATAAGGTGACGGTTCGTGTGCATTATCCGGAAAATACCGATGTGGTGCGTCAGTATGTTTATAAAACCGCACATGATGCCAAAATGTTACCCAAAAGTGATTTCTTTGATTTGGGCAATTTGCCGACAGATTTTGAGGTTTCCATCGCTCAAGCTTTTACGCAAGGCACAGTTAATATTCCCTTTCCACGGCTTTATAAAACTTTGATTTATGCACTTATGGCAACGCTTATTTATTTTCTTATCATGTGGTGGTATTGCGGCAAAGATCCGAAATCTCAGCCGATTGTGCCGGATTGGGAACCACCTCAGAATTTGACGCCTTTAGAATGTGCCGTGCTCAATCATCAGGGGAAAATACCGAGTAATGCTTTCTTTATCCATATTGTTTGGCTGCTAAAAAAGAAAATTATCTCAATGGCAACGCAAAAATACAGTGGTCTGTTCGGTTCAGATGAGGTCTATGAGTTGACCACTCTTGCCAATATTTCCGAAGATGATAAGAAAAACGGCGAAATTAAGTCGTATTTGGATAATTTCCCCAACATGTTGCGCTTGGTGAAAAAGCCGAGCGAGAAAATTACCTCTTATCAGCAAAAGCTGGCGGAAAGCTTGCAAAATAAACTTGATAAAAAATATTATAATCGGCATGGATGGGTGACCTTTTTCGGGGCGTTGATTTTCCCATGTGCGTGGATGATTTTGTTTCCGGAAAGTATCGGTATAATGCTATGGTGTTTGGCGTGGGGGGCCGGTATTATCAGTGCCATTGTGCAACGACGTTGGTTAGTGGCTGTTCCTTTTATTGCGGTGCTTATTCCGATTTTTGGAATGGTGTTAGGTTTTGATATTGTTAATGCGGCATTGTTTGCCGTGTATGGTGCCGTTATCTATCTCTTTTATTATTTGATGTTTGAACCGACTTTTATCGGGCAACGCGAGATAGAAAAAATCGCCGGATTGAAGATGTTTTTAGAGGCCGTTACCGGCAATTCAGCCAGCCAGCAACCGGATAAACGTGTTACCCCTCAAGATATGGAAGATTTATTTCCTTATGCCGTGGCTCTGGGGCTTGAAAAAGCGTGGAGCAAAAAATATGAGGCCGTCTTTGGGGAGCAAGCGCTTGCCGAGGTGCAGAAATCTCATCTTTATTATATGCCGCAAATCAGAGCCAATTTGGGGAATTACTGCACCACGGCGGCAAGTTATACGCCACCTTCTTCCAGCTCCGGCGGTATCGGCAGTTCCGGCGGCGGACATGCCGGAGGTGGATTTGGGGGAGGCGGTGGCGGCGGCCGCTAATTTAAGGGTTTAAGGGGTAAATTTTGCGAACTAATCCGCAGAAGGAAGCCACTCTGCGACACGTCGTGTAGGTCTAACTACACTCGTGTGTCTTGGTGGACTTCCGCGGTTATTTCACAAAATTTGTGCGTGTCGCACCTCCATAATGTCCGGTTATTCTAAATTCATTTACCTCTATGTAAACTAAAATTTAGAGCGCCCTTAAGCCCATCTCTATCCACCGAAAATTTTCTCCTTAAAAGTGCGCGCCGCACCTGCATAACTTTAAAGTCGGAACGAAAATGGCGGTGGAAATAAAAAATTATCCATAAGGTGAGCGAGCCATTTTAAGCTCGGGCGAACCTTGTGGGTAATTTTTGTGTAGTTATTGTTGCGGCGCGCAAAATTTTTCCCTAAATTAAAGTGAGCTATGCGTGCCGAGCATAATTTTTTGTTGCACAAAAAATTATTTTAAATTCAGCTCGGCACGGATACAGCCTGTCGGCTGTGCGCTACACGCGCGGTGCCACTCACGCCGTGGGGGCGAGGTGCTAAGCACCTGTTAATTTGGCTTTGAGATACTTATACGTGTAGCCCTTTTGCTTTTTAACAATTTCTTCCGGTGTTCCCTCGGCAATAATCTTACCGCCGCCGTCACCGCCTTCCGGTCCCATGTCAACAATATAGTCTGCAACCTTTATTACATCTAAATTGTGTTCAATCACAATTACCGTATTGCCTTGGTCAACAAGAGTTTGTAATACGCTTAGTAACTTCCGGATATCTTCAAAATGCAAGCCGGTGGTCGGTTCATCTAAAATATATACGGTCTTACCGGTGGCGCGTTTGGATAACTCTTTGGAGAGTTTTATTCTCTGCGCTTCACCGCCGGATAAGGTGGTTGCCGGTTGCCCTAAATGGATATATCCCAGTCCGACTTGTTGCAATAACTCCAGTCTTGATTTGATTGACGGGATATTGATAAAAAATTCATGTGCTTCGTCAACCGTCATATCTAATACATCGGCAATCGATTTGCCTTTATAGGTTACTTCCAAGGTTTCGCGATTAAACCTCTTACCGTGGCACTGTTCGCACTCCACATAAACATCAGGCAAAAAGTTCATTTCAATCTTGGTCACCCCGTCGCCTTTACACGCTTCGCACCGCCCGCCTGCCACATTAAACGAAAATCTGCCGGCGTTATAGCCTTTGGCTTTGGCAACCGGTAGCTCGGCAAACCAGTCGCGGATATAGGTAAACAGTCCGGTATAGGTTGCCGGATTAGACCTTGGTGTGCGCCCAATCGGGGATTGGTCAATATCTATGACTTTATCAATATTCTCTATGCCTTTTAATTTGTCGTAAATTCCGGTGGCTTCTCTTGAGTTGTTTAATTCTTTGTTTAAGGCCTTGTATAAAGTTTCTAAAATAAGCGAAGATTTGCCGCCGCCGGAGACACCGGTGACCAATGTTAATGTTCCCAGCGGCACTTTTAGTTTCACGTTCTTTAAGTTATGCGTTTTGGCACCGCTTAATTCCAAAAATTTACCGTTTCCTTTGCGACGTCTTTTCGGCACGGCAATTTCTTTTGCGCCGTTTAAATATTGTGCGGTGAGGCTTTTTTTGTTTTTCAAAACTTCGGCAACCGTTCCTTCGGCAACCACATTGCCGCCCAGCTCTCCGGCGCCGGGGCCCATATCTATCAGATAATCGGCATTTCTTATCGCATCTTCGTCATGCTCAACGACAATGACCGTGTTTCCAATGTCGCGTAGTCGGTTTAAGGTCATCAACAACCTGTCATTATCACGTTGGTGCAGACCGATAGAAGGCTCATCTAAAACATAAAACACACCGGTTAAGCCCGAACCGATTTGTGAGGCTAAACGGATACGTTGTGACTCTCCGCCGGATAAACCGCCCGATTGACGTGAGAGGGTTAAATAATCTAAACCGACGTTGTTTAAGAATTGCAAGCGCTCGGTAATCTCTTTTAAAATTTTATGGGCGATTTGTTGTTTTTGCGGGCTTAATTGCTCCTCTACTTTAGAAAACCATGCCAACGCTTCTTTGATGGATAAATCGGAAATTTCCATAATGTCTTTGCCACAGACTTTGACCGCCAAAGCTTCCGGTTTTAAGCGTTTGCCGCTGCAATAAGTGCAGGGGGCTGCCGATTGATAATGTGATAATTCTTCTCTGGAAGCGGCTGATTCTGTTTCCAAAAATCTTCGTTCCATATTTGGTATCACACCCTCAAAGGGTTTATCTGATACAAACGAGGAAAAATAAAGCGGCACACACACATTGCCGGAGCCGTATAAAATTACTTTTTTAGCAGAATCCGGCAGGTCTTTCCATGGGGTGTTTGGCGAAATATGTAAAAAGTCGCAAAGTGATACCAGGGTTTGTTTATAAAATGCAGACTTAAAACCATACCACGGGGCAATGGCACCTTGGGTGATACTTTTACTTTCGTTCGGGACAACCAGTTTTTCATCCATATAAAGTTTGGCACCGATACCGTCACAATGCGGGCAAGCGCCTTGCGGATTATTAAACGAAAAAAGGCGCGGTTCTATCTCTTCAATGGTAAAGCCGGAAACAGGGCAGGCGTATTTGGCAGAGCAGGTAAAGCGCGAATTATCACTTAAATTTTCAACATATAAAATACCGTCGCCGATTTTAATGGCGGTTTCAACCGACTGGGCAACGCGGTCTTGCATGGTCTCCCCTTTGACCACCAAGCGGTCTATGACAACTTCAATGTTATGTTTGATATTTTTTTCTAAGTTCGGCACTTCTTCCAAATCATAAATTTCGCCGTCTATTTTGACGCGTTGAAAACCTTGTTTTAACAAACTTTCCAATTCTTTTTTGAACTCACCTTTGCGGTCACGGGCGATCGGGGCGGCTAATATTATCTTAGAGCCGGTGGGGAGTGCTAAAATTTTATCAACCATTTGGCTGACGGTTTGGGCCTCAATCGGTAATCCTGTTGCCGGAGAATACGGGGTGCCGACGCGTGCCCATAGAAGACGCATATAGTCATAAATTTCAGTAATGGTGCCGACAGTGGAACGCGGATTGTGCGAAGTGGTTTTTTGCTCTATCGAAATTGCCGGAGCAAGACCCTCTATGGAATCGACGTCAGGTTTTTTCATCAAATCCAAAAACTGGCGCGCATAAGCGGATAAACTTTCAACATAGCGGCGCTGTCCTTCGGCATAAATGGTATCAAACGCCAAAGAAGATTTGCCCGAACCGGATAAGCCGGTGATAACGGTCAGCTTATCTTTAGGGATAGAAATGTTGATATTTTTAAGGTTGTGTTCGCGCGCACCTTTAATTTCTAAGAATTTTGTTTCTGACATTATATCGTATACCTCCGTTTGGAGGTTAAATATATCGAATATCCGCTTTTGGCAAGCGTTTTTTGCGATAATTTTACGAAATATTAAGTCTTTAGAGGTAATGTTAAAACAGTTTAATTTTGGAGGAACTATATTATGCCTGTTAAAAATACCACAAAGAAAGCCGCAAGCACAGCTTCTAAAGCGAGAAAAGTTGCGCCGAAAGCAGTTGCGGCTAAGAGTTCTAAAACAGCCGTTAAGGTTGTTAAAGAAACTCCGAAAGTTGTTCAACACAAGGCGGTTAAAGTGCAAGATGATGTGATGTCGCCGTTGGTGATGATTAAATTATGGTTTGAAGGGTGGAAAAATACGTTTGTTTTGCGGGGCAGAACTTCGCGTTTTGAGTTATGGAACTTTTTGCTCTTAAACAGTATTTTGGCAGTAATCGTGCAGCTCAAATGCAGCTATATTTTATCTTCACGCTTTTTAAGAGAAGCCACTAAGCAGGGTTACAGCTTGGATAAAATTGACAGCTATGTGGGCTATGCGGAAATCGGTTTCTATACGGTGATTTTGTTGCAACTGTTTCCTTTAGGCTCAATGCTTATCCGTCGTATGCACGACCTTGGCAGATTAGCATGGAAAAAATGTTTGGAACCGGTGTTTTGGTCCATGTTTGTGATTAGCTTTTTGACACTCACAATTGATGAGTTGGTCGATAGCGATTATGTTAATACGATTATTTTGATACAGATTTGTTTTGTGACTACATTATACGGATTTTTGTTCTATAGCTTGAAGTTCCTGATTATGACATTGTTCTATCCGGGAGACAAAACAATCAATGCCTATGGTGAGGGGAAATATAATACGCCTCAACATGAAGAATGGGCACTCAATCTCTGTTGTTTTTGGGGATTGTTTGTATTTACGGTCTTAGTGCTCTATCTTGTGATGGCTATCATCTGAGTTTAGAATAAGGGATGCAATATTTTGAGCCGCCTCTAAAGGGCGGTTCAAATTTATCGGGGAACCGCCATCTAAACAGCAACAGCCTTTTTTGATGTCATATTGGCAATATGGGGTTGTGAAATAAGCTCCGTAAACAGGCGAATCATCAATATGAAAAGCAATGTTATTTTCAATGCAATAGCGTGCTTTGGCTTTGTCCCATAAATCGGTCGGAATTTGGAAACTGCCGTCGTCATAACATTTGGCGATGTTCAGCTCTTGATAATAATCAAGAATTGCCCAAATTTCATCATATTCTATATGGTTTTGATTAAGATAGCGCAAGATGTCTTCTTTGGGGCCGCCACTGATGATATAAACTTTGATACCGAGCTTTCTGATTTCTTGGCAAAAGGTGGCAAATTTTTGCGGTTTTGCCGAGATAACACCATGAAAATCTATGCCTATTTTTGCTGCCATATTTTACTCCGAAGATGAAAACAGTTCTTTGATAGAGTTTGGTGCTAGAGTAGAGAGCGGATTGATAGAAACTTTTGGGGTGGAAACAGTCCCTTTAATGCGGTAATTGGTGGCAAAAATCGTGCCGTCTTTGCCGGCTAAAATTTTGTTGACAAGCGGCAGATTGCCGAGGAAGTTATTGATGCCATAGGCCGGAATCAGCATGCCTTTGATATTGAGTGCTTCATCCACCAGATTATAACTGCCGGAGGCTTTAAGCCCGACAGACGGACCAAACATTTTGGCTTCGTCGGTTGATAAGTCTTTGGTTGAAAAAGTGTATCTGAACGGGGCATCAAGGTGGGTAAAGCGTAGTCCGTCTCCTTTTAATGTATCAAGAATTCCGGTTAAAGAAGCAAGGGCTAAAACTTTGGCAAAAATAGGGGTGTTTACCAAAGAAAAGTCGCGGATTTTGGCAAAGCCGTGGAAGTTTTTATATTTATCACGCTTGGCCTCAATTTTTAAGTTGCCGCCGCGCATATTTTCGTATAAACGCAATACCTTTAAAGTGCTGCCGGCGTTATTGGAATCGATATTTAAGACGTATTCTTCGCCACGCGGTTCATAATTTAATTTCATTTGCACATCGCGACTGGTGCCGTAGTTTCCGACCATACTCATCTTATGCATACCTTTGCCGTTTTTGATTTCGGCACGACCGGCAAAGTTGGTCACCGGAACATCGTTGTTGGTCCAAAGTTTGTTCACACTGACGATGATTTCGCTATCCATCATATCTTCAAGCGGATCTTTTAAGTTTTTCTTTTTCTTTTCTTTTTCTTCATCGCTTAAGGGCTTTTTGCTGTCAAAAAATTCGGTTAAGTCATAGGCGTCACCGGTAACGGTTACTTTTAATTTGAGTTTGGGCTTATAGCTTAAATTTACTTTGGCTTTGGCAAAAGTTTTGGGGGATTTGATTTCGGTAATGTCAATGGCGGTGATTTTGTTATCGGCAATTGATATATTGCCTTTGGCTGAAAATTGGGATTTTAAGAGCGAGAATTCGGGAACACTTTTGATGACATTATCCTTAAAGAGGATTTTTGCTTTGGCACGGCAGGGGATACCCTTAGGTTTTGAAAATCCTAAAAAGGCATAGTCCATGGCGACGTCTTTTAAGGAACCGTCAACCAAAAGTTCTTCGGTGCCGTTGTGGAATTCGGTCAATATTGCGTGAAGTTCAGAAGTTCCGGTAAAATAAGGTGCTTGTAAGATTTCACTGTCAATACCTAAGATTTTCAGGGCTTTGTCATCAATTTTGACATCGGTCACTACGCGGCTCTTATACTTTTTTTCGTTAAAGGTTTCTTGTATTGTAAGATTTATCGGAATATTTTGATATTTGGCTTCTCCCGTTAAATCAAACCCTTTTTCGGTAACTTTGAGTTTTAAGTTATCGGCAACAAGAGTTTCATCTTTGCTCAGCCCTAAATATTTTACTTGTTTCAGGTCACCTAAAACTTCTACTTTGATTTCTTCTGGTTTGAGGTCGGTTTTGAGCTCAAAATCCAGTTTGAGGTCGATATCTACGTCGCCGGCCATTTCTTTCGGGTTGATGCCCATTTCTTTAGTAAAGCCTAAAGGTTCGTGATCTATCAGTAATAAAGCATCGGTGATGGTGGAGTTGCCTTTTAAGTCTATTTTGATAAAGTTATCGTATTTATCTAAGTCGTATAAAATGACGGTGCCGCCGGTTAAGATAACGCCGTCGGAAACGCCTTTTTCAACTTTGATGGCAATTTTGTCGGAACTGAACGAGGCGGTGCCGTAAACGTTTTTGATGACAGGCATTCCTTCCAAATAATAAAGGTTGGCGTCGGATACATCGGCAGTGCCTTTGAGTTGCGTTAGTCCGAAAGCGTTTGTCTTTTTATCCCAACCGAAATCAAAGGTAAAATTGCCGTTTGAAATTGTGCCGCCGTATAAACCGTCTTTGCACCAAGCCCAAGCTTTTTCACCTAAGTATTTCGGCCATAAATCGGAGAGCTCATCCATGGCAAAAGAGCCGACTTTGGCATTAAAGTCGATAGTAAAGTTTTTTAAATCACCTTTTAAGAGATAGTCCTTGAAACCTTTAGCAGAAAGGCTTAACAAGGCTTCTTTGCCGTCAAAGTCAAAAGCGGCATCTTTGATGTCAATTTCATCTAATCCGCCGTGCAAAACGCCTTTTAAGTTAAACGAGGAAACATCATAATCAAAATCTTCGCTGTCTCCAAAGTCGATTTTACCGGCGCCGCCTTCAATGGCAAAGCTGATTTCATTAATGCTGTTTACCATTGTGTCGGCAAAATTGCTCTTATTTTGCAACATTTTACCAAAATCTATGGTGGCGTTAAGTTGCCCGTTAACCGGAATATCCACGGCTCGAATATCAGTTTTTTCTGATACTAAAAGGTCATATAAATCGGTGACTACAAGGTCTGAGAAATTAAATGACCAAGTGACCTCATCGTTTAACAAATGATATTTTATGACCATATCCATGGCTGAAGTGCGGTTTTCAAATTCAATGGCGGAATCGGTGCGAATTCTTAAATTAGTTAATTCGCGATCAAAATAGAAGTTCATATCGGTTAAGGAAAATTGTTGTCCGGTTTCAACCTCATAGACGGTTAATGTGGCTGAGGTCACATCTATGTCGTTGATGAAATTTTCCAGATAAAGCTGTTCGTCCGAGTTAAAACGTGCGATAAAATCTTCGAACTGGGTAAAGAAGAATTCCAATTTTTTCAGGGTTACTTGGCGCTGTAATTCTTTATTTTCCACTTCGGATTTTTTGAGGCCGTAAACGTTTTTGACCATCATTTGCGGATTTTCAATGTTGATGGCGCTCGGGGCTAACATACCTTTTAAGAGGGCGCGTGCAGAAAAAGAAAGAGATAAACGCGGCGCATCTATTAAGTAACTGCCATCATTTGCTTTGAATGAAACATCTTTAGCGATAATGTTTATCGGCTGAAGTGAGTGTGCCAACTCTAAGTTAACTGAGCCGACAGATAAATCATATGATGAGGTTTCGTTGGTTAAGGCTTGAATGATGTAAGGGCGCAAAAAGTTGACTTTGATCGGTCCTTTGCCCAGGTTCCACAGCAAAACCAACAGCGCAATCAGTGCAAGTGCGCTCATATAGTCCCAAAACAGGGATATAATGCGTAATTTTTTGGTCTTGGTGCTCAAATTCTTTTCCTTTAACGAAAATATCTTAATGCGACTGTTTATCAATGTAAATAGTTTTTTTGCTTTTTCTATGATAGGGGCAAAAACACAATCCGGCAGGGGATAAATTGCTTGGAAATGTTGCAGAGATAAAGCACTTGAAGTATTTTTACGGTTAAGTTTTAAGGAAGAATAATATGCTTGATAATGAACTTAATAAAGAAACGGCACGGTGCTTGGGCTGCAGGGCAAAACCTTGTCAAAAGGCATGTCCTTTGGGGGTATCGCCGACGGATTTTATTAAGGCGGCAAAAGAAAATGATTTTAAGAGTGCTGCAGCCGAAATCACTTTCAAAAATCCATTGCCGCAGACGTGCGGTTTGGTGTGTCCGGACAGGTTTTGCCAAAAGGTTTGTATCAGGGCTAAGATGGATCAGGCAATCGCTATTCCCTGTTTGCAGGCAGAGATTATAAAACGCGGCGGATATCAGCCGTTAGCATTACCGCAAAATAACGGCAAAAGAGCGGCGATTATCGGCGGCGGTCCGGCAGGCATTGGCGCTTGTTATCAATTTCTTCTTTCCGGTTGGTCGGTTGATATTTATGAAACCCAAAATAAACTCGGTGGGGCGGCCAGGCTTATCCCTGAATATCGGTTAGCGCATCAGGTTTTAGACGCAGAAATTAAGCGAATCGTTGAAAATGAACGTGTTAATGTATTTTTAGGCACACGGGTTGAAGATTTTGTTGCCTTAAAAGCTCAATATGACGGTGTTGTTTTGGCCTTGGGGGAGCCGATGTCTCGAAAACTCGGCATTATTGGCGAAGAATATTGTGTGCCGTTTATTGAATATCTTTCAAATCCCACAAAGTTTAAGGGGATGAAAATTTGCGTGACCGGTGGCGGTGAAGTGGCGCTTGATTGTGCGATAACCGCCAAAAAGTGCGGAGCAGATACGGTTGAGATGTTTGTCAGAAGGCGACAAAGCGATATGCGGATTATGGCACGCGACCAAGTGGAATTGACTAAAACAGGGGTTCAAGTGCGCGAGCTTTCGTCGGTTATTAAAATCAAGCAAGATGGGGCAAAATTTGACCTTAATGTTATTTCTAACCGGATTAATGATGAGGGCAAAGCTGAAGCGTGTATAGGCACAGAGCAAGAGCTTGCAGGCTACGACCTTGTTATCCAAGCATTAGGGGCGTATTATCCAGAAGATAAAATTCCCGAAAATTTTGTGATTGCCGGAGATATGACCGGCGTTTGCGGCACGGTGGTGCAAGCGCTTGCTTCGGGAAAAGCGGCAGCACGGCGTGTGATAGAGGAGAATGCTTGATGAAAATTACATTAGGAGTTATCGGAAAATGCAAGGCGTCATCGCCCGAGGGGGAGATTATCAAACGCTATCAAGAGCGGATGAAGTGGAAACTCGTGATTAAAGAGCAGGATAATTCCACACAAGCCGAAGAAGCAAAATTTTTGCAGTCGTGTATTGGCAACGGGGCAAAGACGGTGGTGCTTGATGAACGTGGTGAGAGTATGACAAGCCCTGAATTGGCGCATATTTTAGAGGGGTGGATAACAAACGGCGCCTCTGAAATTTGTTTTCTTATCGGCGGGGCTGACGGACACCTTGATGAAACTCGGCAAAAGGCTGATTTGGTGTTGTCATTCGGTAAGTTGACTCTTCCGCATATTTTAATGCGTGCCGTTTTGGTTGAGCAAATTTATCGGGCAGAAACGATTATTTCCGGGCATCCGTATCATCGGGTGTGATGTTTTTTGTAGATAACCTTTGTCTTAAAGTTGAGTTATTTTGTATCTCGGCAGAAAATAAAAAAGTTCTGCGGCTATTGCATAACGGCATGAACGAAACTATATTGTATTTGTTTGTCGTCAAGGCAATTTTTAACAAGGTTTATTTGAGAGAAAAATATGAAGAAAAGCGATATGGATAAAGAATTTGATGTCAGTTTAGCTGAAAATGATGAAGTTACGGAAAACAAGGAATATCCGGTGTTAGCCCTTAGAGATATGGTGGTGTTTCCCGGTAATGTCGCTTCTCTTTTTATCGGGCGAAGAGTGTCACTTGAAGCAGCGCAGGCCGCTTATGAATACGGCACCCCGATTGTGTTGCTTACGCAAAAAAATGCGATGACCGAAAGACCGGCAGAAAAAGATCTTTATCATGTTGGAACATTGGCTAAAGTCAGACGTTATGTGGTAATGCCGGACGGCACACTTAATATGGCGGTGGAGGGGATTGCCCGTATTAAACTTAAAAAATTAAATACCGCCGGCAAATATTATACCGCTCATGTAACAGCTTATGACATGGGAAAAGATGTATATACTTCGGCGGAAATTAATGCATTTTCGGCGTTGGTGTGTGAAAAGTTTAAAAAGCAATCGGTTGATTATTCCAAGATGTCTAAAGAAGATTTGTTGACGTTAAATAATCCTAATATAACCAATAAGCAATTGATTGCCATGGTGACCACCAGTCTGGAGTTTAAAACCACAGATAAACAGGAGCTTTTGGAATGTCCGACAATGGGCGATATGATGTCCAAGTTGGTGGAAATTTTGGGGCGCGAAGCGATGAAAAACGAGGTTGAGGGTAAAATCAAAGACCGCGTGCGCAGCCAAATGGAGAAAAATCAACGTGATTATTACTTAAACGAACAGATGAAAGCCATACAAAAAGAGCTTTCCGGTTCGGAAAACCCCGAAGATGATGAAATCACCATCTATCAGAAAAAGATTGATGAGCTGAAATTATCAAAAGAGGCTCAAGCCAAAGCCGAGCAAGAATTAAAGAAATTAAAAGCCGCCGGTCAGATGAGCCCTGAAGCCACCATTATTCGCAATTATTTGGATTGGCTTACCAATCTGCCGTGGGGCAAGTTGTCACCGATTAATCGTGATTTACAGAAAGCGATTGATATTTTAGATGAAGACCATTACGGTTTGGAAAAGGTTAAGGAGCGGATTATCGAATACTTGGCAGTGCAAGCGCGTTCGAAAACGCTTAAAAGCCCGATTTTGTGTTTGGTCGGGGCTCCCGGTGTGGGCAAAACCTCTCTCGGGCGTTCGATTGCTCGTGCCACAGGGCGTAAGTTTGTCAGAGCATCGTTGGGCGGTATGCGTGATGAGGCGGAAATCAGAGGGCATCGGCGCACTTATATCGGTGCTATGCCCGGTAAAATTATCCAAAGTATTAAGAAAGCCGGCACATCTAATCCGTTATTCCTTTTAGATGAAATAGATAAGCTCGGTTCAGATTGGCGCGGCGATCCCAGTTCGGCATTGTTGGAGGTTTTAGATCCCGAGCAGAATGCAACTTTTAATGATCACTATTTGGATGTTGATTATGACCTCTCTAAAGTGATGTTTGTCACCACGGCAAACTCACTTGATATGCCGCGTCCGCTGTTGGACAGAATGGAAATTATCCATATAGACGGCTATACCGAGCAGGAAAAGATTGAAATTGCCAAGCGACACCTTATCCCCAAGGTTTATCAGGAAAATGCAATTAAGCCCGAGGAATTGAAGATTACCGATGAGGCTATTTCGGCAATTGTGCGTCATTATACTTCCGAATCGGGGGTGCGTAATCTTGAGCGCAAACTTGCCACGATTGCCCGTAAATGCACTAAAGATATTTTGCTTAAAAAAGGCAAAATGAAACAGATTGTGGTTGATAGCAAAAATATCAGCAAATATTTGGGTGTTGAAATTTATCATTACGGTAAGCGTGAAGAGCAGAATCATGTCGGTGTGACAACCGGTCTGGCATGGACAGAAGTCGGCGGCGATATGCTCTTTATTGAAGCGGTGGATATGCCCGGTAAAGGTAATGTTAAAGAGACCGGTAAGCTTGGTGATGTGATGAAAGAATCGATTGATACCGCATATTCTGTTGTCCGTTCGCATGCGGCAGGGCTTGGTATCAATCCTGAAGTGTTTGAAAAGACCGATGTGCATGTTCACGTGCCGGAAGGGGCAACGCCTAAAGACGGTCCGTCTGCCGGTATTACCATGTATACGACGCTTGTTTCCGTCTTTACCAAAATTCCAGTTAAGAGTGATGTGGCAATGACCGGTGAAATCACTTTACAAGGTCGGGTTCTCCCTATTGGCGGGTTAAAAGAAAAGCTTCTCTCAGCGCTTCGCGGCGGTATTAAGACCGTGATTATTCCTAAGGATAACGAAAAAGATTTGGCGGATTTGCCGGAGATTGTGAAAAAAGAGTTGAAGATTGTGTTAGTTCAAAATGCCTCTGAGGTGTTGGAGGTGGCGCTCGAATGTCCTATAAAACCTTTAGATATTCCCAACGCCTGTGTTACATCCCCTTATCAGGGGCAGGGGCTCGTATAGCACCGGTCATGATTGCAGATTTGCTCCTTTATTTACCGGTTTTGTAAACCGCAGTCGCAAATCTGCTTCCAGCACCGGCACTCTCCGAGCCCATTGCAAAAATCGTTCTGTTTAGAACGATTTTTTGGTTTAAATGTGGGGCGCGTATAGCATTGGCACTATCCAAGCCCACGGATGGATTGTTTTGATAGGGGGAGGGCATTTTCTCTAGCCCTCGGCAAAAACAGCTCTGTTGAGCTGTTTTTCGGTTTAAATGTGGGGATCGTATAGCATTGGCACTATCCAAGCCCACGGATGGATTGTTTTGATAGGGGAGGGTATTTTCTCAAGCCCTCGGCAAAAACAGCTCTGTTGAGCTGTTTTTCGGTTTAAATGTGGGGTGCGTATAGCATTGGCACTATCCAAGCCCACGGATGGATTGTTTTGATAGGGGGAGGGCATTTTCTCAAGCCCTCGGCAAAAACAGCTCTGTTGAGCTGTTTTTCAGTTTAAATTTCTCTAAATTAAAAAGTTATCCATAATCGCGCGGAACGATTTTGAAGTTCAAGCGCGTGTTGTGGGTAACTTTTTTAGGGAAAGGTCTATGAGAGTGGCGCGCAAAAATTTTTTGATTTACAAAAAATTTTTAATGCTGAAAGCGCGCCGGTTAGCCTTGCGGCTCGCCTGTGCGGCGGGCAGACCTACGCGGTCGGCGGTGGCAGCGCCACCTGCATAACCAGCACGTTTAACGTTATTTCTTATTATCGGTTAATATCTGCACGATGCCGTAAAGCGAGTTTAATTCCTGCTCGGTTAATGCGGCGCGGGTGAAAATATTGTTGATGTTGATTAAAAGCGTTTTGGTATGCGCTTCGTCTTTTAGTCTGGGGCTTGCGCTAATCTTCGCATCTAACATTTCTAAAAACTTAAACACTTGCTCTTTTTTGGCAAAATTGCCGTCGTTTTTGAGTAATCTTGAGCCGACTGGATTGATGGTTGTTTTGTAATACTCATAGCCGATAACAAGCACGGCTTGCGCTAAGTTAAGTGAAGAATGTTCGGGGTTTAAGGGGATTTCTATAATCTTATCGGCAAGCGAAATGTCTTCGTTTTCAAGTCCTGTCCGTTCACACCCGAACATAAAACCGATTTTTTTGTTAAGTTCCAAATGTGTGGCGGCATATTCTGCCGTTTCCACCGGCTTAACCTGATGACGCGGACGGGCGGTTGCGGCATATACGGTCTCTAAATCTGCCAAGGCCTCTTTGGTATTCGGATAAATTTTGGCATTTTGCAAAATTTCTTCGGAATTAGATGAGGCGCGCAAGGCAATTTCTGCCGTGGGGCTTTCTAACGGCGCTACCACGCGAAGCTCTTTTAGCCCGCAATTTTTCATGGCGCGCGCCGCCATACCGATGTTTTCCGCTAACTGCGGTTTAACCAATATCACAACCGGTTGAAACATTTTATTCTCCTTAAAAATTTATTCCCTTATACACGCCTTGTGAAATTTTGCAACAAAAAAGGGGCACAAAAAAGGACCGACGGTTTAACCGTCAGTCCTTTTTTTTAACCTTCGCATTCAATGCCTTTGGTTCTGAGTTGCCCTTTTTCATCAGGTGTCAAAACCTCGTAATACATCTTTTTGAGGTAGGGGTCGTTGCACACCATTTCCCAGATTTTGGCGTTGGCAATACCATGCTTTGGCTCCGAACGCATGATTTCAAGCTTCATGCCCTCTGAATTGGTTCTCTTGAAGAAGCGCAAGATTGCATCTTCTTTTAAGGTCATACCGAGCTTGTGAAAAATCTGGTATTGCCTTAAGCTCATCTCCATAGAAGGATTGGCATAGAGCTTACCTTCTTCCTTGAGGTAGAGCATCCAATCACGTTCGGCTGTTTCAGTATCCAAATCATGATATTGTCTGACTACCATCCTCTGGTCATAACACTTGAGTGCGCGCATAGCACAATGCTTGAAGCTGGCACCGGCACTATCCTGATTAAACTGTTCAGCAAGGTCTTTGCTTAAGCCGCAACGCTCAATGTAGGCTAAAAACATCTCTGTGGCGGGCGTAGATATTGCCAGGTAGCTGTCGGATACGGCCTGCTTCATCAGAATTTGCTGTTGATCCTTTGGCAAAGTTCCCATACGCTTGATGTAATCAGGCAGTTCTTCTGCTAAGGGTGAAATTAAAACTTCAGCAAACAGCTCGTTCGGCAGTCGCATGCTTTTAATGATTTGCTTCATCTTGTCGCGGTGGTCATCCACCAAGATGACGTGTGCCCTTGATGAAAGCATATCCAGCACTTTCTCAGAGCGATTCACTCTCAAAAAATACTCCACCTGCTGTGGTGCGTCGAGAGCCTTTACATCATCGAGAGTAAGCCACCACTTGGACCATCTAAATGGCCACTTTATGGCGAGCTTGGTGTAGAAGGCCAGCATATCATTACCGCAGAAGATCTTGTCGTGAGCCAAGGCAGAAGCCAGTTTCGGCTTAATCCAGTGGATAAGTGCCATAGAGAACGGGTTACACAACAGCGCCCACCAAATGAATACGTAGGCGTCAATGATAAAGTTGAAAACTTTGGTGGACATTGCGACCACCTGTTCGGGGGTTGAATTTGATTTGTTCATAGCTCTAAAAATTTTATGAGCCTTGCCAGTTCCTCGTGGCTAATCTTGTGAAAGTTATTTGAAGGAACTTTAACATCATAAAGACGCTAAGACAAATAACCTGCCATGCACACAGAAATCCAAGTCCCGAAAGTAAATCACCTTATCAGTTGCTACCAATAATAATACAATCAGACTTATAGAATATCATAATGCAAAATGCAGGGTTAGGATATCATTTTTTGCGATACCTGTCAATAAAATTTTCTCCATAAAATTATTTAATATATCATCTTTGAAGTGTACCGATTATCAAAGTTATCCCTTGACAAGCGGTGTTAATTCGTTATATTTTACCGATGTCATAACGAGGAATAAAATGGCAAAAAAAGAAAAAAAATCAGATTTTATTGCAACGGGGCAGATTGCCGTTAATCGCCGCGCTACGTTTGACTATGCCATTGAAGAAACATTTATTGCAGGTTTAGAACTTAAAGGAACAGAGGTTAAATCGCTCCGTTTGGGTAAAGCGAGCTTAACCGATACATACGGCTCGTATGATAATGGTGAGTTGTTTATCGAGAACTTGAAAATTGAAGAATATGCCAATAAAGGTTATGAACATCATGATGCCAACCGCAAAAAGAAGTTACTCCTCACACGCCATGAGATTGATAAAATCATTGGTTTGATGTCTAAAAAGGGATATTCGCTTGTTGCCAAACGACTCTTTTTTGATAATCGCGGGCGCGCCAAATTAGAAGTGGGCTTAGGCAAAGGTAAAAAGCTTTATGACAAGCGCGAGAGCATTAAAGAGCGCGAAGTTTCCAGAAAATTGAAAGAATATTAAGTTAGCCTCATCGCTCAATCGGCATAATTCTCATTAACCGTCACCCCTTATTCGGCGAAGTCCGAATGATTAGGGGGCTTCAATATTGTCACTTCCCATAAATGGGGAGCCGGAGGGGCTAATATATCCTTATCATTAATTTGAAGATCCCTTATCTCGCTCGTTCCTCGCTCGAGGGATGACGGAAAAAATGTTTTCGCTCAAGGGATGAGTGCCTTGGGGATGATTATAGTCCTTTGCAATGACATCGTTGTGATTGTGGGGAGTTTATCTTGCGGCGCGTTTGATGCGGTCGTTGATAGCCAGACCTAAACCGTTATTAGGGATAGGTGCCATGGCTAATTTATTATATTTATCTTGGCTGTCGGCTTGACGCATAAATGCAAAAAGGTTTGCCGCTGCCTCTCTTAAATCGCCGGTGGGGCTTAAGTTTAGCGGGGCATTCGGATAGTCTTTGCCAAAGCCGATAAAAAACTCATCAGGTTCAGGGGTGGCGGCATTGATACGCAACTTTTTTGACGGGGCATAGTGACGGAGGAGTTGCCCCGGTGAGTTTGGCTTATCAGGGTTGCCGTCAGAGATTATGATTTCTTCACCCAAAACTTCTTCTAATTCTTCTTTGGTGATGCCGCCGGCACGGAGCATAACGACTTTTGGGGTGGTTAAATCAATAATGGTTGATTCCACACCGACAGCACAAGGCCCACCGTCTAATATCATATCAACGTTGTCACCTAAACTCTCAAAAACGGCTTGAGCGGTGGTGGGGGAAATACTTTGCGAACGATTAGCCGAGGGAGCGGCAATCGGCACACCGGAGCGGCGGATAAGCTCTAAGGCTACCGGATGATTGGGGCAACGCACGGTAATGGTTTTTAATCCCGCGCAAACAAGGTCAAGAGCCGGATTATCATCTTTTCTCGGTAATACAAAAGTCAGCGGTGCCGGCCAAAACTTTTTGGCTAAAAAGAGGGCGCGGCTATCGGCTACGGCATATTCTTTTAAGAAATCAGGCTCGGCGATATGCGAAATCAGCGGATTAAAAGTAGGTCTTCCTTTAGCGGCAAAGATGGCGGCAACGGCATGCGGATTATAGACATCAGCCCCAAGACCATAAACCGTTTCGGTTGGAAAAGCGACTAGTCCGCCGGCGCGGATGGCAACCGCGGCGCGTCCGATATTGATGTCATCTGCAACAAATATTCTGCCCATTGTTATGCCTCTTTATTATTTTATTTTTCAGACATTAGCACGATAAAGTGCAAAGTCAAGATGCTTATTTTAACCTTTTTTTTAAATGTTGCAGGCATTATATAGCCAATGTTAAATTATTTTTAGGAGAGAATCTGATGGTGGAAATTTCTTTTGGTAAAAACGCACGTGATAGTTTTGTAAAAATCTTGGTGGCTACCAAAGACGAAGCGCTAAACTATGGTATAACCGGCGGGATTATCGACCGGAGTGCTTTTAATAAGCTTAAATCTTATGTGGCGCGTGAAGATGAAATAGCCGGCAAAGCGCAAGAGCTTTTAGCTTTTGATAACTTAAAAGAGTTGATTATTCTCTGTCGTGTGGGGTTAGATGTCAGTGCGGTTGATTTGCAAGTTTTGGCAGGTAAAATTTATCCTAAAATCAAAAAATATACTTCGGCAAGCGTTTTTGCACGGCATTTACCGAAAACAACTTTCAGCGCTTTAGATATTGCTAATAATATGGGTTTAGGCTTTGAACTTTCTTCATATAGCTTTGATAAGTATCATACCGATATTAAAAAAGAGGATATGCCCAAACTTGAAACCGTCAATTTTGTTGCAAAAGAACAGATTGCTAAAAAAGATTATGAAAAAACGGCGGCACTTGCCAATGCTGTGCGTTATGCCAGAGATTTGACCAATGAACCGTCTAATGAATTAACGCCGGCAATTTACGCTGCGGATATTAAGCGTTTAGAGAATCTCGGCTTAAAAGTTACACTTATCAATAAAACCGAATTAAAGAAAAAGGGCTTTAATATGCTCCTTTCGGTTTCTCAAGGCTCGGTTAATGACCCGTATGTGGCGATTTTGGAATATAACGGCAATAAGAAGAAAAAATCGGTTGATGTAGCCTTGGTCGGTAAAGGGGTTACCTTTGACTCAGGCGGTATCTCCATTAAACCCTCAAACGGTATGTGGGATATGAAACAGGATATGGCAGGCTCTGCGGTGGTTGTTTCAAGCCTTAAGGCGGCGGCTCAGCAAAAGCTTAGCCTTAATATCGTCGGTATTGTCGGGCTTGTGGAAAATATGCCATCCGGCACGGCAACGAGACCTGGTGATATTGTGACCTCGCTTTCGGGTAAAACGGTTGAAATCCTAAACACCGATGCGGAAGGACGCTTGGTTTTGGGCGATTGTATTACCTATGTTGAGCGTGAATATAAGCCGGAGCGCATTATTGATATCGCCACTTTAACCGGTGCAATTGTGGTGGCGCTGGGTGATGAAATGGCAGGTCTCTTCTCTAATGATGATGTGCTCTCAGAGTTGCTTTCTATTGCCGGTGAGCAATCGGGTGAAGAATTGTGGCGTTTTCCGCTAACAGACGGATATCGCAAAAAAATCAAGTCGGATATTGCCGATGTAAAGAATATTTCAGAAGGACGGTCCGCCGGTTCAATTACTGCGGCGTGCTTCTTGGAGGCTTTCTTAAAGAATAAAACACCATGGGCGCATTTGGATATTGCCGGCATGGATATGTTTTCCAAGCCGAAATCCTTATACGGCAAAGGGGCCAGCGGATTTGGCGTGTTGCTCCTCAATAAGTTTTTAAGGAATTTAGAAACGAAATAAAAAAAAGCCTCCGAAAGGAGGCTTCATTATTATTGGAAGGTATTTTTTATCTGATTGATTGTTGAATCCAGTTTGGCTTTACCAAGTTCCATCGCCGTTTCCAAATTGGCGCGATGCTGTTCAATTTTGGCTTTGCCCTGTTCAACTTTTTGATTAAATTCATTGATAATCGTTTCGCGATACATTTCTGCCCATGCTACCATCGAATCAATAACCGGACGCAAATCATACCCCAAGTTGGTTAACGTATAATCAACTCTCGGCGGAATTTCAGCATAAACGTGTCTGATCAATATCCCGTTTTCTTCAAGCATTCGCAAATTTGACGTGAGAACTTTTTGGGTAATGTCGCCCAATTCTCTTTTTAATTCGCCAAAACGTTTGGTGCCGTCCATTAAGCACTCAATAATCTGAACTTTCCAGCGGTCTCCCAGCATTTTGATGGTCGTTTCCGCTAATGATTTCGCGCTTGCTTCCATTTTATTGCTCCTCAATAGTATCTTTGGAGTAATTTAGTATGCGTTGGGGGTAAAATCAATAAAAATATATTTTACTCACAGGGGCGTGCTAAAGCACGGTCAAATCGCTGTGAGGAAGCCACTCATCGGCGCGTCACGTAGGTCTAACTACGCTCGTGCGCCTCGGTGGGCTCACGGCGATAGCACCGCACTTTATCCCACCCATTGCTAGATTAATTGATAGGGGGTGTGGATTGTTTATAAATTCGGTTGTATGATTTTTTAACAAAGGCTACATTCTTTATCAGCTTGATAAGGAGTTTTTGATAATGTTTTCCAAATTTGAAACAATGGTTGCGGCACGCTATTTGCGCGCTAAGCGTAAAGAGGGGTTTATTTCGGTTATTACCTCGTTTGCGTTTATCGGTATTGCTTTAGGGGTGGCAACGCTTATTATCGTTACCTCGGTGATGAACGGGTTTAAGGCAGAACTCTTAAACCGGATTTTGGGGATTAACGGACACGTCAGCATTGTGGCTATTCGTAATACGCCGTTTGATAACTATGCCGAGGCGGTTAAGATTTTGGAAAATAATGTTAAAGGTGTCAAAGTTGCGTTACCGATGGTTGAAAAGCAGCTCTTGGCCACCGCCGGTAATACTGCCGAAGGTGTGATGGTCAGAGGGGTAAATGCCACAGATATTGTTAAAAAACAAGTGCTTCGTGACGGCTTTAAAAGTGTTGACTTAACAGAGTTTAAGGATGATGTGGTGGTTTTGGGCGAGCGCTTGGCTAATAAGCTCGGCGTTGATATCGGCGATGAAATCACACTTCTTTCGCCTAACGGCAAAATCACCATGTTTGGCACGGTGCCGAGGATGAAAAGCTATCAGGTTATCGGCACGTTTAATTTCGGTATGTATGAATATGATGCAAACTTTGCGTTTATGCCTTTAGAGGCCGCACAAAAGTTCTTTTCTTTGGGTAACGGTGTTACACACATTGATGTCACACTTTTAGAGGATGTTGATGTGGATTATGCCAGACAGATTATCGGGGCGGCGATAGAAAGCTCGGGTAATAAAGCTTATGTTTATGACTATCGGCAGAGCAATTCCGCCTTTTTTAATGCGGTTGATGTGGAACGCAATGTCATGTTTATCGTTTTAACGCTTATTATTTTAGTGGCGGCGTTTAACATTATCACCGGTTTGATTATGCTTGTGAAAGATAAAGGGCGTGATATTGCAGTATTGCGCACGATGGGGGCAACCAAAGGCATGGTGATGAAAGTGTTCTTTCTTGACGGAGCTTTTATCGGCTTTGTCGGCACATTCTTAGGTGTGGTGTTAGGGTTGCTCTTTTGTGATAATATTGAGAATATTCGTCAGTTTTTGCAATCTTTGGCAGGGCGTGATTTGTTTGCGGCAGAAATTTACTTTTTATCCAAATTGCCGGCCAAGGTTGATGGCGAAGTGGTAATGGCGGTTGCCGGAATTTCGCTTTTACTTTCGTTCTTGGCAACGCTGTATCCTGCTTATCGGGCGGCAAAAATGGATCCTGTGGAGGCACTTCGTTATGAGTAATGTAGAGAAAAATCAGGTAATACCGGCAGTTTTGGATCTTCGTGATGTGGTCAAAAACTATCAGCAGGGAAAGCATGTTTTGGAGGTCTTGAAGGGCGTTAATCTTACGATTAAAACCGGTGAAATGAGTGCGCTTGTGGGCCAATCCGGTGCCGGTAAATCCACGTTGTTACAGATTGCAGGGCTCCTTGACCGACCGAGCAAAGGTGTGGTTTTTGTAAACGGCGAAAATATTGCGCGTATCAGCGATGATGTCCGAACCGGATTAAGACGCGATTATATCGGATTTGTCTATCAATATCACAATCTTTTAAGCGATTTTTCGGCTTTGGAAAATGTGATGTTGCCCATGTTGATCAGAGGGGTGAAAAAGAGTGAGGCAGAGGAGCATGCGGCTTTTTTGTTGGAAAAGCTTAAGCTCTCATATCGCTTAAAGCACCGTCCGGCGGAGCTTTCGGGTGGCGAACAGCAACGCGTGGCCATTGCGCGGGCGCTTGCTAATCAACCAAAGTTATTGCTTGCCGACGAGCCGACCGGAAATCTTGATCCGGATACCGCAGAAGAAGTCTTTTCGGCTTTGTTGGCGATTATTAAAGAAACAGGTTTGGCGGCACTTGTTGCCACTCATAACTTAGATTTAGCCGCACGCATGGATAAGCAATATCGTTTGGTAAACGGGGTGCTTGATGAAATCGGCGGGGTTTCATCCTCAATTATCAGTCGGGTCACCAAGAATTTTTATTAAAAAGCTAAAATTTCAGGCTTTTACCCATAGATTTGAGGTCTATGCCCGAAGCGCGTTCAAACTTTTGGATTAAACCATTAGCATTGAGGCTGGGGAGTTTTACGCCTTTTTTCAATTTATCTAAGCCGAAGCCGGACATCATATCGCTACTGTCAGACCCATTACCAGCCGATTGAGCTTCAATCGCTTTTGCTTTGGTGGCGCGGCGTTTGGCTGTGGTTCGGGTTATGAGCGGGGCTTCTTCTTTTTTCTTAAAAGAGTCAGAAAATTTGCCTAAAAAACCGGTATCTTCTTTTTCATCATCTTGGGGAAGTTCCACATAAGCATGGCTACGGTCGATGAGTGTTTCACCTTCGGAGGTATAGCCTGCCATATTATTGTTGTTGTGCTTTCTGTTTTTGGCATAAACTTCTTTTAAATCTTCTTCATCATTAGCTTCAAGCCACGGATTAGGACTAAGGTCAGCCAAAGCGGTGCCGGCAAATAAACAAAAAACTGCAGAAATTTGGCATAATCTTTTTAGCATCTAAAGTTCCCCTAAATGTAATGAGATAATTGTAGAGGGAAAAGTTTAAGATAGTTTTAATTTGAGCATAAAAAAACGAGGTGCTTGAGCACCTCGTTCCAAAAGGTTTTTGAACCGATTATCTGGAGTAGAACTCGATAACGAGGTTCGGTTCCATTTGAGCGGCGTAAGGAACGTCCTCAAATTTCGGAATAAAGGTGTATTTTGCGGTTAATTTAGAAGTATCAACTTCCAAATAGGCCGGAACATCGCGGGCAGAAGATTGAACAGCTGATAAAACAACAGCCAAGTTCTTTGATTTCTCGCGAACTTCAATTACATCACCGGCTTTAACTGCATAAGAAGGAATGTTTACCTTTTTGCCGTTAACGGTTACATGACCGTGGTTAACAAATTGACGAGCCGCAAATACGGTCGGAACAAACTTTGCTTTGTAAACCAAGTTATCCAAGCGAGATTCTAACAAACCGATAAGGTTTTCAGCGGCGTCACCGCGACGACGAATGGCTTCTTCATAATATTTGCTGAATTGCTTTTCGCTGATGTTACCGTAATATACCTTTAAGCTTTGCTTGGCATATAATTGGGTGCCGTAGTCAGTGGCCTTTTTACGTCTTTGACCATGTTGACCAGGGGCATAATTTCTCTTTAAAATCGGGCTGTTTTGGTCACCCCAAAGGTTTTGACCATAACGACGACTGTTTTTCTTTTTTGCACTTACAATACTTTTCATTAAATAAATCCTTTTTGTTTGTTTAACATTATTGTCCCGATAGTTTTGCTTATGATTGCAAACGAGGTCTTATAACCTTCTTTCTCGGAAGTGAGGCAAATTTAAGACAAAAAAATTTATTTTGCAAGTGTTTTTTTAAGCTTTTTGAAAGAATTGATGGTAATATTAAAAAACAGTCTTAAACAAAAAATCGAATCGTTTAAATGTGTTATGTGATTATGACTAAAGTTAGAGGCTTATGGCGCTTTTTTCACTTGATTTTTTGTTTAAAATGTGGTATCATTTTGCTATATAGGTGTATTTTGCCAAGTATTACCTATGGTAGGGAGTCTGTATTATGTATTTATTGATGATGTTGGCAACATTTGTCTCTGCGATCTATGGGTTTAACCTTTCGGTTCGACCTGATTATGATCGTGATATCATGCGTAAAAAAGCGGTCAGCATGCTCTACCGTTTTAATTATCAAGTTCACATTGCTTCCAGAATCATAACTAAAATAGAAGTCTATAATCAACTTGACGGGGAAAACTATGAATTCGGTATTCAGCCCGGTGATGAAATTTATGCCAGCGGCGACGCAGAACTGACTTATAAACAAGGCAATTCTGAACACGCTTTTTTAGTGCAGGGCGGTGATACGAGTGAGCAGAGAAGTTTGCACCTCTTGCCGGAAGGTCGGGTGCTTTATGACTCTGATGAAATGTATAGCCGTGTTTATTGTCTGCCATATAATGCTGCAGCAAAAAGATTTTATGACATCAATGACTATGACGGGCATTATCATGCGCAAGCAACAGAAGATTTTGATGAAGAAGGAAACCCAATTGTAGATGCTCCGCCGCATGACGGTGTGCAAAATTGTGTTTCTTCGGTTGATGAAGAAGGGGGCTTAACCGGTAGTTGTTGTCGAAAGAATTCACATCGTTATTTGATTGCATTCAGAAAAATGGATGCCAGATGGATTAATCGACTTACCAACTATGTTAATTATGACTTCCAACGAGCCATTATAGAATATCCGTTTACGGAGAATATCGGTTATGTTTATCGCCAAAACAACCAATGGCATTTTGAAGGTAGAGTAAGACTTTTGCCGGCGTATATTGATGATATGCGTGTATGGGCTGCTGCTCATCAGCAAGAAACCAATATTACAAAGAGAATGTTTCCACTTAGATATCGTAACAAGACCACTTGGGATTTGCCAGTGGGCTTTTTTACAGATGACTTTTTTAGAGTTAACGGAGAAGATTATTGTGCCAACGGATGCTTAATTAAAATTAGGCAGATATAGGTATAAGGAGAACGATTATGATGAAGTTGCAAGAAAAATCAGATCAGCGCGGAACCCTTTTGGTAGAGGCTCTGGCTATGTTGGGGTTGATAGCTATGGTGACGCCAACTCTTTATAAAAAGTCGGCAGAGAGATTGCAGGAAATCCAAGATATTAATATCGCCAGCCAAGCGCGGACAATGAACAGCGTCGTGGAAACGATGATGAAGGCAAATGTTACCGATTTGTTGGAAGCAACATCTTCTGCAGGTAATGAGACGATTATCCTTACCTATGATGATGACAGCACGCGATCCGGTGATGAGTGCAGCGGTAAATATTGTTTTGAAAAAGGTTATTCGGCATACGTTCCGTTTGGGTTTAATGTCGGCGAAATTAAAAACTATAAGATGCCGACCATTTATGTGCATAATGATAACAGTTCTTTAACTTCATATATTGTTTATCCGAAAGAAGCCAATATTACTCGTAAAAGAGCGGCTAAAATTGCTTCACTTGTCGGTGCTAACGGCGGTATGGTATGGGATGAAAGCTCAATGGTTCAAGGAACCGGCGATGCGTGGTCTTTGGATTCAGAAATGATTACCGATTTGGATATAGATACAGCGGATTTAACGGAAAACTCGTTGGTTGTTACTTCTGTTGAGCCGATAACGATTGATAATCAAGATAGTGAGAAGTTTTTATATCGTGTGCCACCGGAGGACGGCGATATGCAATATTATCATAATATGATGGTAACCGATATTTATATGGGCGGTCTTGAAGACGGTGGTATCTATGTTGAACACGGACGTCAATTCCACTCTATTTTTAATACGCGTAAATTGATGTTAAACTCTACGTGTGATCGTCATATTATTTCAGGTGACGTTCCGGGAAGTATGAGCGCCCACTGCGATCCGGATATTGCGGATTTGTATGTCGGCAGACCGGTCGGTAACTTCTTAGAGGAGGACAGACATAGCCGCGGTTCCGGTTCATCAAACACCGGTGCAGCATGGATTTACGGTAATTTGTCGGCGTTAAATTCACGTTTTCGTTTGCATAATACCGAATATGGTATTGGGCAAGATGAAAATGATCCTACTCAAAGAGTTATGGTCAGAACCGGACGTGATGTTATGGAATTTTTGCGCTTGAATGACAGCAGTGATGTCGATTTGGTGGTTTTCCGTGCGGATAACGGTGAAGGTGAAGATTCGGCATCTGTCGGATTGTTAGACGACTTTGTTTTAGCAAATGAAAGCTCCGGAACTTATGAATTTAAGGTTGGCGGTTCCTCTGCTGCCGGCGGTGGGGTTGAGGGCGGATATATTCATGCTTATCAAGAAAATGGTGACTATGTTATCAAATTAAATAGCCGACCCGCTGGAAGCTCTGCCATTACTTATATCAATGATCATGGCGGACAGGTGTTTATTAACCAAGGTGGAGACAGCTCTATTGCAGATACGCATATTAATGAAGACGGCGGTAGGTTCCTGGTTGGTGAAAAACAAGGTATGTGGATTGCCGCATCAGGTTCTTCGGCCACCAGCTCCAGCGTTTATATTTTAAGAGGTGATGACCTTGGTGTCGGTGTATCAGATAATCGTATTTTTGCGGTTGGCGGCAGTGATGCGCAAAGGAATATGATGTATGCCGAATCTTCTTATACCGGATTAAAAGACGGGCAACTCCGGGTATATGGAACAGCGTCTAACTATGATATGGATAATGTCGGTGGTTTAGGAATTACTGAATATAATGGTATCCTGACAGGAGATGGTTCAATGCTGTTGAATACCAAATATACGGATATTTTAAGCAGTACATTTATGACAAATATCGGTAAAACTCAGATGAGCAGTAATGTCGGCGGAGATTTGGAATATGCACGTAAAGATTGGACTTTGGGTGTTGCCGGTTCGGCGTGGGTGGATGATTTGTTATTTGCCAATGAAGCATGGTTTAATGACCAAGGTTCACGTAATTTACATGCCGGTTTCTCCAGCTATACGCAATTTAAGGATGATCGTGATACCGGCTGGTTAAATGTTTACGGTGGTCAAAACGGCGGTGTTTATATCCGAAGAAATGCAGATACAGGAACCTTGGAAAATGATACCAGTTCATCTGTGTTCTGGGCTGATTCGACACAAGTGCATTATAGAGATTTTAACGGCGCATACGGCTATGTTAAAGATGGCGTAGGTGTGTTGGGTTGGGAAGATCCGAACGGTTCGGTAAATTACGGTAACTATTTTGCCGCAGACAGTTCTAAGGCTTTGGTTAGCGCTTCCACTTTGGTCAGTATCAAAACCATGGATGAAACTCCTACTTCAAGTATTGTAGATGTTCAAGAAGGTGCATTGACCTTAAATAAACATCCGGAATTGCTTAGTGAGGATTTAGGAAATCGGATTGATGCCAGAGCCGGAGAGTTTGCTTTATGGACAACCGGACAAGGGGCTCGTGGCAGTTCTGATGCGCAGTTCTTTGCCAACAAAGAAGATATCCGCACCCGTTATGTTAACTTTACGGTTGAAAAAGAAAACAGCTCGGCCGTATTCAAAGTTATGCCGGATTTGGACAATGTGACGTCCTCTTCAGATGCTAATGTGTTAATGGACGGCACCGTGCATGTAACCGGAAATGAGGTTATCCATATTGCAAGTAACTCTCGTAATACGGCCGAACAGGATAGCAGTCGGGCAATGTTTGAAGTGGATCCGGATTATATCCAAGTGATGGGTATAGATGGCGATGGTAATGTTAATACGGATAAACCGTTATTTAGGATTGGTGCAAGAGATATTGATGCCTCTTCGACAGTCAGCAATGCCATGAGCGGTGATGCGTCAGTTTATATTCGTCGCGGTGCGATAGAACTGGAACATACGGATACAGCTATTGTTTCCGGCGGGGATGCCGCAGATACCGGTGTGGGCTATATTAAGGCAGACAGACTGGTCAGCGGTGCGGGGATAAGCATTAATGCAAATCCGAAGAATTCACGTGATACGTATGATCAATATATGGTCAATCCGGCATATACCTCAGTGATGCATGATATTAAGCTTACAACCCGTGGTGGGGCGCGCTTAAGTGACGTATTGCCTGATTATGTGTTAAAAGGCGTATATAATATGATAAACGACCAAGGGAATACGGATGATGCGTCACCATTTATCGGTATTGTTCCTTTTGCGCCGTGTCCTCCGGGATATGAGAATTTAGCAACCGTAGTTCCGATTTCGTTTAATGTCGGGCAGGCCGGTGATATTATCAAAGACGGCGACAAATATAAAGTTAATACAGCGTCAAGACAGGCGGATATTTTGAATAACGCCGGCGGTCGGGATATTCGTCATCCGAATTATGAAGAAGCGAGCAGTATTGTAGTTAACGGTGTGTATAATACGTTTGATGACAATCCGGATAGTTTTGTTTCAAATCAGACACCGCGTGTTGAAGGTTGGTTCTTGGGTGTTAAGCCGAATTATACCAACTCCTCTCAAACCACAACAGATACTACTTTGGAATGGGATTCCGGTCATAACTATGCAATATATAAAGCAGGAAACGGTTCTGCTGAGGAAATTATGGCTTATCCGCTCTACTTCCAACAAAATACATGGCTCAAAACATCTTTAGCTCCCGAGGGAACAACCGGGTGGAAAGCCTATATGGGCTTCTTGTATGATACTGCAGAGTGGAGTAACTTTAACAATCGCGGTAGTGATTATCAAGCACCGGTTCTCTCTAACTATACAACCGGTGGCGGTAATGCCGGTGGCGGTGCAAGTATGGGCAGTTTTATTTGGAACTTGTTCCCAGTGGCGCAAAATACATTGGAAGGGCATGCTACGGTTTACTGCTATTTTAATCGAGCTGAATTTAATAATTGGCAAGACAGTAGTGGCAGATCATTGGTTGATCAGATGGATTTGTTAGGCACTGCTGAAAGTGGTGGCGATCCGCGTGGTGAAAGATCACCTGATCAGCTTGATGATCCGACATTGAAATATAAAGATCCGTGGTCTGATTAGCTTTTTTAATCCCTCGAGGTGAATGCTTCGGGGGATTTTTTGTGCCCCAAAAAGCGATTTTTCTTTAGTTTGCTTAAAAAAAGTATTTGACAAAGTTTAAGAAAACTGGTATATTTTTGTCAATTTCTCTGATTATGTTAAATTATTAAAAATAAAGTGCAATGACAATGAAATTGGCTTTAGCAAACTGTGGTGCGATAGCATTTGGTTTGCTACCTACGCTTGTTATCGTAGGTTCGGAATTTTGGCAAGCTCTTGTTACGAGAGCCGTTGCTGATGACATCTATGCCTTTATCTTAGAAGGCTTACTCTTGTTTAGCGGGTTTGCGCTCGTTATGATTTGTTGTGAAAAGCAGACGCATGTGACGGGGTGGTATAACCCTGTCTTCCTCTATAAAGCCTACGTAGACGTGGGAAGTATTGCGTTGAGCTAGGTAATGAACCAAATTCATAAGCGTATGAAAAAAGTTAATTTCATCAGGCTTAATATGCTGCTCAACTTGCAGTTGGAGCCAATTGAGGCCAGATCTTATGCCCAATATGTAGAGGACTGCGAAAAACTTGCAGTTCAATATCGCTGCGAAGCGGAGGCTTACGGGCGGGTGACGCCAGAAAAAATTGATGATACGAAAATCAAAATGCCGTATCCCGTGTTTTATGAAAATAAGGTGATTTTGCCTTATTTGGATTTGACACAGAAAGATAAGGTCATCGGTATCAAAGTCAGACACCTGACGCTCTACAAAAATGCGCTCAGGAGCAATTTTCGGGAGATAAAGAAAAAGCTCGACGATTTATCCGAGCACTTCGGGTTTCCGATAAATTGTCCGTCAGATGCGGATTTGTTGTTGTTTGCGCAAGAACAACGCAATATCAATGCGGTCGCGACGATGATGCGGCAATATGGCATTGATTTCACGCCGGTGGAAGGTATCTATTGGTATCGCAATTCGCCGGTTGATCGAGTTGTTAAGGCCTATGACATCGCCGCAAAAGAAATCTTGACGACAATGTCTCGCGATATTGCGTCAAAGGCAAAATTGAGGCCTTTAATCGGTGCGGAATACACCACGCCTCAGAAATAACGAATTATGTTTTAAGAAACACGCCCTGCGAATCCCTTCCGATAAGGAAGAACGCAGGGCTTTTTTTGCGGCTGTTAAAAATGTCTTGATTTCTTATCAAATGTTTTATATGTTAAACGTATCTTATTGATTATTCTGATATTACTCCATAAATTTTTATCACTATGGCTTACAATCCTTTAGACATTTACAACGCAATGTGCGATGCCGAGAGCGGATATGACGGCGGCGCACTGGATCGTCTGGTCGGCAATAATGGCTTAGACAACGACGATGATTATTATGATGATCTTTATACCGATGATGAGCTTCGTGCCAGAGGGCTGTTACCGCCTGAAGATGATGACTGAGCTTAGAATCTGTGAGCTTTGAGAAGGATAAACACTTAAATTGGTGTTTATCCTTTTTTGTTTGAGGTATAGTATGAAAGGCGTTTTTTTGCTTTACTTTTTCTCTCACCTGTTTTAAACCTGTTACATATTGGATTTTTTTAGGAGTTTTGATGATGACGGCAAGAACACGTTTTGCCCCAAGTCCTACGGGCTATATGCATATCGGTAATTTGAGAACCGCGCTTTATGAATATTTGATTGCTAAAGCTAACGGCGGGCAGTTTATCCTTCGCATTGAGGATACCGACCAAAAACGCTATGTTGAAGGGGCAACCGATATTATCTATAATACACTTAAAACAGTCGGTATGAACTGGGACGAAGGACCGGATATCGGCGGTGATTTTGGTCCATACATACAGTCAGAGCGTTTGCCGTTATACCAAGAATATGCGCATAAATTGGTGGAACTCGGCGGTGCACATTATTGTTTTTGCTCAAAAGATGAGGCCGATGAACAAAAAGACGAAGAGGCAAATATCAAGTTTAAGGATCCGTGTAAGATGATTCCTCTTTCTGAGGCAAAGGTGCGTGTGGCAAAAGGTGAGCCGTATGTTATCAGGCAGAATATCAATAAAAAAGGCAAGGCCATGTTTCATGATGTGGTGTATGGCGATATTGAGATTGATTATGATGAGCTTGATGAGGGTGTGTTGCTTAAGTCTGACGGTTTTCCGACCTATAATTTTGCTAACGTTATTGATGACCATTTGATGAAGATTACACATGTGGTGAGAGGCAATGAATACATATCTTCAACGCCAAAGTATAATCTCATTTATGAGGCATTCGGGTGGACGCCGCCGACATACGTACATGTAGCACAGGTGATGAAAGACGCGCAACATAAGCTTTCTAAGCGCAACGGCGATGCCTCGTTTCAAGATTTGGTGGCAAAAGGCTATCTGCCGGAGGCAATTTTGAACTATATTGCCCTTTTGGGGTGGAATCCGGGGACAGAGCAGGAAATCTTTTCCCTTGTCGAGCTTGAAAAAGTGTTTGATATGAACAGGCTTAATAAATCGCCGGCGATTTTTGATATAGCCAAGCTTAAATGGATGAACGGTTGTTATATTCGTGCGCTTGATTTTGAGGCTTTTCATAAGCTTGCCTGTCGTGAATATGATAAATTTATCACCCATGAGATTAACCGTGAGGCATTGTCTAAAGTTTTGCAACCGCGTATTGAGACGCTTAATGATATTGCCGAGGTTGCCGGATTTATTGAAACATTGCCGGAATATAGCGATGAGTTGTTTACCAATAAAAAGATGAAGACCGATGCGGATATTGCCAAGAAATCATTAGCGCTTGCCTATCCGGCACTTGAGGCACTTCAAACATGGACAAACGAGAACTTGTTTGAGTGTTTGAAAAATGTGGCAGTCGCAAACGAGCTTAAAAACGGACAGGTGCTTTATCCGGTTCGAATCGCTTTAACAGGCTTAGAGACTACCCCAGGCGGCGCAAGTGAAATTGCCGAGGTTTTGGGTAAGGCCGAAACGCTTCGCCGTATAAAATTAAAATTGGCCTAATTGAGGTTTTTTTATGCCGTTAAGCGTCAGATTAAAACATTTACTAAAAGCTATCGGGCGTTCAAACTTTGTGTTGAGCGTGATTGCCTATGTCGGGTATGTGTATTCGTTATTGGTCGGGAAAACAGGTCAGTTTGATGAATCGTGTATGGATGAGTTTAAGAAAGTAATTGAAGAGAATCATGGCGTGATTATGGTTTCGTGGCACGGACGGGCATTGATGTTGCCTTATCTCGGGCGCAATATGCCAAGACCGGTTAAGGCGTTGGTTTCACCACATGCTGACGGGGCAATTATCGGCAAAATCTTAAAACGCTATGACATTTATCCGATTGACGGCTCAAGTGACAGGCGTGCGGTGGGGGCAGCCAAGCAAATTACTGAAGAATTGAAGAATAATACAAGTGTAACACTTATTTCCGACGGTCCGAGAGGCCCTCGTATGCGGCTTAATAAAAGTGTGATTTATTTTGCTTCTAAAACCGGCAAACCGATTGTCGGTATGACATACAGCTCTGAAAAGGCAAAGGTGATTAACAGTTGGGACGCTATGCTGCTACCGAAGTTATTTAAGAAGGGCGTGGTCAAATGCACCAAACCGATGTTTGTTGCACCTGACGTTGATGAAAATGAGGTAGAAAGACTGCGTAAACAAATGGAAGATGAACTGAATCAGTTGACGTTTGAAGCCGATGAAGCCTGCGGTTTGCCTAAGATATTGCCTCTGAATACGATTAAGCCGCGGCGTAAACGTCATTGGGGATCGAAGTGTTTTGTCTTTATTCCGGTGTATCGGTTGTTGATGACGCTATTATTTCCGCTTATAAGGGCGACCTATATTAAAAAGCGGCAGAAAAACGGTAAAGAACCGACAGAGCGGTTTAATGAGCGGTTGGGAAATTATACGCATGAAAGGCCCAAAGGTAAGCTCTATTGGTTTCACGGGGCGTCGGTCGGTGAGGCGATTTCAATGTTGCCGCTGATAGATAAGCTCTTAAAAGAAGATAAAGGTCTGCATATTATGGTAACAACCGGAACACTGACCTCGGCGGAAATTATGGCAAAACGGTTGCCGGAGCGGGCGTTTCATCAGTTTATTCCGTTTGATGTGCCGAAGTTTGCGAATAGCTTATTAACCTATTTCAGGCCGGATGCGGTGTTGTGGTTTGAGTCGGAGTTATGGCCGTCGCTGCTGTATGAAACTAAGAAATACGGCATACCGTTGATATTGGTCAACGGACGAATATCTGATAAATCGCTTCGGAATTGGAGTTATGTAAAACCGGTCAGTCGCGAATTACTTAGTTGCTTTACGTTGCTTTTAGGGCAGTCGGAGCAGGATAAAGAGCGGTTACAGGTGCTTTCTTCCATACCGGCGCAATGTGTTGGCAATATCAAATATGCAGGGATGCCGTTGCCGATTGATGAAGAGATGTTAAAAGAACTTAAAAACGCGGTCGGCAAGCGTCAGGTATTTCTTATCAGCTCCACGCACCATGATGAAGAGGCGCAATTGGCGGTGGAATTGCCTCGTTTACAGGCGGCAGTTAAAGATATATTGGTGATTGTGGTGCCGCGCCATCCTAATCGCGGCGCGGAAATTGCCGAGATGTTTCAAGAAAAGGGCTTTGAGACAGAACAACGCGCAAAAGGCGGGTTGATCGGAGCGGATACGGAAATTTATGTGGCTGATACAATTGGTGAAATGGGGTTGTGGTATAAGCTTGCTTCTGTTTCGTTTATCGGTGGTTCGTTAATTCCCCACGGCGGGCAGAATTTTATTGAACCGGCAAAAGATAAAAATGCGGTCATTGTCGGTCCCTTTATGCATAATTTTACGGATATGACCGCACGGGCAAAAGAGGCATATGCGTTGGTGCAAGTAAATAACGCTAAAGAGGTGGTTGACGAAGCAATCAGTCTCCTGAGTAATTCTGAAAAGCTTAAAAAGAGCCAAGAGGCGGCCTATGCGTGGACTGTTCAAGAAGCCACGGTTTTGGATAAATTGGCTGATGTCATTAAAGAGGAACTTGCCCGATGAAAACGCCGAAGTTTTGGAACAATAACGGGGGAATGGCGACACTTTTGGCGCCGATTGCGTTTATTTACAAAGCGGTAACCCAATGGCGAATTAAACACGCTAAGCCGTATAAAAGTAAAGCATACGTTATTTGCATCGGCAATATTACCGCCGGCGGTGTCGGTAAAACACCGGTGGCGGCGGCTATGGCAGAAAAATACCTTAAAAAAAACAAAAAAGTGGTGTTTTTGACGCGCGGTTATAAAAGCAAACTCAAAAATACGGTGGTGGATTTAACAAAACATAGTGCAATAGAAACCGGAGATGAAGCAAGGATTTTGGCAGAGATTGCACCGGTGATTGTTGCGCCGGATAGAGCTAAAGGGGCAAAGATTGCCGAGAGTATGGGGGCGGATGTTATCATTATGGATGACGGTTTTCAAAACCCGAGGCTTTATAAAGACGAAAGTTGGCTTGTGTTTGACGGGGCAACCGGTATCGGTAACGGTAGGATTATCCCTGCAGGTCCTTTACGTGAGACGCTTGAAAGTGGTGAAAAGCGGGCACAACATATCCTCGTTATGGGGGAAGATAAAACAGGGCTTAAAGAAAAATGTCATTTGCCGGTACATTTCGGGCATTTAGAGCCACAACCTTTTGACTTGATGCATAAGCGCGTTTTGGCATTTGCCGGTATCGGACATCCGGAAAAGTTTTATCAGACCTTGAAAAATATGGATTATGAGGTTGTAGAAACGCGTGATTTTGCCGACCATTATGCGTATAGCGAGGCGGATGTGGCGCGGCTATTAAAAGAAGCTACGGCAAAGGAATTGGCGGTGGTTACAACGCAAAAAGATTTTGTGAAACTGCCGATAAAATATCGGGGACAAGTGCATTGTCTTTATGTTAGGGCTGTTATTGATTAACTTTAGCGAGTGGTTTGTTTTTTAGAAACATCTATCGTTGTTTGAGGTGTTTTATTTTCTTCTGTCACATTCGATTTTTCTCTATGGCGCTCGGTTGCGTTATCAATGCGTCTGCCTTGTGCGTTGGCTTTAGTTACGGTAGGCAGTTCGCCTTGCTGAGCAGAAAGAGTTTGTGAAAGCTCTTTTCTTTCATCGGCAAAAATGATTGTCACATCTTTCGGAATACGCAGATTATCCGGATTAGCTAAGTATTCCTGATATTGAGCGCGGTTTTTGAAAATAAACTGTTCGGTGCCCAATAAAGTCATTGCACTGTTTTCTAAAATTTCATCATTTTGCTGGGATGTTGTTACATTTTGCAGGTTGCTTATATCAACAGTTTTAGGCCCAAAGCCGTTTAAGACAATGAGTGCTTCTCCATAGTTAAAATTATGGGATTGCTTCGTGTTAATCCATACTTCTCGGCAGTGACTGAAATCGGCAGACTGCGGAATGTTTGTTGCACCCAAGATTGCTACGCGTGCATTATCTCTCAGCTTTAGTTCGGATTGGGCGCTTAAATCACATCCTCTCAAATTAAGTGTGGCGCAAGGCGAAAAATCTATATTTTCCGGCAGATTTGTGCATTGTCGCAAACTAACCTCGGCACCGGCTCTAAACGAAATGGAGCGTGAACCGCCGATAAGACCTGAGCCTAAATCGCATTGGCAAAGGTTTAACTTGGCACAAGGACTGAAATCTACTTCATCGGGGATGCTTTCTGTTTGGCGCAGATTAACTTCAGCACCGTCTTTGAACTTGACATCGGTGCGGAACATTAAATCCGTGTGGCTTAAATCGACATAATTACATTTATCAAAATCAACGTGTTGCGGAAGTGCTTTACAATTGTGTAGGTCTAAATATGTGCCATCTTTAAGTTTTAAATCTTTGATATTTGATAAATCAGTTTTAGCCAGATAAACGGCTTTGCAACGACTGAAATCTATGTTTTCCGGAATGTTGGTGCAACCGCTTAAATCAACTATGGCACCCTCCTTGAATTTGAGGTTTTTAATTTGGCTTAAATCCGTATCAAGGATGGTAACCGAATCGCAGTTGCTTAAATCCAAGTCTTCGGGATAATTGGTGCAATCGCTTAAATCAACTATGGCACCCTCCTTGAATTTGAGGTTTTTTACTAAGGTTAAATCCGTATTTTTAATGGTAACAGAGCTACAATTGCTTAAGTCTAAATTTTCGGGGTAATTGGTGCAATCGCTTAAATCAATTTCCGCACCGTCTTTAAAACGTAAATTCGGTTGATTAGCTAAATCGCACTGATTTAAAATCACTTTATGACAATGGCTGAAATCGATATTTTGCGGGATGTTTTTAACATTAATCAATCTGATATCTGCATTGGTTGCGAAATCTAATTTGGGATAATTGCTTAAATCTGTTCCTGATATGGAAATTTTAGATGCACGACTGAAATCAGCATTGGTCAGTGGTGGAATAAAACCGCTTTGCATTTGTGTATCAAAGCTGAATGAAGAGCCTTTTTTCATAACAATCGGTTTTTTGAGAGAACTTAGATCTCTGCCGGATAAGTCAACAGAGGCACAACGACTGACATCAAGGATATCCGGAAGCGGTTCGTCGCCGCCTAAATTAATTTCAGAGTTCTCTTTAAAGCGGATGTTTTTGTAAGCGCTTAAGTCGCACATTTCCAAATCAAGCACATCATAAGCGCTAAAATCTATCGGTTGCTTATTTTCGGTTAAATCAAAAGCGGTTTCATTATCTAAAATTTTCTTATCATCGGACATAACAATTCTCCCTATGCATAGGTTTATTATAGCATTGTTCCGGGAATGTGTCAAATGAAATTAAAGACAATGTTATATAGTGTCTGCGGGGCTTAAAATCAAGGATTTTAAAATATATTTTTATCCCCCTTGCGAAAGGAAAAAAACGTTACCATATCCTAAACAGAAGCCGATAACGGCAGGTATAAAAAAGGATTTTAGTTAAAGGAGAAAAATGATGTCACATTTAATGTTAAGACGTAATGAATTGGAACCGCGCACAAATGATGTGTGGGGTTTGCAATCGGATATTAACCGCTTGTTTGATGCGTTTATGAGTCCGTTTGACGGGGCAGAGTTCAAAAATGCGGTGACGCCGAAATTGGATATTGCCGAGATGAAAGACAAATATGAGATTAAGGCGGAGCTTCCGGGAATGGAAGAAAAAGATATAAACCTCTCGCTTGATGACGGATTGCTCACCATCAGCGGTGAAAAGAAAGCCGAAACCGAAGAAAAGGAAAAAGGTTATTTTGTGAAAGAATGTTCTTACGGCACATTCAGTCGGTCGGTTAAATTGCCGGAAAATATCGCCGATGATAAAATTGCCGCACACTTTAAGCATGGTGTGTTGTTTGTTGATGTGCCGAAGAAAGAACCGTCACCGGCTAAGACAAGAAAGATAGAAATATCTTCTAAATAAGTTTAGTTATTACGTTTTTTGAGGCGCTGCAAAGTCATTCGGTAGCGCCTCTTTTTGTTTTAACTCATTTTCCAAAGATTAATTCGGAATTCTACCAAAACTAATTGCATCATCCGTAAACGGAGATGAGATAAAAAAGAAACCTATGGAAATATGCATGTGATTTGCCATACGCCATAATAACTGTGCCGGAATTTCTGCTTCTCCGCTACCGTATCTCTCAAGGTCATAGTATGTTAGGTTGAACAGTTTTTTTAATACCTCAGGATCTCTATAATATTTTTCGATAACGGCACGCAGGTTCAGATAGATTCGTCGGTTGTATTCTGCGGCAGAGCCATAAGTTTGTGTGTCAAACATGCTATCTCGCGATAGTTGTTGTGATTTCGGGTTTCTTCCTCTTGGCATGTTTCCTCCGTTAAATATAGGTAAAAAAAGCCGCCTAAAATTTAGGTGGCGAGAGAGTTCAACACTATTATCACAAAACAGCCTGCCAACCTTTAAACCGAAGTTCTGAACATACGCTGACAGCTCCCCCGCCAAAACAAACGAGGGATGTATAAACAATCGCCTCTGATTTAATGAGGCATTGGTATGACGACGCTACATCTGACGCCGTGTGATATCAGGGTGTTGAAGCCCCACACCGTTTTTGGTGTTGAATGCGAAAATCCGCATCTGAAGAATATTCTATAGCAAAAATTTTAATAAACAATGAAAATCTTAGCAGCCGGAGTGCGGTAAATAAAATGAAATGTTTTGTTACCGAGCAATTATAATTTGTGCTGGACAATGTAGGCAAGCGCTTTATACTTTATGTCAGTTGTTATTTTTTAGGAGAGATTTTATGATACATCCAAGTGCTGTGATTGAAAAAGGTGCAATTATTGATGAGAGCGCGGAAATCGGACCGTTTTGCTATATTTCGGGCAAGGCTAAAATCGGGGCAAATTGTAAACTCATCGCCCGCGTTACCGTGTTGGGAGAAACTACAATCGGTAAAGGTAATGTGATTTTTCCGGGGGCATGCTTAGGGGGCGGACCGCAAGACCATGGTAATGAATTCCAAGAGGGGGCAAGACTTTTTGTTGGTGATAATAATGTTATCAGAGAAAATGTGACCATGCATTGCGGCACACCTAAAGGGCAGACCTCAATTAACGGTGAAGAACCGGAAAAAATGACAACCCGCGTCGGCTCTAACGGGATGTTTATGATAAACAGCCATATTGCGCATGACTGCGTGGTCGGCGATGATGTGATTATGACCAACAACGCGGTCATCGGCGGGCATGTTCGCTTGGGTGACGGTGTGATTTTGGGCGGTAATGCGGCGGTGCATCAGTTCGTCAGAATCGGCAGAAAAGCGATGATTGGCGGCTTGACCGGTATCGGGCGGGATGTTATTCCGTTTGGTATGGTCACAGGCGATCGCGGCAAACTTCGCGGCTTGAACCAAGTGGGGATGAAACGGAGCGGTTATGATGAGCATGCCGTTAAATCGGTTGTCCGCGCGTATATGTTTATCTTTAAATCGGATAAAGGCACGTTTGAAGAGCGTGTTCAAGAGGCCAAAACCAAGTTTCAAGGTAACGATATCGTGGCAGAGCAAATCAAATTTATTGAGGAAGCTATGCACAGCCGTCGTCAGGTTTTGGTTGCAGAATAACAAGGATTTTGCTAAAATCAGCTCCGTTATGGTTTGTAACGGAGCTTTTTTATGTTTAAGCAACAGAAAAAACTGGTATTTGTCATTATAGCCACAATTGCTTTGGCAATGGCTGTTGCCTGCTATATAAAAAAGCCGGTGCGTTACGCCGTATTTGCCGGATATAATCCTGATGGGACAATTCACCCGTATGTGATTACCTATCTTAAAGGCTTAAATGAAGTGGCAGATGGGGTGGTTTATGTGGCTGATTCGACCTTGAAGCCGGCGGAAGAAGAAAAACTGAAGCAATTAACGATACATTATGAAAACGTGCGCCATGAAGAATATGATTTCGGCTCCTATAAACGGGGGTATAACTGGCTTAAGGATAACGGGTATTTAGAAAAAGCCGATGAAATTATTTTTGCCAATGATTCTTGCTATGCTCCCTTGACAAGCTTTAAGCCGATGTTTAAGGCGATGGCAAAGCGCAAAGATTTGGATTTTTGGGGGGATTTGAAAAATATAGTATTCGGTTGGCATATCCAGAGTTATTTTATGGTGTTTCGCAAAAAAATTTTTAACACAGCTGAGTTTGAGGTTTTTCTTAATTTTGTTCTACATCAAGAATACAAAATGGATTATGTAATACGCTATGAAGTCCAGTTAACCAGAAACTTGGAAAAATCTGGATACAAGTGGGATACCTATATGCCTTACAAAGATATGGAAATGCTGTTAGGCTATGATAAAACATTCTATCCGCTAACGTTGGCAAAAAATTACGGGCATCAATTTATTAAGAAACACGTATTTTCAGGAGATGTTGCCCTTGTCGAAAAAGTGAACGAATTGCTTCAATACTTAAAAATAACTTCCCCTACAACTTATTGGGACATTATATACGATTTATCACCGAAAACATTGTTGACTGACTTAAAAGAAAGCACAATCTTTGCATCACGAGTAATGTCGCTTATCGGATATGGAGGATAAATTGCGCAAAAAGATAGGAATAATTATTGCTTTTGTAATGCTTATCGGCGCAGTAGCGGGGCTTTGTTTTGCTCAGCCGAAACGGTATGCCGTATTTGCCGGATATAATCCCGATGGGACAATTCACCCGTATGTGATTACCTATCTTAAAGGTTTAAATGAAGTGGCAGACGGGGTGGTTTATGTGGCTGATTCGACCTTGAAGCCGGCGGAAGAAGAAAAACTGAAAAATCTCACCATTCATTACGAGAACATCCGTCATGAGGAATATGATTGGGGGAGTTATAAAAGAGGATTTAACTGGCTTAAGGATAACGGATATTTAGAGAAAGCCGATGAGATTATTTTTGCAAATGATTCTTGTTATGCTCCTTTGACAAGCTTTAAGCCGATGTTTAAGGCGATGGCAAAGCGCAAAGATTTGGATTTTTGGGGTGATTTGCAAAATACAAGGTTTAATCCGCATGTGCAGAGTTATTTTATGGTGTTTAAAAAAAATGTTTTCAGCGCACGTCAATTTCAGCATTTTATCAATGCGGTCAGACATCAGGTTGACAGTTCGCTTTACATTACCGCGTATGAAGTGAAGTTGACGCCGTATTTAGAAAATTTCGGTTTTAAATGGGATAGTTATATGCCGTATCAAGAATTGTCGTATCTAGCTGACAGCGAAAAGAACTCGTATCCTTTAACGCTTGTTAAGAAATACGGACATCAATTTATCAAGCGGCGGATTTTCACTTCCTCACTATTGATTTATGAAGATACCGATAAATTGTTGCGATATGTTTATGAGCTTAACCCTGAGCGATATTTTGATATTGCATCAGAAATTCCCGAATGGTTTATTCCTGATGATCTAAAGGAGAAGAAAAATGCGCGTTAAGAGTATACATTTTTTGAAATGGTTATCGGTGGCGCTTGTTATTGGATTAGGGTGGTATCTCTATACCAAACCGATGACGCAAGACCGTGATGTCGCGCAGTTTATTAAGGGAAAAAATACGGCCATATTTGCGGCATACAGTCCTGACGGATATGTTCCGCACTATGTTATCACATATCTTCGGGCGCTAAAAGAAGTGGCGCCGAATATTGTTTTTGTAACGGATAATCCGCTTTCGCTTAAAGCCGTGCATAAAATTTCGCCTTATGTGACGCATGTTTTGGCAAAACGGCACGGTGAATACGATTGGGGGTCGTATAAACGCGGATTTCAGTGGCTTAAAGAAAAAGGGTATGCGCATAAAGCGGCCAGTCTTATTTTAGCAAATGATTCCGTTTTGATGGTTACACCGTCATTAAAACCGATTTTTGAAAAAATGGTCGGACAAGCTGATTTTTGGGGGATTACCGCCAATCAAGACTATCAATACCATTTACAAAGTTATTTTATAGTTTTAGAGCCGAAAGTATATCTTAATCCTCAGTTTGAAACTTATTTAAATTCGGTAACAAAACAGCCGGACGGGCTAACCGTGGCGGTCAGATACGAGGTGCCGTTTACCAAGTTTTTAGAGGATCTGGGCTTTAGTCATGAGGCGTATATTCCGTATAAAGATTTGGAATATTTAGAGCTTAATGATAAAAACTGCTATCCGTTAACCATGTTGTCCAAGCATCATGCACCGTTTTTGAAAATGCGCACTTTTACCACCAGACTTAATATCCAAGAGCCCAAACGGCTTGTTTTGGAGTGGTTAAAACGAAATCGCCCCGAAGTGTATTATGAATTAACCACACACTTAAAGAATATCAATGCCTTATAAATGGTGTGATTAAACGGGAAAAATACTTGCAATCGGCTTGTCAGAATTTATAATAAAGGAAAATGTCAGCGGAGGGATAAACTGTGTCCAAATATATTTTTAATGCATTATGTGCCGTTGTTGTCGGCTTGATTGTTTTGGCGTTCGGATTTCTTTTGAGCCAAAAAGGATTTTATATTTCAACCGAGAAACTTGTTGTATGGACGTTTGGGGCGACTGTTGCCGTGTGGGTTATGCTGATGCCCAAAGTGTTTAAAAAATTATGTCATGTTTGTAATGATTATGATTGGGCTGATGAAACGGTTAAGTTTTATCAACGTATTTCCCCCAAATATCGGCAGAGCTTTTGGCTGTTGTTCGGTTTTATTAACTTGGCATTTTTATTTCACACCATCAACTTTATGTGGGGCGGTGCCGATTGGGCGGCGATAAGAAGCACGGTTAATCATCATGAGGCTATCAGTGCCGGTTCATTTAGTGCATATTGGTTGCAAGAGTTGTTGTTTGACGGTAAAATTTTGCCGGTTATCAATAATTTTTGGTCGTTTGCCGGTCTGGCGCTTGCCGGTGTTTTGTTAGCCGTTTATTGGAATATGCCGGAACGTGCAACGGTTATTGTCACGGTTGGTTTGCTATTTGCCGTAACACCTTATACGTTGGCTATTCTTTATTATGCTAAAACCTCGCTTGGGGTGTGCTTTGCTCCGGTGTTGGTATTAACGGGGTTGTTGATTGCAGATCGAAAGCATAAGACGGCGTCACATACGTATTTATGCAACACAATGTCGGTTTTGTTGCTTTTGTGGGCTTTGGGAACTTATATGCCGGTGGTGAGTTTTATGTTTTTGGCAGTTGTCGGGCGGATATTTATTAAAACGGTTTATGCCGACATCAGTTTAAAGGATGCATTCTCGCGGAGCTTGCAGGGGTTTGTCAATATTTTGACCGCGGTAATGTTTTATATCTTTATCCTGTTTGTTTTGGAAGAGGCAAATTATTTGGATGATGTGCATGCACGGGCTTTAGGCGTGGCAACACCGTTTTTGCGTTTGGGAGCGGTTATCAAATATGCCTTTTTACAGTTTGGACAACCGTTGCCGTTTATGGATGTTGCGTATAAGTTGCTTTACTTGGCTTTAAGCATTATGGCGCTGTTTACACTTATTTTATACGCGCCGAACGCAAAGGCATCACTTCGCGGTCTGATACTGATACCGGTGTTATTGGTTGTATCATTATTGGCGCTCTTGTTTGTGACCGAGCCACAAGCACACTTTGTGCGTTTAACATTTTTCGGGTTACCGTTTTTATATGCGTTGGCGTTTTTGAGCATTTTATTGTTGGGAACAAAAACTTTGCGTCGTATCGCTTACGGTCTGGCCTTTTTATTGATATTTATGAATTTTGTCAGGATTTCTTATGCCGAAAAAGTCTGGAAATTCGGTTGGGATGCCGAAACAAAATTGGCCGAGCGGATTATTACCCGTTTAGAAAAGCAACCGGAATTTAATATTGAACGTCAATATAAGTTGTTGCAAGTCGGTGAAAAGAGTTTGCGCTCCAAATATTATAAAGCTCAGGCAGATGAAGCTAAAAACGGTGAATTGCTCTCTTATGCCTATTATCCGGCGGGTAAAGCCAAAGATGCATATAACTTCTTTTATCAGACGGACTTTTTATCCGGTGATGCCGCTGATGAAGCCCTGCATGAGCCGGTGATTGCGGATTATCTCTTAAATCGTGCTAAAGCGTGGCCAGCCAAAGAAGCGATATTTATTTATGGCGATTATATTGTGTTGGTTTTGGATGAAAAGGCGTTAGCTGATATGCAAAGAAAAATACCGTAAAGTATAAAAAATCACAGCTTGTTGTCAAAGATTGAGGGTAAAGGTCTACAGATGGGAAAGCAGTATCTTAAATGGGAAGACATCGTGCAGTGGAGTCATGATTTGGCAGATGAAATTGTCAAAGATTGTCCGAATTTATCGAGAATAACTTTGGTGGCAGTGTCGCGCGGCGGTCTTATTCCAACACAATTGATTGCCTACAAGCTTGATATTCGTGATGTCAGAGTGGTGAAGTTGATGTCGTATGATAACAATCATCAGCGCGGTGAAATAGAAGATATTTCTACAGATGAACTTTTTGATGCGGACAGCGTTTATGTTATTGATGATGTGGCAGATAGCGGAGCGACGATTAAATATCTCAGAAGCAAATATCCGTTGGCAAAGTATTGTACCTTGTTGAAGAAAACTTGTTGCCAAGAGCAACCGGATTTTTGTGTTAAGGAAGGCGTTAGTGCCGATACGTGGGTTGTGTTCCCTTGGGATTAAACGCGAAAAACCGCTTGAAAAATTGTCGGTTGCAACATACATTAGGGGCAAAAGTAATTCAATGGGAAATAAGATGAAAAAGGTAATTTTAACAATTTTGTGCGGATTGTTTGTCGCGTTAGAGGCGCATGCGGCTTCAGCAAGTAAAGAAGATGTTTCTAAGGTGGAAAATTATTTGAATTCCATTAAAACCTTGTCGGCTGATTTTATCCAGATTGCATCTAACGGTGAACAGGTGGAAGGGCATATTTATGTGGAAAAGCCCAATAAAATCCGGATGGAGTATAAAGCGCCGTCAAATGTGTTGATTGTCGGTAACGGGGATTACATTGTTTATTATGACAAAGAATTGGATCAGGTGACCAATATCGATTATGATGATATTCCGGCGGCCATGGTTTTGGCCAATACGGTTAAAATCGGTAAGGATTTGAAAGTAACCGATTTTACGAAAGACCCCGGTATGACAAGAATGAGCTTGAAATATAACAATTCCGGTGATTTGGGGCCGTTTACTTTGGTCTTTTCCAATTCTCCGTTTGAGTTAAAACAATGGAAAGTTATTACGCCGCAATCTTTGGAGGTTTCGTTATCTCTGTATGATACGGTGGTTGACGGTAAGCTAAGTGAAGATTTGTTTAAGTTCAGCAAACGCACTGAAAGCAAAAAGAAATATAATAAGCGGAAATAGTCTTGTTTACTGTTTTATGAATAAACGGGTTGCTTTATCTTAAAAAGCAGCCTGTTTTTTTACTCTATGGTGAGGCGGGCGGTTTCTAAGCGTTTGATTTCATCGCGACACTTCATTGCTTTTTCAAATTCCAGATCTGCCGCATAAGCTTTCATTTCTTTGGTTAAGCGTTTAATCTCTTTATCAATGTTCTTTAAGTCTTTGATGCTCGGTGTATCAGGCGAGGCTGCTTTGTCATCATCGGCTTCGGTCATGGTCAAAAGTGTATTGGAAATTGCCTTTTTAATGGTTTGCGGGGTGATGTTATGCGCCAAGTTATATTCAAACTGTTTTTTGCGACGGCGCTCGGTTTCATCTAAGGCGGCTTTGATGGAATCAGTCATCTTATCGGCGTATAGCACAACTTTTCCTTCCGCATTTCGAGCGGCGCGTCCGATAGTTTGGATGAGTGAACGGGTGGAACGCAAAAAGCCCTCTTTATCGGCATCTAAAATTGCCACCAATGAACATTCCGGTATATCCAACCCCTCACGCAACAGGTTAATGCCGACCAAAACATCAAACACACCTTGGCGTAAATCGCGGATAATCTCAATGCGTTCCATGGTATCCACATCTGAGTGCAGGTAACGCACCTTAATTCCGTTTTCTTTAAGATATTCGGTTAAATCTTCCGCCATTTTTTTGGTAAGCGTTGTGACCAGAACTCGATTACCTTTGGCAATGGTTTGGCGACATTCTTCCATCAAATCATCAACCTGATTTTCTACCGGTTTAACCACGCAAATCGGGTCCATCAGTCCGGTCGGGCGGATAACCTGCTCGGCAAATACGCCTTTGCTTTGTTGCAACTCCCAATCGCCGGGGGTGGCGGAAACAAAAATCGTCGGCGCGCGGAATTTATCCCACTCCTCAAACTTTAAAGGACGATTATCAACGCAGGAAGGCAATCTGAAGCCATAATCTGCCAGTGTGGTTTTGCGGTTGCGGTCGCCGCGATACATCCCGCCGATTTGCGGCACGGAGATATGGCTCTCATCAATAAACAGTAATGCGTCTTTCGGGAAATACTCAAATAAGGTCGGTGGCGGCTCTCCGGGGGCGCGTCCGGTCAAATAGCGCGAATAGTTTTCTATCCCCTTACAATGACCGGTGGTTTCCATCATCTCCAAATCAAAGCGGGTGCGTTGTTCTAAGCGCTGAGCTTCCACCAGTTTATTTTGCGCTTTTAATTCTTCTAAGCGCAAAGCCAAATCTTCTTTGATGTGCATCATGGCCTGTGACAGGGCAGGGCGCGGTGTCACATAGTGGTTGGCGGGATATACGGTAATTGCCTCCAGCTCTGCGGTCTTTTTGCCGGTCAACACATCAAATTCGGTTATCTTTTCTATCTCATCACCAAAGAATGATACGCGCCAGCCGCGGTCTTCATAGTGTGCCGGAAAAATATCCAAGGTATCGCCCTTGACGCGGAACGTTGAGCGGACAAAGTTCGTCTGATTTCTCTCGTATTGTAAGTTGGCTAAATTTTGATAAACTTCTTTGGGTTCTATTTCATCGCCGACGCTTAAACTAAAAGCCATTGATGAATATGATTCCATACTGCCTAAGCCATAGATGCACGAAACAGAGGCAACGATAATCACGTCTTTTTCTTCCAACACATTACGCGTTGCGCCGTGACGCATGCGGTCTATTTGTTCGTTAATTGCCGAATCTTTTTCAATATAGGTATCGGTTTTAGGGATATAGGCTTCCGGTTGATAATAGTCGTAATATGATACAAAATATTCTACGTGATTATTAGGGAAAAATTCTTTCATCTCGGCATAAAGTTGCGCTGCCAAAATTTTATTCGGTGCCATAATCAGTGTCGGTTTTTTCATTGTTTCAATAATTTTGGCCATGGTGAAAGTTTTACCCGAACCGGTCACGCCCAACAACACCTGATTTCTTTCGCCTCTTTTTAATCCTTCGCACAATTCACGGATGGCCTCCGGTTGGTCGCCGGAGGGTTCGAAAGGGCTTTTTACTTGAAACTCTCTACTCATGGACGAGAGTATAATCTACAAAAGAAAGAGTTGTCAAGGGGGCGCGTATAATACCCGTCATGATTGCAGATTTGCTCCTTTATGTACGGTGTCTTATGTACGCCGCAGTCGCAATTTCACTTCCAGCACCGGCACTCTCCGCGCCCATTGCTGGATTGATTAAAGGTTGTGGAGAACTTTGGGCACCTTGTTTCCCTTATTGCCGTTGCAATTTAAACTTGACTTAGACAAAAAAAGTGATATGACAGGGATAATTTATCATTATTTTGGTCTATCATTTAAGGATTATTGTTTTATTTCCTTAAAGGCTTTGTTTTAGAAATTCTTTTATTTATTCACCCTATAAAATTTTTTAATTATGCAGCAAAAAAATGAAGGAAACGCCGTTGTAGCCAAAGATGCTACCGAATGGCAAAAGAAAAAGGTCCATCAGGAAATTATGGGAAAATTGAGCACCGTTTCGGGTTATTACTCTACAGAGCAGGATTACGATCAGTATCCGGTTCGGCAGTGGCATGTAACAGAACTCTCGGAAGATGAGCTGAAAGAGGTTATGGCTCGTGGTAGCAGCACAGAAATCGTGTATATGATCTATCGTTATGGCGAGATGGTCAAAGAGCGCGGCTACGGTTCAGTCTTGCCGGTTTCTATTCAGGTTCTCATCGTTAAGCGCAATAAGTTTGAAGAAGTGAGTGCTTATACCGCTTATCAAGGCTTTTGCGAAGAAGCGCAGGAGGTTATCTTGAATGAGTGGTCACATGAGCAAATCTTGCGTTATATCTCGCAACATGGTCTTACCACAGGCTGTCAGCATAAGCTTTTGGATCGTCAGGATAAAGACGAAATCGCAACGCATATTAAGTGCCATGGCTTAGATAATGTGCTGATTACCGAGTTGTTTACCGCACTTCGGAACAGTGATGATTACTCATTTTTCTATCTGTTTATAGAGAATCACGAACTGCCTGTTTTAGGACAGAAACTGATGTTGGAAACTGTTTCGTCTAAGGCATTTTCAAATTACATCAGTTGTTATGGTTTGTGGGATGAGGTGCATGCGGATCTGCTCAACGATCGTTCGGTTCAAGATATTATCCTTTATTTTGAGCGACATCATTACATTTGTCCGGAGGCAGAGAACCTGTTGGCATGCTATCCGGATAAGGAGAAACGTCACGAGTTGCTGTCGGCTTATGTTAAGAATTGGAAGAACACGCATTTTTTGCCGCAAGACCATTTCTTATCGGCTCTCATTAAGGCTCCTGAGCTTGACTATGAGGTCATGTCAAAAGTGTTTATTGGCCTACCTTATACGGATACATTCCTCTATGAGGAGGCGCAGGAGGACATTGAATTGATGGCAAAAGGTGATGAAAATGCTGTTATGGCACGCTTTGAGAGCGGTGAGCCGCTTCATATTCGGGCGCTGACCGAGCTGTTTTACAGAAACGAGCCCAAGTGGTTTGAGGCGTATATCGCTCAGTGTACCGGAAGAATTTGCTACCGCTACTAAGATGGTGTTATGTGTATAAAAAAAACGGTTGAGTCTTAAGTGACTCAGCCGTTTTTTGTTTGGGATTTTGATTATTTCAGTTTACCCTTTTTGGCGCCCCACAACATAGCTAAGTTTTCTATGGTCGGCTCCGGTGCCGGCTCTTCTTTGACGGGTTCTTGAGGTTCTATCGGTTTAGAAAATGTTCCGTCTTCCCGATGTGCTGCTTCAAAATCCCGAACGCGGGATGAAAAATCATACTTGGGGTAATCGCCGTGACCGATTTTATCTGGTGCTGGCCAATTTGTAAGAAGCCTGTTTTCAGGGGCTTTTTGCAAGTCATCATAAATTTTAAGACGGCGAGCAATATCGTTACTGATTTGTGTATATCTATCACCCCGACTGCTTCTTTGGTTGCGGTTCATAAAGCTGCTGTAGAAAAACTCTTCTCCATAGCCTTCTGTTGCGTCATCGTCGGCAAAGAATTTCTTAAACTCTTCTGCGGCAACTTTTTCAAAGTTTTTCTCGGCTTCGGCAAATCGTTGTTGCATCGCGCGTTCTTCTTCCATTTTTAAGAGGAAGTCTTTTTGAACCGGCGCTAAAACTTTTTGTGTCAGTTCATCTTCTTGATAAGTATCGCGGAGGAATTTGATGAAATCCTCATTGGAAATAACCGCGCCGGAATGTTCATCGGCATATGTTTGAATATGCGTTTTAACGGTTTGGGTTATCTCAGTAATTTTTTCCTGCTCAAGACGTTTTTGTTCGGCGATGCGCTCTTCTTCTAAGCGTTTTTGTTGTTCGATTTCCTCTGCTTTACGGCGATTTTCGCGCTCAATTTCTTCATCGCGCTCTTTAATCAGATTATCTTTCATCTGTTGCAGTTCATCAGCGTTTGGTGAAAACCGCAGTTTATCTTTGTTGGTATTGATGTATTCAACCATAGACACGGCAATGCTGTCGTTATCGGCAACAAGATAGTTTTCACCAATGAAATTTTTGATATTATCCTGAAGTGTTTGCAGGTCAGATTTACGCTGTCTTTTTCGCTCTTCTTCAGCCTGTTTCTTTTCGGATTCAATCTCTCTTGGGTCTTGCACCACATTAAAGCGTTTACCAAATTTTTGTTGTAAGGCTTTAATGTTGCTTCCACCTTTACCGATAATTAAGCCCATCATGTCTTTTGGAACTTCAAGCACAATAAATTTGCGCTTATCTTCTTTAATACGTTCTTTATTGATAAGAAGTTCAGAATAAATGTGGTCGTAGCCTTGACGATGGTCTTTTGTGCAACCGGTGCGGATTTGAGCAACACGCTCGTATTTATTCTCATCAATGATGCGTGTCTGGTCATAATTATAACCGGTTTCTACAACGGCATAAACTTTTGATTTATCAGTTGATTGCTCATCAAAATACTCATCAAAGGCCTTTATTTTATCTTGTTTACATTCTAGTTTAGCTTGTTCTAAATCTTGTTGCATTTTTTGTGCAATTTCAGGCGTTAGAATACCGTCTTTGGTTTTGATAACAATAGAGTTGCGGCTTTCAAATCCACTGCGTCCTCTGTGTTCTAGCTCATATCCTCGCGCCTCCATTTTAGCCGCAAGTTGTTTACTGGTTGCGTTGATAACAGGCCAGTCTATTTGACTGTATGCCAAAATTTTTTCTATTGTTTTTGGATCTTCTAAAGACAAATTTTCATGTAAAAATTTAACAGGTTTTAGTGTGTGGTATTTATCGGATAAATAGTATGCGGCAGAGCCATCAATCTTATCAAGTTTAAGGATTTGGGCATTGGGGGCATCAGCTGGTTTGGCGTCGTTAACCTTTTCTGTGAGATATTTCATGATGTCTTCTGTTAAAAAATTGCGTTTCGGATAAATAGCTTTAACGGCATTATTTAAATCTTCTTCTTTGATAATGATATGCTCGCTTGATTTATCACAATGTAAATAAAAATGTTCCCAATGTTTTCCATCTGCTTCGTAAACGGAAAAGTATTGATCATTTTCAAAGTTCTTTTGTTCACTAATGTAACAACCGTCGGCAATTTGGTATAGTTTGTTTTCCATTTTCTTCTCCTCGTTTATTTTCAGTATGCATTTTACCATAATTTTGGTGTTTCTGCAATAAAATTTGGACAAGCGCTCAGCCGCGTGTGTTAACACGCGACTGAGTAGGCCTTATCGGTTATTTCTCAAACTTAAAGTCGGTTAAGGCTTTAAGTGCGGCAACGTCCATTTGTGGTGTTGCGGTTTTGTCTTGTTGTTTTTCAAAGTTTTCTTTTATGACAAACTTTGCCGCTTCTTTGACATCGGCATAACTTCCTCCCCAGTAGGCCATTTCGCCTTTTTTACCAAAGCCGTTGCCACCGGAAAAATTATACGGATGAGGAAACTTCTCAACTAATTTTGCACAAATATATCCGTCACCGCTGAAATTGATTTCTTTATCCGATCTTGAATACATGAAAACATCAGGATATTGGTCTCTATCTAAGCGGTCAAGAATAGTTGCTGTTTTGGAGTGTTCACATGTAACAAATAAGATACCGCCGATTTCCTTTGCTGAGCTAAGAGCTTCTATGGCCTGTTCTTCTTGCTCCGGTGTAATTCCTTGGCAAGCTCGGTCTTGGTAACGGATTTTGTTAATTTCTGTTTCGGTTGCCCCCATTTCACGCATAGCCTTTGCCATACCGACATCATTGGCGGCAACTAATAAATCACGTCTTGTCGGTTCAACACCGAGTAAGTCACAAATTTGTAAGATAGAAGCAGATCTTCCAGCGTTTTTATTGTGATGGTCAATATTTATTGTATTATCTGGCAATGTCATGAGCGGATTACCTTTGTCATCTTCTGTTGCTAATTCAACAATGACAGGTGTCTTGCCTTCAGTGGCAACTTTCTTAATTTCCTCTTCATAAGAAGATACATTTGCGTTCCACCAACCCAAATTAGCATCGCTATATGCTACGCCTTGTTTTTCCAGTAAATCTTTAATGGTTTTCATCTCAAGGTCGTTACCCCCTAAGAAAAAGTGTAAATTGTTTTTGTTTTCCATATTTTCTCTCCTCTCAAATAAATAAAATTATTGAATTACACGTGTAATATACCATAATTTTGGTGTTTCTGCAATAAAAATCGGATTATCTCTCAGCCGCGTGTTTTGGCACACGGCTGAGAGTGCTTTCAATATTATTTCTTATTAGCAAAATCGGCTAAGAATTTTGCGATGTTTTTATCAAGTTCTCGTTCATGATGTTGTTTGATGTCTTCTTTGGTGACAACAAATCTGTTGAAAAATTTGATATATCCCTCTTTAGACTGAGCCGTTTTAGATAATTTTTTTGCCAAATCGACAACGTCATCATGAGCTTCAAAATCATATTCTGCTAAAAGTTTGTTTCTTTGAATGAAAGAAACTTTAGTCATGGGGGATTGTGTCATGTGACAATATACGGTTTGTGTGCCTGACCATTGAACAGGGTTTAAGCCAGCGCTATTGATTGTATCAGTTACATAATTTGGGGTTTCAATATAGCCTCTGTTTATGATAATTGAGAGAAGTACTTCTTCTGACTGTTGATTAACAAAGTCCCAAATACAACATTTTTGGCTGGCAAATCTTTCTTTTCCAAAATGATTTACGGCATTATCGGTAGAGTATTCTCTTGGCGGGCGGTGCGGCCCAATGTCATTTTGTGTCATGAAATATTTTCCCACGTTTGTTGAAAGCGGATTTTTGTTATCTGTAGCTTCGCTTTTTATAATCAGAGTATCTTTGTATTGGGTCAGATTTAAGATATCTGTTCTTATATGCGATGTTTCTTGTGCATTTAAGCAATCTTTTTGAAATAACGATTGAGGTGAAGTATCTTCAGACTCATTTGTCGGGATGTCTGCTTCAACAGTATCCTGTGCTTGAGTATGATTTTTTAATCGTAAAAATTTTAAAATATCCATTTTCTTTCTCCTTTATATTTCTCTCAGCCGCGTGCGTTGAACACGCGACTGAGTAGGTCTTATCGGTTATTTCTCAAACTTAAAGTCGGTTAAGGCTTTAAGTGCGGCAACGTCCATTTGTGATGTTGCGGTTTTGTCTTGTTGTTTTTCAAAGTTTTCTTTTATGACAAACTTTAAGATTTCTTTTTGGTCGGCATATCCGCCCCAGAAGGCTGTGCCGCCCTTTTGACCGAGTCCTGCACCACCGGTCCAACCTCCGAAGTGGTCATATAAAACTTCGGTTTGATTCGGGTCCCACGGGGCAGGGCGTTCACCGACTTTGTTACCTTGCAACTTGCGGCAAATATCTTCCGGACCGAAGTAGTTGGTTTCGCCATCTTGAGAGATAATCAACAAGTTTTGCGGCTTGGTTTCATCAAACAAGCGGTCGGTTACGGTTGCCGTTTTGGAGTGTTTTAACATCACAACGGTAACGCCATACATTTCTTTTGTGTGTTGAAGGGCAAATTCTGCCTGTTCTTCTTGTTCAAGGGTAATGCCTTGGGTGGCACGGTCTTGATAACGTATCGCGTTAATCTCTGTTTCAGATGCGCCCATAGCCATCATTGCCGGTATATAACCGCTATCATTGGCGGCAACAAGTTGCATTTTTCTTGTCGGCTCAACACCTAACAGCTCGCAGACCTGCAAAATAGAAGCCGGCTTATCGGAATTTTCGTTATGGTGGTCAACGTTAATGGTGTTTTCCGGCAATTTAGAATCAACCGCTAACTCCACGATAACCGGGGTTTTGCCGGAGGCGGCAACTTCGCTTATTTCATCGCCGTATTTTGAGGTTGAAGCGCCCCAGCTTAAACCGGCATCGCTATATGCTACGCCTTGTTTATCCAGTAAATCTTTAATGGTTTTCATCTCAAGGTCGTTACCCCCTAAGAAAAAATGTAAATTGTTTGTATTCATTTTAAATTCCTTTCTAATAAATTGTTTTTAATCAAAAAATGTGTTTCTTAAATCTCGTAAGTTTTGGAAAAAGGGCACAGTTCGGGCGTATCGCATTTAATAGGTTTAAGCGATTTTTAGGAGCATTGCCCTTTTCCCGATGGGGTTTAGTTATGCCTGCTTTTAGTTACCTCCTATGCACGATTTTAGAACGTGCGAGATAAGTTGATACAGTCATACCGACTTGGGCAGGGCTTTGGTGAGCCTTGTTAAAGTGAACAGAGAATTGCACTCCGTTTTTGCCGATACCGCAACGGACCGATAAGTCTTTATCTTTTGATACAACGGTTTCGGCGACTGCTTTTCATCCGGAGATGAAATCTTGCCAAGCGCGTAAGTTCAAGTTGGTTTGATGATTTTTAAAGTCGTGATTTACCATGGCCAAAGCACCAAATCCAGAATTGGTTTGCAAGCGTAAAGAGGCAATTAGCTCTTTAGCTTCGCTACCTAAACGGGTGGCACCGGTCATGGAAAGTTTAACACCGCTTTTTTGTAACAAACTGATACCGCTCTTTGCCCAGAAATCGGCGTGTTTCGGGTTAGGTATTACATAAATACCTTCACCGTTGGTTCCGATGATACCGAGCTCGATAAAGTTATCGTCTTTGGTGTAACCGAAAACGATACGTTCTGCCACGTTACCGAACACACCGGCGTCAAACGCGTCTGCGTAGTAACTCAAAGCGTTATCAAAAACCTTATCACCCTCTGTCGGCGCACGACCGGCTTTGAAGACAATGGTTGCGCCATTACCCAGTTGGTGACCGAGTTCTGCCATGAACTTTGCCGTAATCGGGGTAAACTTAGAATTATTTAGAATTAACATTTCTAAGCCCGAAATTTCAGCATAGTTACCTTTGTCATCTTTAGCGCGGGCGCTAAACTGAGGGGTGAGATTGTTATAAAAGCAAGTTGTTTCTTTTTCAATTGTCAGAGCGGCAATATTATTTGCCCCAACAGTGATTGTTGTTTTAGGATCATTATCCTCATTTGCTTGAGGCACGGTTTTCTCTTGTGCCTCGGCAGCCAAAGCCGCCATTAATAAAGTGCTCGTAATAAAGTTACGAACATAAGTGTGTCCCTTAAAACTTCGTGGGACAGGGTCGTCATCCATAAAATTCCTCCATAGGTTGTTAATGACATCTCCTATGTAACATATTTTTGTCTATCTGTCAATAGGCGTTTTTAAAATTTTTTATAATGTGGTGGCGAGTGCCAGTGTTATGGTAGCAGCAAGCAGGAGCAATATCCATTTTAAGTCAATGCTTTGATAAGCAGATTTTTTGCCCATAGCAGCGCGGCATTTGTTGATGATGACAAGCCAAATTACCGATAAATAGGTAATTGCTGATGTATATGCCGGATGTGTGGTGTAGTGCATTGAAAAGTTGATGGTTATCATACTTAAAATAAGCAGGATTAAAAAGCCGGCACGGCGGATATTTCCAAAATTGATGAGCTCTTTGGGGTGGGTTAGATATTGACGGTTTAAAAAAAGGTTGATACTGCCGATAATCCAACCGGTTAAGGCTACGCGATGAAATGTCAGCGGAAGTAAAAGACCGTCATTATATTCGGTGATGACTTTATTGCTCATGTCTATGAGGGAGGACAGAACTAATAAAGGCACAACAAATTTTAAGCTGTCACGACCGATTTTTTGGTTTTGATATTTCATCACGGCAAAAACGATTGCCATCAGTGCCAGCAAGATAATCAGGGCGCGTAGCGGGGCGTGGTAATAGACAAGTAAGGTGCTTGGTCTCAAGATGAGCCATAAGATAAAAGTGATTAACACGGTCAGCGGTCGGATAGAGTTGACGTTTTCAGCTCCGAATCGGTGAAAAGCCTGATAATATTTGAAATCCATATAAGATATGGTCACACCTTGAAAGACGACTATTGCATAAAATTGCCACGGAAAAATATGAAAAGTCATCAACATGAACGGGGTGGCAATCAGTGCAATCAAAAGCCCTCGGTAAATGATAAAAAGCTCAGCTTTTAACGAACTTAATTGGTTGCAGAGGTGGTAAAAGGCATAAAGTAAACTGGTGATGAGTGCAAAAAATAACCACATATTGCCTCCTTAAGGATTTTTGATAAATTGCTTAATTTCAGCAATATCGGCGGTGTTTTTGTGGTATTTCTTGAGAAGTTTTATGAGGAAGACATCATAAGCGTTTTGTTTGAATATTTTTTTTGATGTTTCGTAATTTAAGTCAAATATCCATGAAATTACCATCAATACGCGGTCAGCAAACGAATAAACATGCGGAAACAAAACAGTGCTTTTTTGATAAAAATCATCAAGCACGGCGGGGGATAACGGTGCGTTTAACGCCTCTTTTGTCAGTTGTCGGTAAAACAAATCTTTCTCTAAATGATTATCGGTTTTGATATGGTAAAGATTTGCCAATTTATCAGCATCACGCACCAAAAAGAGGATTTGTTTTAACTCATTAAAATGCGGCTCTTTGGCGGCCTCGCACCAATCTTGGGAAGCTTCAATTGCGGCGGTCGTTTTGCCATGCCATTTCAGGGCAAAAAGAATACGTTGGTCGTTATATTTTTTGTTTTCCTTTAAGAGATTGTAACCGATTAAGCCGTGGTCATAAGTATTTGTTGTGGCCGAAACGGCTTTGTTTTGGCTTTCATCCGCATACTGCAGGGCGGCTTCTTCAAAGCGTCCGACATCGTGAAACAAAAGAGCCGTTTCCGCGCGCTGTTTGAACGCCGCGGATTTTTTCTTTAGTTCCGGCGTTTCTTTTAATATGGTCTGCCCGATATGCAAAACTTCTATCGAGTGCTTAAATTTATGGTTAATGGTTTGGCGGTAAAACGCGTCTGCCGGCACTTTGGCAACCGCCTCGCGGTAATATTGTTTGAATGCTAAAAAATCTTCTCTCATTATCTGTTCCTTATCCGATGACCATAAACCCAAAGGAGTGAATTTTTGATTAAGATGTGCAAATATTTTGCAATAAAAAATGCTTGCATATTTGAGGTGCTCTGTGTAGCTTAAAATAAATTGTTAAAGAGAGTAGGTTTATATGGCAAAGTTAACAAAATCAGCAAAAGAAGTGCGCGGGCGGAAAATGCTTGCCGTCAGGCTTAAAGACGGGCGTTATCACTCATCATCTTCTAACCGTTGGTTAGAGCGGCAGTTAAATGACCCTTATGTGGCAGAAGCTAAAGAGCGCGGTTATCGTTCACGGGCGGCGTTTAAGCTTATTCAGCTCAATGAAAAATATAAATTCCTTGCCAAAAACAAAGTGATTGTCGATTTGGGGTGTGCCCCCGGCGGATGGTCGCAGATTGCCGCATCATACCTTAAAGGAACAGGGTGTTTGGTCGGTCTTGATATTCTCCCGACCGAGCCTTTGAGCGGCGCAACTTTTGTCTGCCAAGATTTTACCGCGGATGGGGCTACCGAAAAGCTTTTAGAGCTTCTCCACGGGGAACGTGCCGACGTGGTGATGAGTGATATGGCGGCCAATACCACCGGTCATCAGCAGACCGATCATCTGCGCACCATCGGTCTGGTTGAGGCGGCATACGAATTTGCCAAAACCGTGCTAGCCGAAAATGGTGTGTTTATTGCCAAAGTGTTTCAGGGCGGGGCAGAGGGCGAGCTCCTTTCAGACATGAAGCAACATTTTAAAAAAGTTTCGCACTATAAGCCGGATGCCAGTAGGGATAAGTCGCCGGAGACCTACGTCGTCGCTCTATCTTTTAAGGGGTAAATTTTGTGAACTAATCCGCAGAAGGAAGCCTGTCCCTAAATACTCACTTACCTCTATGTAAGCTCCGCTTTAGGGCAGGACTTCTGAGGTTATTTCGCAAAATTTCCCGCCTTAAAAGTTGTCGGGAAGTGAGTCTGAAAAATCGCTGAAATTCTATCTCCCCCTCAGACGGGGGAGATGTCGCCGAAGGTGACAGAGAGGGTGATGTTTATTAAGCGATATTTGCCACCCCCACCTTAATTCTCCCCCCTCTAGTTATTTGCCACACCTATGTGTGGCTCATAAGGGGGAGGAGACTTTAGAGGTTCGGCATTTACTCTATCTCCCCCTCAGACGGGGGAGATGTCAGCTACATAGGTTTCACCCTCTCTGCCGGCTCCGCCGCCATCTCCCCCGTCAAGGGGGAGATAGGGTAAGTGCCGGTTCTCAAGGTGCGTCAAGGGGGAGAAGACACTGGAGTCATCCCTCCGAACGCCACGTTTTTTACCATCATCCCTCCGAATCGCGCGTTTTTTACTGTCATCCCTCCGAACGAAGTGAGGATAAGGGATCTTCCGATTAATTATAAGGAAGTATAAGCCCCTCCTTACTTGCTTCGTAAGGCTCGCGTTTCACGCTTGCCAACTGCGCGGTCTCCCAAGTTGTTGTAACATTTGCGCTTTTCCGCTTTCAGCGGAGCGCAAATTAACAACAGCTGATGCTTCGCGGCAAAAACTGTCCACCGGACACTTTTTGCTCTCAAAGTCCCCACTTGTGGGGCGTGACAACATTGAAGCCCCCTAATCTCGGTGCTTCGCACCTCAA
>CACWQT010000005.1 GCA_902763185.1 uncultured Rhodospirillales bacterium | reverse complement strand
AAACAACCAAACTTTACAGAGTAATCCGTTACAACCCAGCCAAACAGCATTGGCGCGTGAGGCTAAAAATGTCCGCGATGCTTATCGCCGCGATGAGGATGAAACTGATGAAAACATCGCACAACCTACCGATGACAAATCGGACAGAGCGAGGAATGATGAGGTAAGTGAAACAATAGTATCACCTGCTTTGGCAAAAGCAAAGGAAAACGGAATATATAAGGATAGTTCCAAATTTAATAAATTGATAGATTCTATCTTTCAAGAAGAGGGTGATTATGAAGAGAACCCTAAGAAAATTGACCAACCGACTAATATGGGCATTATCCAAAGCACTTTAGATAACTTCAATAAGGCGCATTCAAACCTCAAAATTAATAAGAAATTAAAAGATATTACTAAAGCAGATGCTCAATTAATCTATAAATTAGATTTTTATGACCAATATCGTTTGGAAACCGTGGATAACAATGATAATTCTAAGGTCTTACTAACAATGTTTGTCATGCTAAAACCAACATCTGCATTAACATTGCTACATAAATCCTTAAATGATTTTGGTTATCCATCTAAAAAACTGCTATCCAAGGAAATGATACCGACTTTAAATCAGATAGAGAAAGATAAAAAATCAAATGATTTTAAAGAATTATTAAAATCTAATTTTATAAAATTTCTAAAAGATAATCCTGATTCAAAAAAGTATAAAGGGTGGATTCCATGAATAGAAAGGTTATAAACGTGAAAATAAGTTGGTTATATAGGGTTGGCAGTTTTTGTTTAATCTTAAATTCCTTTAATGCCGTTGCCTTTTCTGAGGCTGATATCAATGCACTTAAAGGTGTGGATATTCTTTACAGCTCTCCTTTTGAAAACGGAAATAAGGCGACCAAGCTAAATAGTGAGAATATCCATTTGAGTCCGGATTTTATTGATGACGGAAATATCATTATTGAACAAAAAGCCTACCCTATTGACCAACTTTTTATTAAGAATACTGACGGTAAATACGAAAATTTAGCCTATTTGCTTGATTATAACGGCATTGCCAATACTTATCGTATTCGTTATTATGATACAACAAGGTTGGCTATAAAAGATGAACTAGAAAGGCTTAAGCAACAAACCTTAAATTGTGTAAGCGATTATACCGGCAGCGGTTTAGAAACTATAGCTGATGAAACCGCACATTTTAACATATGTTTAGACAATATTTTTTATCGTGTAATTAATTTATTTTATACTCAATCCGAAGAACAACTGATAAAAAATTATAAAGAACAATCAGATATATTGAAAAATCTTTATTTTGATCTTGCCAATCCTGATAATTGTTACGGCAGATGCGGCACAATTGCGCAAATGCGTGCTTATGGTCAAATAATTGAAGCTAAGCAACAATTTATTTTAAATTTATTAAATAACCCCTTATTGATGAGTAAATAAAAAAATAGTGTAAATAAGTATCTTTCCTCGTTACCCTTAGCTAAACGTCAAAAGGTAAAGCAAAATCGTTATCCAAATGAAAGGAGAGATACCTTAAAGGCATTAAAAGAATAAATTTCTTCCCTTGTGTAGTAGCAAATTAAAAGATATTACTAAAGCTGATGACGGATTTTTCGGCATCACGGCGTTTGGTTATGGTCGGGAAGTGAGTTATGATGTATTGATAACGTGGGCAGTTTTTATCATGATCGTTTATCATACCGCAAGCCTGAAGGTGCGAATATACCGTTACAGAGCCTAAGAACTTAAAGCCACGCTTTTTCAAATCTTTGCTGATTTTATCTGATAAACCATTGCTTACAGGAATATAGCCATCATTATGCTTGTCATATATTATGGTTTTGCCATCTGAATATCGCCACAGATAATTGCAAAAACTCCCAAATTCGGCACGGATTTGCTGAAAGCATTTGGCGTTATGGATAATGGCTTCAATCTTTCGGGGACTTTTTATCATCCCTGCGGTGCTCATAATGCGGTTAATATCTTTTGCGGTATAGAGGGCTATTTTATCATAATCAAAGTTGTCAAAACATTTTCTGAAAATGTCGCGCTTGTTTATCATCATATTCCAATTAAGTCCGCACTGCATAACCTCCATCATCAGATATTCAAACTGTTTTTTATCATCATAAACAGGAATGCCCCACTCCTCATCATGATAGCGGATATTTTTTTCTGAAGTATTTTCCCAGTTGCAATATGACATGCGATTACTCTGCTTTTTTCTTAAAATAATCTGCTGTTATTTGAGCGATGTCACCCTCTTGCCCTACAAAGTTATGGCTGGCTTTTTTAACAAGGTTTATCTCACTCTTGTCATAAAGTTCGTAATATTTTATCCCATAAGTATAAGGCACCAGTTCATCATGCGTGCCGTGCACAATCAAAGCCTCTCCCTGATATTTTTCTGAGGTTTCATAAATCGGTAAAACTTGGGCGGTCTTGAGATATTCCTTGCCGATTTTGTGTCCGTCCGGCAATTCTAAATTAGTCGGCAGATTTTTTGCATCAAACTGAATACCAAAAAAATCTCCTTTAATCGCATTGTCTTTGATATTTGGAGCGGCGGATAATAAGACAATACTATTTATGTTATTCTCTCCTAATTCTCCTGCTAACATGCCGGCAATCACAGCGCCTTGAGAATGTCCGAGCAAAGATATTGAGGTCTGCTTAAGATTATTTTTCGCATATTCATAAACCCGTTTGGCATCTTCCAATTCATTTGGTATTGTCATATTTTCAAAAGCACCGTAACTTTTACCGTGACCGTTAAAATCGCACCGCAAAGAGGCGATGTTTTCCTCTTCCAATTTATCGGCAATCTTTGTTAACAACAGCATATCTTTATCAATATTAAGCCCATGGTAGATGATAACCAACGGATAATCATTTATATCTTTCGGGGTTTGTAAGGTGCAGGCTAATTTGTTTGTTTCATCGCCGATTATAAAATCTCTGCTTGCGGCGGTTGCCGATAAGGCTGTAAATATAAGGCACGCACTTAATACGCTTAGAAATTTCTTCATTTATCCTCTCCAGTTAATCATGTTTTTGAGTTTATCAGCCATATCTTAAAACACAACAAAAAAGCCGAGGTTTTGAACTCGGCTTTTTGTCTGTGGGGATTGCTATTAGTAGTTTTCGGCGTTAACTTCAAAATAGCTTTGCGGGTGGTTACATACCGGACAAACATCAGGAGCAGATGTGCCGACAACAATATGTCCGCAGTTACGACATTCCCAAACCTTGACTTCACTTTTTGCAAAAACTTGTTGCATTTCTACATTTTTAAGCAAGGCTCTGTAACGCTCTTCGTGATGTTTTTCAATGGCAGCAACACCGCGGAATTTTTTGGCTAACTCGGTAAATCCCTCAGCTTCCGCAGTCTTGGCAAAGTCTTCATACATATCTGTCCACTCATAGTTTTCACCATCGGCGGCAGCTTTTAAGTTTTCTTTGGTATCACCGATGCCGTTTAACTCCTTAAACCACATTTTGGCATGTTCTTTTTCATTTTCAGCTGTTTTTAAGAACAATGCGGAAATTTGCTCAAAACCTTCTTTCTTTGCTTTAGATGCAAAATAGGTATATTTGTTGCGAGCTTGAGATTCACCTGCAAAAGCGGCGGCTAAATTCTTTTCGGTTTGAGTGCCGGCATAAGGGTTGGATTTTACAAATACGTCTTTTTTGCCGCATTTCGGGCAGGTATCAGGTGCGGCATCGCCTTCGTGAACATAACCGCAAATTTTACATACAAATTTCATTTTGGTCTCCTATAAATAGTGGTTCGTTTCGAGGTATTGTAATGAGGTTTAAGCGTCATTGTCAAATTATTTTTATGACGCTCTTGCCTCTTACAAAATTGTTTAGATAAGCGCTTTGATGTCCGCTATGATTTGCTCGTTTGACATACCTTGAGATTTTAGCAAATCTTCCGGATTGTAGCGATCATAAAACGCTTTTTTTAAGCCATAGACTTTGACTTTCATCTCGGATGCTCCATAGAAGGTGGCGACTTTTTCACCAAATCCGCCGTCTATGATACCGTCTTCTAAGGTTATAACAAGTTTATGGTCTTTTTCTAACTCGGTTAAGAGCTTTTCATCAACACCTGAAGCAAAACGCGGATTGATGAGTGTCGGCTTAAAACCTAATGATTTTTCTATCTCCTTTGCCAAGCTCTCGCCTTTTTGATAAAAACCGCCAAGCGCTAAAATGGCAACTTTAGAGCCCTTTTCTTCAACCTTGAACGTATTAATGTTGCTAAAATCTTTATCTGCGGCACGCGATGTTACTTCGTTTCCCGGCATTAAAATCATCACCGGATGAGATTTTTGCTCAACAGCCCAATCAAGCATATTCAAGTATTCCTCTTTGGAAGTTGGGACTAAAATTACCAAATTCGGAATGTTGGCAAATGCCGAAATGGCAAAAATGCCTAAGTGCGTTACGTCGGTTAAACCGATACAAGAAGCAAAATTTAAGACAATCGTTACCGGATTATTGTTAATACAAACATCTTGCGAGATTTGGTCATAAGTGCGTTGCATAAAAGTGGCATTCGTTACGATTAACGGTTTGGCACCGGCTTTAGCAATACCGGAAGCAAAAGCAACAGCATGTTCTTCGGTAATGCCGGTATCAACGTATTGTGCGCCAAGCTCTTTTCTTTGTTCTTGGTTTAGCCCTGCGGTCATCGGCATGGCCGGAGTTATCATCACAAAGTTTTTGTCGGCTTTGGCTTTATTCATAATGTAATTGTTGGTTAAGAATGTATAAGTCTCGGGGGGAAATTTCACTTTCCACTCGCCGGTCGTGCGATCAAACGGCATGCACCAGTGCCACAACTCGCGATTTTCTTCGGCTAATTTAAAACCTTTGCCTTTTTGAGTGTTGATATGCAAAACAATCGGGTGATCAATATCTTTGACCTTTTCAAACAGGGTTATCATTGATTCAATATCGTTGCCGTTATCTTCATACATATAATCTAAGCCAAGCGCCGTAAAGAAGTTATTGGGTGCGGTGCCTTTGGTCCGGCGGAGTTCGGCTAAATTCTCATACAAACCACCATGCACCTCGGCAATAGATTGCTGATTGTCGTTAACAACGATGATAAAATTAGAGTGGATTTCCGAGCCGACAAAGTCCAAACCTTCCAAGGCCTCGCCTCCGGAAAGGGAGCCGTCTCCGATAAGTGCCACGATATTTTCAGTGCCACCTTTTAAGTCTCTGGCTTTAACCAAACCCGAAGCCAATGAAATAGAAGTGGAAGTATGTCCGATGTTAAATAAATCGTGTTCGCTCTCGTCCGGATTGGTATATCCGGAATCTTCATGAAAGTGGGCATCATCTAAATAGCCGGCTTTGCGTCCGGTCAACATCTTATGCGGATAACTTTGGTGCGAAACATCAAAAACAAATTTATCTTTTGGGGAATTAAACACATAGTGCATAGCGATTTCGGTTTCAACAATACCGAAGTTCGGTGCGCAGTGTCCGCCGATTTTAGTTAAGCGGTTAAACAAAGCTTCGCGAATATCCGCGGCTAATGTTTCTAACTCTTTTGTGGTTAATTTTTTAAGGTCTTCTGGGGAATTGATTGTTTCCAATACGGACATAGGCTCTCTCCTGTTTGATTACTGATTTTCATAATTTAAGGGAAAAACAGGTAGAGTCAACCGCTTTTTCTTCATATCCGGTATGTATAATTATTGCTCATAGTGCGTGGAGAGGCGTTTGATGTTTAAAATGTCATAAACATCTCTGCCGCACAGATTATCAAAATAGTGTTTTAAATTACAGGCCAGTGCAAATTTATCTTTGACCATTTCTTCATTAATGCGATAAGTGGCTGCCAAATATTCAAAACGTCTCTCTATGGTGGTGGCCTTTTCGCCGACTGCCATTAAATCTGCCAAATGCACCAAACGGTCATAATCATCAAATGGTGTTAAACTTAATAAATGGGCGCATTCTCTGATTGCATTTGCATCATATGAGTGATAGCGCTCGGGGGTAATATTTTCATGCTCAAAAAAGCTATGCACCAATGCCGCACGTGCCGCTTCATCATAGCCCAGCGCACAAAGCTTTTGATATCCGATAAGGCCATGAAAAAAATGATGATCTTTGGCTTCATCTACTTGCCCGTAATCGTGCAGCAACCCCATAATGTATGCTTTTTCCGGATTTAAGTGAGGAAGACATTTGGCTATCCCTTCGGCATTCTGCGCTACGCGTAAATAATGCCCAAAACTTTCTTTTTTGCCAATGTGTAGGTTTGCCATTTCTGTTGTTAAATTTTGAACAAGTTGATGAGCTTCATCTAATGTTGGTAATGCCATTTTTATTCCCTTTCTTATTTAAGAGAGTATGTTATTTTAAAAGGTTTAATGTCTGCTTAATTTTTAAGAAAAATCGTTGAATTTTATTGATTGAAAATTATTTCTTTGGCGGAGGGCTTTATGATTGTCAATGATAAGATGCAACAAGGTTATGAATATCACTACGCAACTGCAATCGGTGCTGATTTTGCCCCTGATTTTAAACCGCAATTAACGCCGCCGCAAATGCTTGAGCTGGGTGTGTTTGAGGGGCATTACTTAAATGACTGCCAAAATGAATTCCCTCAATTTTGGTTTGAAAGAGCAAAGCTCAGCCCGCTAAAGCCTGACGCTAAAATGAATTATTTTCAGGTTAAATCGCGAATGAATTTGTCTGATTGGCAAAAGAAGGGATGGATTATTGCGCCTGATGTGCGCGGGTGGTTTCAATGGTATTGCCGATATTACATGGGACGGCGGATTGAGCCTGTTGATACAATACAGATTAAACGTTGGAAGGCTTTTAAGCGACACTATATGCAAGTTAAGAGAAATTGTATGGTGCTTAATTTAGACTGTCGCAAAAAACAAAGACAAGCACTGTTACAATGGGCATACGATCCGTTCTTTTAAGCTTTGATGCTTTTTTTGATGCTGTAAAGCGGGATAAACCCAAAGAGCTTTGCTGAGGTGCGACGACCTTTAGTTCTGATGTCTAAAAACGGAATACAATTAAACAAGCGGATTGTATAGCGATACTCGGCTTTGGTCAGCGCGCATTTACGCCACAGCTCAGGATAGCGTATCTCATTTTCTGCCCAAAGTTCTAATGCCGCTTTTTCCATCTTATCATGTTGGCGGCTGGTGGTGTTGTTCTCCCAATCACGATAGTCCAACAGGACTTCTGTGATATTATAAAACTCGGTTAAATCAATTAAACTTTGCCAAAGTTTCATATCTTCCGCCGGTGAATAATGGGCATCATAGCGGATATTATTTTTTTCTAAAACGGACTTTCTTATCATCGCAGCAGAGTGATTGACGGCGCAACGCATCATCAAAGAAATTTTAATATCTGCACTTGTTTCAGGCATTTTGATATCTTTATTGGCAACCATTTTATGCACACAGCAGCTGACAACGCCGATTTCCGGATGACTGTCCAGAACAGCGACTTCTTTTTCAAAACGTGCAGGACGGCAAACATCATCATGGTCAAGAACTGCTAAATACTCCCCTTTTGCCATATCTATAAGTTTGTTGCGACTGGGGGTTATGCCTAAGTTTTGCTCGTTTTTCATATATTTAATGCGTTTATCAGTATAAGATTTTACCACTGCTTCACGATCATCCTCGGGGCAATCATCTAAAATCAAAAATTCAAAATCCGTGTAGGTTTGGTTTAAGACCGCTTCTATGGTTTGATGTAAAAACTCTTCTTTGGTTTTATAGACCGGCATTAAAACAGAAATCTTTGGCATGATGTGTCCTCTCTTGTTTTCTATGGTTTGAGGTTAGTATGGCAAAAAGTAAATTGCAACAGATATTTGTGTTTCATCGTAAATTTATGAGAGAGGCAATACGTTTATGATTGACAATATTGTTTAAAATCATACTATTATCTCATCTAGCATCAGGATATAACATGAGTGCACCTTTACTTTCTATCATAACCGTTTGCAAAAACGAACCTTTTATTGAGGCTACGTGCAAAAGCGTTATGGCACAAACAAACCAAGACTTTCAATGGATTGTGATTGACGGGGCCTCAACTGATGATACCTTGGAAAAACTTGAAAAATATAAAGCGCGAATTGATACTTTTATTTCTGAAGAGGACAATGGTATTTATCCGGCAATGAACAAAGGTATCAGCTTAGCCAAAGGAAAATATCTTCTCTTCTTAAATGGTGGAGATTTACTCTATGAGCCGCAGACAGTAAACAAAGTCATGCCTTATTTAATAGCAGACGGGGCTGATGTTTTTTATGGGCAGTCTTACAGAATGTTTGATAAAATTGAAGACTGCTTCATCAAAACGTATCCAGCTCAACTCAAAAAAGAATTCTTTTTAACCAATACCCTTGCGCACCAATCGTCTTTTATCAGAAAAAATTTGTTTTCTCTATACGGCAATTATCGTGAAGATTTTAAGATTGTAAGCGATAAAGAAAAGTGGTTATGCTTTATGGATAAAGACGTTACGTTCCAATATCTCCCTTTTCCCTGTTCGCAATTTCGTATGAACGGAATTTCAAGGCTTCCCTCTAACCTGTTAAAAATTGAAAAAAACAAAATGCTCAGCCAGTATTTTACCCCGCAACAGGTGCAAACGGCACTCGGTAATATTTTTATGCCTGACGTATGCGGCTTTAAGCGATAGTATAATCTTCTTCGTATTCTACGTAGTGTTTGATACCACGATAATGGTTAAGCCCCAAAATGCGCGAGGCGTAATCTATGTTTGACGTTTGCGAAGCGTAGATGTTTATCGCTTTTCTCTTTTCAGCTACTACATCTGAAATATCTATGTAATGGGTCGGAGAAGTCATTGCCCCCCAAACCTCATAATAAACGGTTTGGGCGGTTATCTTATTATTTTCTTTTTTAAGCCGTGCAAAAAATGCCTGAGGCACGATGTGATCTTTATGCGGGTCATATGCGTGTGGCATAATGACGTAATCATAACAGCTGAAATCTATTTGTTTAAATTTATCATACGCATCTATCAAATAGCCGTCTTTGGCGCCCATTATGTGATAATTTGCCACTTTGAAATAATCCATAGCCTTGATGAATTCTTGTTGACGTGTCGTCGCGGTTTCATCAGGTTTGGTCCTATCCCCGCCTTTGCTACCGTCGGTTAATAATATCACGTCGCATTGTGAACCGTATTTAATCAAAAGTCCGCCGCAACCGATTGCTTCATCATCGGCGTGCGGAGCTAAAATACAAAGTTTATCTGAGGGTTTAATTTCCCATGGCTTAGATTTTATAATCGGTGGTAATTCATATCCGCCGACTTTGGCCTTTAGCCATTTATCCAATTTACGAAAGCCCATTATTGCCTCACTTAATCTCTATCAAGCGAAACCAACTATGTCTGCCGGTCGGAACAGAAAACAGTATTTTCTCATTATCGTTTTGCGGCATAGGCTCGCCGATACCATGTTTGATTTTATATTTATATTTGCGGATGAGATATTGTTTTCCCAAAAATTTAAATTTCCACTTATCCCTTAAGCGCCATGCCGGACGCCAACTACCGGAATAATGGTGTATGGCATAAGCGTTTTTATTATCGGTGCAGAAATAGGTATAAGGATAAAGCCAACATTTATCTTTTATCTTTACCCTGCCCTTTTTGATATAAGTATTTTTGATACCATAAAAATCGTTTAGAACATTAGAAAAGAAGACCGGATTGGGGGTTTGGTCATAACTGCCGTCCGGTTTTACAAATTCCATATTGTTATAAACATCTAAGATATGCCCGATGATTTCGTGATGCGGTATGGTACCGATTAAAGCCGGACTGATACCTTTTGCCGAACCGCAACGCTGAGAGCCGATAACAAAATCATGGTCTAAAAACTCGTCTAAAGGTTTGACGACTTCTTCATCGGTATCAAAGTATATGCCGCCTTCGTTCCATAGCGCTACCAAGCGCACATAGTCTGATACGAATGCCCATTTCTTGGCCTCCACCGCCTGACGGAGATATTTGTTATCAAATTGATCTAGGCACTCATTGCCCCAACGCTTGATTTCATAATCGGGCAACATCTTTGACCACGAAGCAACGCATTTTTGCTCCAGATCCCCCAGCGGCTTATCGCCAAACCAGCAATAATGGACGATTTTAGGTATCATAGGGAAAACTCCTTACTTCTTTAATTTGGCAATAAGTTCAGGAGTGACATCAACCACATAAGGCGTATTGACGGCAATCATGCTCTTTAAGAAAATTGTGCTGGCTTTTTTTTCAGCAGCAATTTCTTCTAGGCTTTTATTTACCTTATTGCTCAAATCCTCTAGCATTTTATGGTATTCTTCAACCAAATTATCCCGCTTTAGGCGTAAGGAATTTAAATATACATCAGAAAAATCTTCTTGCACCTCTTTGTCTTTGAGGCTCATAATTTTTTCTTCGGCGGCGGTGACTTCATCGCTCAGCCGTAATGCCTCTTGCTCAAACTTATTCTTTTCCTCTGCCGCATTGATGCCGACCATGGCTTCTTCTAAGCTATAAACATAAATCATCTGCGGGGTTTGATTTTCCCCTTGGATACTGGCTATCTTTGCTGCAAACTCATCTTTCATAGTTTGATTTTCAAGATATTGATATGCTGCCAAGCTTATAACGGCTAAAAATAAAATCACTTGACTGAGGTATCTCATTATTTATCTCCTAATACGAACTAGGGAGGGTTTAGCCCTCCCTAGCTTTGATGCTCTCTTAAAATTACCAAGAGAAGGTTACGCCCATACGATATGCCAAATCATCGGTATTACCCCATGCTACACCAGCGTTCAACAATAAGTTGTCGTTGAGGTAATGGAAACCACCGATAGCCATCGCGGTATGTCCGTCATACGCACCGGTACCCAATGACAAAGATGTGTCGCCACATGAACGTGCATTCGGAACCAAAGCGGTCATCGCGGCCATTGATGCCATACCGGACTTGAAGTCATGTTTCAAATCACTTACTTCACGATCAATACGGTAGATATTGCTATCTAAGCTTCTAATTGCGCTAGATAAATCTTGACTTCCAGAAGCATAACGCGTTGAGGAGAAGTTCATATCACCAATGGCATTACCGGCAGCTTGTAAGCCAGCTGCAGTAGAAATTGCAGTCTGATTATTGATAGCCGCATTTGCACTGGTAATGTTTCTGTTACCGATTGAATTATCCAAGCTTACCAAGTGGTTCTCAACTGTTGTTCCAGGGGCTAAGTTAGAATTTGCACCCAAATCTGAAACATCCTTCAAGCCATGGATATTACCTAAAGTAGAATCGATGTTGTTCAAAGCTTCAACAACTGTTGTAGCCGGAACACCTGTTCCGTTGGTAATTGCATCACCGGTTGAACCTGTGCCTGCATGCAAGTCTGTGATATCACCGATGGTCGCATTGATGGCATCAAGGTTTTCGTTAATGCTGTTTGCCGTGGCAACATTATTGTAAGTTTTTGTTACATCAGCACCGATAGCGGCGTCTAATGCGGCAATGTTGGCATTAACCGTATTGGTTGTTGCAATCTTGCCTTTAGTTCTGTCTTGAATAGAAGCAATCGGCGCACCAATGTTTGATGAAACTTGAGATACAGCAGTGGTCAAATCAGTATTGGCGGCAATCGCATTGTAGTTAACGCTAGCGGTGTTGCTATATGCTTGTGTGCCGATTTCATCACCGATTTTTGCAACAGCAGTTGAGATATCTGTTGCCAAAGCGGTATTGATTGCGCTGTTAGCACTTGTGATTGTTCTATCACCGATTGCAGTATCTAAAGAAGATAGAGCAGTTGTTACAGAATCGCCTGCGTCAATCTCATTGCCATCAGCGGCAAAGCCTGCTCCTAAAGCGGTCTTCAATGTGCTGTCAACGCCACCCCATTGAACATCAACTTTGGCGGAGTCAACTTCATCACCTGCTGTTGTCAAGATATTGTTCAATGATGCTGTGGTTGTTGAAATTGCATCTTTCAAAGTTGCTGGAACAGGAGATGCTCCTTTAACTGTTGCACCGGTATATGTGGCATTTTCGGCACTCTTTAATACCGTAGCGGTTGAGGCTAAGGTGGTTGCATTGCCACTTGTCAATGCTGCAGAGCCATCATCAACTGAATCTACTGCGGCAGAGCTACCAATCTTTAATGTTGTAACGGTTGCATTGTCTGCACTTAAATCGCCTGTTACAGCTAAATCACCAGTAATATCAACATCTCCGTTAAATATGCCATTATCAGCACTGATATCTCCGGTTACATCTAAATCACCATCAACAGTTGCATCACCAGCTACATCTAAGTCACCGCCAACAGTTGCATTGTCGGTTGTTTCTAATGTTGCACCTTTTAAGGCACCGGTGGTTTGGATAGCACCTGCGCCGGCATCTAAACCAACTGAAGTAACTTTGCCGGAGAATGTTGCGGTTGAGCCCGTTAATGCACCGGTTACACCCAATGTTCCACCAACGGTAGCATTACCTGTGGTAGAGAGTGTTCCACCGGTGATTGACAGGCCTTGTGTCATCGTCACACCACCATTAAAGGTATTGCTATTGCTAAATGTATTGCTAGCCGCTAAGCCGGCAAAGGTTAAATCAGCTTTATCTTTAGAATAAGCGGTAGAATCAACAGTCGTACCATCTGAATTCTTAAATGTGATAAGACCTGATGTTGAATCATAGGTAATCGCATTATCTATATTTGTATTTGCTGTTGCTAAAGCTGTAGCAATATCAGAGTTAATTGCTGTGCGGGTTGCACCTAATGCGGCAGTGCTTGCAAGCTTATCACTAGCTCCAGCTCCAGCATCAATTGCTGTAGAAACAACCGTGCCAGCAGCAAATTCACTGGTAGTCAAACCGGATACGGAAATCGTTTTATTGTCAGAGGCTAATGAAATACCTGTTCCGGCAATAACTTGTTCTTGCTTTGCATTCCAAGTTGTCTTATCAGTTGCAGTTACAAACTTATTTGTTGATGTACTATCGTCAACCAAATCAGCATCCAATTTGTTACCTGAGTCAATTGTTGCTTGCTTACCATTCAATTGTGCCTGAACGCCTGATGTTACGCCGCTCATATAGTTTAACTCAGTGGCTGTTGCAGTTACACCACCTAAGTTGGTATATAACGTATCAGCATTACCTAATGTGGTTTGAACATCAGATGCCAAAGCTGTTTTTGCAACTGAGCCGGCTTTGATGTTTGAACCGTCAACAGCATCAGCCACACCGTTTGCAGTGGCAAGATTTGTCTTCCATGTGTTTAGGTCAGCCACATCTTTTACCAAACCACTAGAAGCATCACCTACAGTTGTCTTCAAATCTGCCGTGTCTTTTACCAAACCGCTTGTTGAATCACCTACGGTTGTCTTCAAATCTGCCGTGTCTTTTACTAAACCGCTTGTTGAATCACCTACAGTTGTCTTCAAATCTGCCGTGTCTTTTACTAAACCGCCTGTTGAATCGCCTACGGTTGTTTCTAATGCGCTGATAGAACTTGTATTACCCGCAACATCTTTTACCAAACCGCTTGTTGAATCACCTACAGTTGTCTTCAAATCTGCCGTGTCTTTTACTAAACCGCCTGTTGAATCACCTACAGTTGTCTTCAAATCTGCCGTGTCTTTTACCAAACCGCTTGTTGAATCACCTACAGTTGTCTTCAAATCTGCCGTGTCTTTTACTTGAATCGCCTACGGTTGTCTTCAAATCTGCCGTGTCTTTTACCAAACCGCTTGTTGAATCACCTACGGTTGTCTTCAAATCTGCCGTGTCTTTTACCAAACCGCTTGTTGAATCACCAACTGTTGTTTCTAATGTTGAAATCTTGCCTTCAGCTGTCGTAACACGTGTATCTAATGCTGTAACTTTATCATCTACGCTTTTAACTGTTTCTGTGGTGGTGCCTTGAACAGCGGCGGCGGCTCCGAAAGCATCAAAATCGGTATCATTTTTATAAGCTGCAGAACCTAAGCCATGAACTGGAATGTCAGCATCTACACCGATTGCATCTGCCTTTATATTAATTGTGCCGTTGGTTGTGCCTTCCTTTACCGTTCCATATGTTATATCACTACTACCGTTAATCTTTACTACAATTTCAGCCTCACTTGCTGCATGTGCCGGTGTGGCGGAAATTGCGGCAAGCGCAAAAAGCCCGAGGTTTATCAAAAGGCACTTCTTTAATACACTTCTGTATTGTGCGTTTAATAAACCTAAGGCGGATTTTGTATATCTCATGAGATAAACTCCTTATATATAATACGTATTAAACAAATTTGTCCCCGCGCTATGGATATATGTATCGTTCCCACAGTTTGGAATGTCTTGATTGTATTTAATGGGGATTTAAAGTCAAAAATATTTTTTAAAAAATTAACTGTTTGTTAATAAAGTGGGTTTTGAGGAGGAAAATTAAGTGAAAACGGGGGGCGTTTTATGCGGTGATAATGCTTTAAAAATAATAGGTTATGCAGTTCGTTCTTCATAAGACGTATGAATAAGAGATCCTGAAACGAGTTCAGGATGACGCGGTTGGATTTTAAAGGATTGCCACGCGTCGTAAGCGCTCGCAATAATGTCGGAGCGAAGTTTTCACCCTCTCTGTCGCCTTCAGCGACATCTCCCCCGTCAAGGGGGAGATAGGACTTAAAATGATGGTTTAATTGTCACCCTCTCTGTCGCCTTCAGCGACATCTCCCCCGTCAAGGGGGAGATAGGACTTAAAATGATGGTTTTTTTGTCACCCTATCTGACGGCTCCGCTGACATTCTTGCTCCGTAAGGCTCGCGCTTTATGCGCTTGCCAACTACGCTATGGATTTTCACCCCCACCCTAGTCCTCTTGCTCCGTAAGGCGCGCGCTAACACGCTTGCCAACTTCGCTTCGGGCAAGAAGTTGTAACGCCGGCTTGGTTTGCGTTGCCGCAAAGTCGCCGCCTAACAACATCTACAGCTCTCGGCAAAAACAATTCACTGGATTGTTTTTGCTTTGCGAGCCCCTCAAGGGGGAGGAGAGTTTAATGGGTAAGCCTCTGTTGGTGAGGAGGAGATTTTAAATTGAGAGAAAAAATATTTGACTTCTGCTTTGGTTATTGTTATTTTTGCACCTAGTTGATATTTTTATAACAATTTTTGTTTCACTAAATTTTAATTATTATGAGTAAAGGTCGTAAACAGCGTAGTGTGAAGTATGTTGTGGGTGACGGTCTCGGTCATCCCGTTGTTGTGGAACATGTTGTCCCTATTGATGAGCCTGTTGAAGATGCGTCTCCAGCCGTTCCGGCTACGATTGCTCTTGCAGACAGAAATGGTGACAGAAGTAATCCAAAGCATCTCGCAAAGCGTACCTGCGGACAATCGCAACGAAGCGCACGAATTGCCAAAAAGCAACGTGAGAAAAAGTAAAAAAAAGGGAAGGTCTAGAACCTTCCTTTTTTTACAGGTGATTGTAAGGAGAAAACGGACTGAACGGGTCACCCCACAAACCACCGCCATCCATATACATGTGGGGGTAGAAGGTATCCTTTTCATCCTCGGATTTCTCCTGTTTGTTACATGAGGATTTCTCCTCCTTTTCATTCTCTTTGGTGAGCCAGATTGCCAGTGCGCACACAGCAAATAAAGCTACACCTAATGTTGCAATTGCAAAGATTGTTGTCATAATATAATAATTTTAAGTTAGTGTTTTCGGTAACTTTTGTGACATCATAATTGCCATTGGCGACATCATAATTTGTTATTGAGCGGTAGTTTAGACAAAATTTAATTTAATGTCAACGGCAAATTATCGGGGAAAATTATTTTCTTGCATATTTGGGCGAATGGGGGTATTGAGCGTTATATATTTTGGAAAGGAACTACGATGCTGAGTAATAATTTTAAGACGGGATTGTTGATTTTTTTGTTAATTTGGCTTTTTACAGAAGTCGGTCGGATGTTTGGTAATGAACAAGGTGCGCTTATCGGCTTTGGAGTTGCTGCGGTATTGAGCTTATACAGTTATTGGTTCTCAGATAAAATGGTAATTAAAGCCTACAAATGCAAAGAGGTTAAGGAGAAAGATAATCCCAGACTCTATAAAATTGTCAGAGAACTTGCTGAACGCGCCGAGTTGCCAATGCCTCGCGTTTATATTGTGCCGGAACAGCAACCGAATGCTTTTGCGACCGGACGTAACCCTAAGCACGCGGCTGTTGCCTGCACCGAAGGTTTACTTGATATGATGACTGATGATGAACTCAGGGGTGTTTTGGGGCATGAGTTGGGGCACATTCAACACCGAGATATTCTTATCAGCACGATTGCTGCTGTCTTTGCCGGTGCAATTACCAATATCATCAGGATGTTTGGGGTGAGAACCGGTCGAAATAATCAGCAATGTCGCGTGAGCAAGCTTGCGCTGTTAGTCAGTGTTTTGGCACCGATTGCTGCCGTGATTATCCAAATGACTATCTCTCGCAGACGTGAATATATGGCTGATGAGGCTGGTGCTAAATTTTCGGGTAATCCGCAATATCTGATGAGTGCATTGCAAAAATTGGAGAACGGAAGCAAGACTATTCCGTTTAATAATACGGCAAGGCCTGCAACAGAACATATGTTTATCGTTAATCCGTTCAGCGGCTTGCGGGGATTGGGAAATCTGTTCCGCACCCACCCAAAAACAGAGGATAGAATTAAAGCACTCGCAAAACTCTGCCGCTAGTCGTGCGCGTTGTAATATCTCTTTTTATAGTCCACCTCGCATTTAACCGGTGCAAACTCCGGCTTTAAGATGTATAAATCAGAATCCGGATCAAGCGGTTTGTAATAAAGATTTATCATATTCATATCGGGAAGATGAACAATGATATCATACCCACGCTCTTTAGCGTATTTGTCATAATAAGGTTTGACATTGATGATTTTAGGTTTCTTTGTTTCTATTACCTGATTGATGTTCATTAAGGGGCGGATACCGACTTTGGCACCGATGACATCCATTTGCCCCAGTAAATTCCAGTAATAATGCGGGTCACGGTTATATAAATTATAAATCGTGCCGTCTCCGTTTAAGACATAATCGCAAGGCGTGGTGCGACGCACAATCTGCTTATTAAGCGGTTCGTAAAAACGCCCTACCCGATTGCCGATGTTGCCCTCGTATATCGCCGGTTTATACATACAAGTAAACAAGGCTATTGCTAAGACATAGGTTGAAACATAAGCGCGCTTGAATATGCAGCGACTTAAAAAGACAGCGCTTAAAATTGAGGCGGTATATATCAAAAGATAAAAATAATAGGCAAATGCCGAGAAATACAACAAGCGTTGCAAGGCTTCGGAGATAAAAATTATCGCCAAGATTTTGAAATAAACGTTACTTCCTTTAGAACAGAAAATAAGTGCTAATACAGACCCAGTCAATAATAGCTGCAACTCCGGCCAAATGATACCGATACGGCGGTCAGTGAATAATTCGGGAATGTGTAAGTTAAAGATAAAATTGGATTGATACCATATCCATAAAATATCGTGGTAGATTAAATATGCAACAAACCCGAGGCTTAAAACAGCCGGAAGCATTAGTGCATACAACAGGTCTGATAAGCGAATTTTTTTATAATAAAGTAAAACGAATGTAATCACGCCTAAAAGCGCCAGCGTAAACACAATCTTTTGCAAAAACATAAATGAACACCAGAACAGAAGGAACGCTAAGCTTAACTGCCAGAGCTTTTTGTCTTTGATATAGCAAAAGTAGTAATAAAGACCGGCAAAAAAAGCCGTCATCATAAAGTTATCCGGTCTGAAATGAATAACCGAAAGCACGACATACGGGGTAAACGCAATCGCAGCGGCTGTGATACCACCTAATTTATCAGTCAAAAACCTTGAGGTGATAAGGTATAAATAAAGGTAGTTTAAGAACGATACCAAAATGGCAGCGGTCAACACACCGGCGGTTATAAGATTATCATCAAGCCCTTTGGCGTGAAGCCCGACAAAAGGCGCAAACAAATACCACAGCAATGGATTATGATGTTGAAAGAAATCCTGATACGGCACAAAATTGGCATAAACCAACCACGAGCAATGGATATGTTCTAGCGTGTCTCCACCTAAGGTATCTGTAAACCAAACAACATAAAGACAATATATCAGCCCTAACGCCAAATGCGTCAGCAATAGAACCGGCGGCAACTTTTGATATAAGGTCTTTAAAAGCGACATTGATATCTCCTAGGGTATGATAATGGTTTGCCTAAAAACATTTTCCATAAAGGATAAGGTGATGTAGCTCAGTACTAAAGCGATTAAAGGGGATGTCACCCATCCGGACATTAGTTTTAGCACCAAATTCCATTTGATACCTTTGCCACCTTTGGCTAAGCCAATACCGACAATAGCACCTAGCACTGCCTGCGTGCTTGAAACAGGAACGGCCGGCAACGGTGGTAAATGAAGTGAGGTTAAAAATGCGGCAAAAGAACTTGAGGAAAACATTATTAATACAAGTGATTGTGATAAGATGACAATCCACGCGACTATCGGAGAAAAGGCTAACAGATTTTTACCGACATTTTTGATGGCTCGTTTAGAATAAGTAAATACGCCGACGCTTGCAGCTATGCCACCTAATAAAAATAGCACCTGCACGCTACTTAAAGTATAAAAATTACCTAGTTTTATCGGCGTAAAAATACACGAATCGATAAACACGCCGACAACGTTTGCCATATTATTTGCACCCAAGGCATAGCCACCTAAAGCCGTGGTTAGAATCATACCGATACGGACAATCCAATCTTGCCATAAAATATGCATTTTATTATAATGCAAAAGTTTTTTAAGCCCCAGATACAAACAGACGGCAATTATCCCCGAGATAATCGGGCAGATTACCCAAGAGCTGCAAATTTTGGTTAATGCAGTCATATCGGTCGGGTTATCGGTATATAAGTTCCAGCCGACAATACCGCCGACGATGGCTTGAGAAATGGAAACGCTGATGCCCGATTTTAGCATTAAAAAAACAGCTAAGGCTGAAGATAAAGAAACGGCAAAAGCCGCTGGAAGAGCGTTAATGCTACCTAAAGTATTTAATGTATCGGCAGTGTTCTGTCCGCTAATGACCGAGCCTAAAGTTATAAATATGCTGGCAATCAGGGCGGCAACCGAAAAACGTAACATCTTGGTGCCGACTGCAGTGCCAAAAATGTTAGAGGCATCATTGGCCCCCATTGACCACCCTAAAAATAAACCGCTTGATAAAAAGAAAAGGTAAGTGAGCATTGACTATATTTCCCGTTTAATGGCAAAAATCAACAATGCGTCAATGCAGTCTTCCGCAAGATCGGCAATATCGGCCACTTCTTCGACAAAGGTATTGATTTGAATTTTTTGCGCCAATTCCAAATCAGAATCAAAAACATCATTTCTTAACTGAGCGGAAGTTTTATCGCTCTGATGCTCCAGTAAATAAACTTTTTTGGAATAGTCGCGTAAGGTCACTAAATCTCTAAAAAAAGCGCGCGAAGAAATTGCCATATTTTCGGCGCAATCCGAGACCTCACGAACAAGTTTCTTTAGCTGATTGTGATATTTTTCCGGAATATCAGGGCGTTCTATATAAAATTTGTGCGCCACTTCATCAAACAAATTAACCACCTTGTCTAAGTTTTCAACCAACTGCAAAATACTGCCGCGCATATCAGGAATTAGGTTCTGTTCATATAGACGACGCTCTATATCTCGGCGAATCCTATCCGACTCTTGCTCAATGGTTTTTATCTTTTTACTGGTTTGGCGATAGCTTTCACTTCGTTTTTCTTTCAAATATATGTCTATGGCATCTTTAAACATCATCGCCATCTCTATAATTTTATCGTGTTGACGGTCAATTAAATGTTCCAACTCACGTGTGCGCGCAAATAATGATATCTTTAAGTTAAACATCTGCTTCCTTTCTATTCATCCCTCGTCAGTATTTTTTTAAAGTTTCGGTTCTTTGTCAACATATTTTTATTTTGCCTTGCATTTATTTTTTTTTTAGATATTTTTTAAGCGTTATAACATTTTTTAAGGAATGAGAATTATGCAAAAAGATAATATTATCACTATTTTAATTTCTGTGATTGCCAGTGTCGTGGTTTCTGTTGCTTTGGCAGCCCATGTTTCCGGCAATTCTTCACCCAAAGCAGGTTCACAAGATTTGAATCAAGCGATAGAAGATTATTTAATTGAACATCCATCTAAAATCCGTGAGGCTTTGGAATTAGCTGCTCAGCAAGAGCAAGAAGAAGCTTTGAAGCGTGTTGCCGAAAATTACAAGTCTAACTGGAAAGAATTAAGCGAAGCTGATAACTCTCCGTTTATCGGGCCGAAGAATGCAAAAATTACCATTGTTGAATTCTTTGATTTCAACTGCGGTTACTGCAAACGTTTGGCTCCTGAGTTGATGAAAGTTATTAAGAACAACAAAGATGTTAAGTTTGTATTTAAACCGGTTACTTTCTTAGGTTCTATGCCGATTGCTAAGGCTGCTTTGGCTGCTAACAAGCAAGGTAAGTTCTTGGAAGTTTATGAAGCTTTCTTAACACATGACGGTCAAGTTACTTCTGAAGTAATTGATGAAATTTTGAAGAAAGCCGGACTTGATGTTAAAAAGACAAAAGAAATTATGGAAAGTGATGAAATCAAAAAGGCACTTTCTGCAATTGCCGATTTGTCACAAAAAGTTGAAGTTCGTGGCGTTCCGACTTTGATTATCAATGGCGAATCTTTGGTTGCTATTGATGAAGGTCCGATCCAAGCGGCTATTGATAAATTGAAATAATATTTATCAGATTTTGTTAAAGCGGGGTTGGCAACAGCCCCGTTTTTTATCGGATAATAAAAAAATGATTGCATAAATCTTTTGAAATGATATAGTGTTTGGCAGATTTCATTTTTTGGGAGTATGATATGAATAAGATAGTTAGTGCTTTGGCTGTTGTGGCTCTGGGTGCATTAGGTGCCGGAGCGGTGATTTATGCTAACGGACAGACAAAGAATACTTTTATGGATGAACAGCAGCTTCATCAGCAAATTGAAAAGTATATCAGCAATAATTCACATCAAATTTTGGAAGTTATTGCCAAAGATGACAGTTTCGGGGCAACAATTAAAAACTTTACGATGGTTTCTGACGAAGAATTAGGTGCTAAAATCAACGATTACTTGGCAAATAATCCGGCACTGTTAGATGATTACATTCGTCATAACGCTAATGCAGTTGCAGAAATTTTGGCTGGCACAGATGTATTTAAGAATAAAAGCGTAGCGGGTGATGACAAAGAATCCAAAGAAACGGAAGAAAAGGCAGAAGAAGATTCAAACAAAATCTATCTTGACCATTGGGATGAGATGAAAAATAATGAAATATCCCCTTCTGTCGGACCGAAAGATGCAAAAGTCACAGTGATTGAGTTCTTTGACTTTGCCTGCGGTCACTGCAAAGCATTGGCGCCGGTTATGTCTCAGTTGATGAAAGACAATCCCGATGTCAGATTTGTTTTTAACCCGTTATTCTTTATCAGCGAACACTCTCCATACGCGGCAAAGGTTTCTATTGCTGCTGCGAAGAAAGGTAAATTTAAAGAGGTGTTTAACGGGATTATGACGTTGCCTAATATGAACGAGGAAGAAATCAATAAAATTCTTGTTGATGAGGGCTTAAATATTGATGAAATCCAAAAGATGATTGAAGAAAAGAGCATTCGTCGCGGTGTTCAGGATATTGATGCCCTCTCGCAAGTATTGGGGATTAACGGCGTGCCGGCAATACTTATCAATGGAGAAAACTTCGGCGGACGTAGTCTTCAGGATTTGCAAAATAAGATTAACAGCTTGAAGTAATATTCTGTAAAATCAAAAACTCCGCTTAAGGTTAATGACCTTAGGCGGAGTTTTAATTTAGAGCATTCTCTTTTTAGTATCCGATCAGATTGTTTACAGGACTGTATCCACCCAAATGCCCAGATTTTTGAGCCTGTTAATTTCGGCGGGATTACCCGTTTGTCGATACTGACGATACGCTTCTTTACTTGCTAAGACACGGTCCATATGCCCCATGTGTTGAGCCATTACTCGTTCTCGGTGGTTCTGAACTGCTTGGTGATGAGCCTCACAATCCTTCAGAAAATCAATTTTTTTGTTAATACTCTGCGACATAAGCAATTTTTATTTATAATTATACTGATAAAACACTATATATTGTGTATTATTATAGGCAAATAAATAAAAAAAACAAGATTTAATTTTGACAAACTAAAACCCCCGCGTTAATTCGGCGGGGGTTTTAATATTACCTATGAGCAATGCCTTAGTCTTTGTTTGCTTTGGTTTGGGCGGACAAATCGTCAGCAATACGAGCAGAACGACCGCGCAAAGCACGCAAGAAGTATAATTTGGCTCTTCTTACCTTACCGATACGAACAACTTCGATTTTGGCAACGTTTGGAGAATAAAGCGGGAATACACGCTCTACGCCTTCACCAAAAGAAATCTTACGAACCGTAAATGATGAATTCAAACCATCGTTCTTGCGAGCGATGCAAACGCCTTCGTAAATCTGAATACGTTCACGATCACCTTCTTTAACTTTGGTGTGAACTTTAAGGGTGTCACCGGCTTTGAAAGAAGGAATAGATTTACCTTCCGTCAACTTGGCAACTTGCTCTTTTTCAATGTTTTCTAAAATGTTCATCAGTTTTACCTTTTTATAAAATTTTTTACTTTATATACCTAACTATTTTGAGAATCAAGATATTTTTTCATCAAGTCAGGTCGTTTGGCTGTTGTGGTTGCAATAGCTTTATCTTTGCGCCATTCTTCTATCTTTTGATGATGTCCGGAAAGCAAGACCTCCGGAACTACCCTTCCGCACCACTCTATCGGACGCGTGTATTGCGGATATTCCAAAAGATAATTTTCAAAACTCTCATCTGAAAGAGAGTCCTCATTACCCAATACGCCGGGGAGCAAGCGAACAACGGCATCTAACATTATTTGAGCAGCCTGCTCGCCGCCGGTTAAGATGTAATCACCGATACTTATCTCTTCTATGTTATAAGCTTCAATGACGCGTTCATCTATGCCTTCAAACCGACCACAGATAATGGTTAATTCGCTTTCTTGAGATAGTTCATGAGCTTTTTTTTGGGTAAATGGTGTGCCCTTAGGTGACATATAAATTATCTTACCTGTGGTATGATTAGCCTCTATTGCCCGACCTAAAACGTCCGGCCGCATAATCATCCCCGCACCGCCGCCACATGGTGTGTCATCTACGGATTTATGCTTATCAAAAGCATAGTCACGAATATTGACCGCGGTTAAGCTCCATTTATCCTCTTCAAGCGCTTTGCCGGTTAATGAATAACCCAAAAACCCCGGAAATATCTCCGGAAATATGGTTAAGACTTTAACCTTTAGCATGGCGCGCCCTCGTCATCCTCAAGAAAACGCATTGTTAATGACGCAACAATAATATAGCCCTCATCAAGATTTATTGTCGGAACATAGCCTTTGTTAAAAGGTATCATTTCTGCACGTCCGGTTTTGAGCTTGATTTCTAAAATATCACCGGCACCGAAGTTATAAAAACCTATCACTTTGGCAACCTCGTTATTTTGTTCATCAAGCACCTTAAGCCCGATTAAATCCGCCTCATAATAGACGTCTTCATTTTTTAGCTCAGGCAACACACCTCGCGGTGCATAAAGATCTTTACCTATCAAGCCCTCTGCCGTGGTACGGTCATCAACGCCTGATATTTTGACACGAAGTAAATCTTTTGAGTGTCCGGTCACTTTGAGCTCAAATTGTTGTTTGCCGAAATTATCTTCAAGTGTGCCGTAGGATGCGATGTTTTTATCAACAGCGGTATAGCTTTTGACTTTGACCTCGCCTTTGATGCCGTGCACACCGACAATCTTTCCTAAACAAACTCTCTTTTCACTCATTTAAGTTACCTTTTGCAACATAAACATAAAATTCAAATCAGAAAAATTATGCTTCAGCAGGTGCTTCTTCTGCAGGTGCAGCAGCTTCAGCTTTAGCGGCCTCTGCGGCAGCTTTTGCCTCAGCTTCAGCGGCGGCTGCAGCCTCAGCAGCGGCTTTGGCTTTTTCTTCTTTTTCTTTAATTCTCTCCATAGCTTTGGCTTTTGGAGCAGATTTCTTTGGTTGGTCATGTAACTTCGGTGCTTCACAAAGACCTAAGTTTGAAAATAACTTTTGCAATCTTTCGGTCGGTTGTGCGCCCTTTTGCAACCAAGCTTTTACTTTTTCTACATCAAGAACTAATCTTTCTTGATGATCTTTCGGTAACAATGGATTATAAGAACCCAATCTTTCAATAAATCTACCGTCACGAGGAGCTCTTTGGTCTGCTGCTACAACGCGATAGTATGGGTGCTTTTTTGATCCACCGCGAGAAAGTCTGATACGAACTGTCATTTTTTTCCTTTCTAAATTATTTGTTTCGTTTATCCCGTCTAAAACGGAAATTTGTTATTAAACCCGCCGAAGGGATTGCCCCCGAACGGACTTTTTTTCATAAAATGAGCGGCCAGAGAGCCCATGCCCCCTAGCTTGCTCATCTTCTTCATCATGGTTGACATTTGCTCATAGGATTTAAGCAACTTGTTAACTTCATGAACTTCCACACCAGAGCCTGAGGCAATTCTTTTTTTGCGAGAGGCTTTGATTATATCAGGATTGCGACGCTCCTGTTTGGTCATGGAGAGGATTATCGCTTCCTGCTTTTTAACGATACTGTCGGCATCTACGGACTCTATTTGCTCTTTGTATTTGGCAAGGCCGGGGAGCATTCCCATGATGCTTGACATTGAACCTAACTTTTGCATTTGACGCATTTGGGCTAACATATCATTTAAGTCAAAATGACCTTTCATCATCTTTTTAGCCATTTTTTCTGTCTCGGCTTTGTCGATGTTTTCAACGGCCTTTTCAACAAGACTGACGACATCTCCTTTATCCAAAATGCGTCCGGCTAAGCGGTCTGCATGAAATTCTTCAATATCTTCAAGCTTTTCACCGGTTCCTAAAAACTTCATCGGGGCGCCGGAGATCATCTTCATAGAAAGTGCGGCACCGGCTCTTGATGAACCGTCTATACGGGTTAGAACAAGACCGGTAATACCAACTTTTTCATTAAACTCTTTGGCAACATTGCAAGCTTCCTGACCGATAAGTGCGTCTGCCACAAGCAAAGTTTCGGTCGGGTTAGCAAGCTTTTTAACCGCGGCGACTTCATCCATTAAAACTTCATCTATTTGCAGACGACCGGCGGTATCTAAAATCAGCACATCATAAAGACCTTTTTTCCCGACCTCAATAGCTCGTTTGGTAATTTCTAACGGCTTTTCTTTGGCAACTATCGGTAATACATCAACGCCTACTTGTGCGCCTAATTGGGCTAATTGCTCTTGTGCGGCAGGACGATATATGTCTAATGAGGCAAGCAATACGCGTTTGTGTTTTTTCAGTTTCAAGGCAATCTTGGCAGAAGTGGTGGTTTTACCGGAACCTTGGAGACCGACCATCATAATCACTGCCGGCGGAACAGCTTTGAAGTTAAGGCTTGTATCTTCATCTGAGCCGAGCAAACGTACTAATTCATCATAAACAATTTTGACAAGCTGTTGGTCTGGGCGAATCGACTTAATGACCTTTTCGCCCAAAGCCTTTTCTTTGACTTGTGCCATAAAATCTTTGACGACAGGAAGCGAAACATCTGCTTCCAACAAAGCTAAGCGAATCTCGCGCAGGCCGTCTTCGATATCTTTTTCGGTCAAAATACCGCGAGAGCCGAGCTTTGCGAAAATACCGCTTAATTTATTTGTTAATCCGTCAAACATATTTCAGTTACCTTGTTTGTTATACCTATTTGATAAAAAAAATTTGCGCCAGTGTGCGAACCCTCGCTGACTGACGGCACTCCTCGGAGTGTTAATTTTGTTATCAAAATTTGAGTGTAATATAGAGGGAAAATTATAGGAGTCAAGAGGAATCTTGGGGAAGCTTTCGGTATTTTTATTTTCTGCTTGCGTTTTTCATTTTCTTTGCTAGTATGCGCGTAATGTTAAATTATCAGTTTAAGAGTTTGATATGCCCGAAAATACAATAAATAAAAGAAAGACTTTTGCGATTATTTCGCACCCTGATGCAGGTAAAACAACATTGACCGAAAAATTGTTATTATTCGGCGGTGCCATTCAGCAAGCCGGCGCGGTAAAAGCCAGAGGTGAAAACAGACGTGCACACTCAGACTGGATGAAAGTGGAACAAGAGCGCGGTATTTCGGTTGCATCCTCGGTAATGACGTTTGAATATAAAAACATAACATTTAACCTCTTAGATACACCAGGTCACGAGGACTTTTCAGAAGATACATATCGGGTTTTGACCGCAGTTGACTCGGCAGTGATGGTGATTGATGCGGCAAAAGGTATTGAAACACAAACTAAGAAACTCTTTGAAGTATGCCGTTTGCGTAATATCCCGATTATTACCTTTATCAATAAAATGGACCGCGAGGGATTAGACCCGTTTTTGCTCTTGGATGATATTGAAAAAACTTTAGCGCTTGATGTGTGTCCGGCAAGTTGGCCGATTGGTAGCGGTAAAGATTTCTTGGGTTGTTATGACTTGCTCAATGACCAATTGATTTTGATGAATAAGACTGGCAACAAAGGGCAAATGAACAGCGTGATTGAAACATGCAAAGGGCTTGATGATAAAAAACTTGATGAACTTTTGCCGGCACACGCGGTTGCTAAACTCCGCGAAGATGTAACGATGGTTAAAGAGCTTTGTCCCGCTTTTGATTTAGACCTTTATCTGGCAGGGGCTTTGACACCGGTGTTTTTTGGTAGTGCGATTAATAACTTTGGTGTTAAAGAAGTTTTAGAAGGTTTGCATGCACTTGCGCCCTCGCCTCGCCCGCAACCGGCGGCAGAACGCGAGGTTAAGGCTGATGAAAACAAAGTCACCGGATTTATTTTTAAGATTCAAGCCAATATGGACCCGAAACACCGTGACAGAATTGCTTTTATGCGTATTTGTTCGGGGCATTTTAAGCGCGGTATGACATTATCGCAAATACGCACCGGAAAGCCTGTTAAGGTGGCAACGCCGGTCATGTTTTTAGCTCAAGAGCGCGAATTGGCTGAAGATGCTTTTGCCGGAGATATTATCGGTATTCCCAATCACGGACAATTGAGAATCGGGGATACACTGACAGAAGGTGAGAAATTGCACTTTACGGGAATTCCCAGTTTTGCACCGGAGCTCTTAAAATCGGTGCGTGCGCTTGACCCGCTTAAGTCTAAGCATTTGGGAAATGCGTTGCAACAAATCGCTGAAGAAGGCGGTGCCAGCGTGTTTAAGCCGGTTATCGGCTCAGAGTGGATTGTCGGCGTGGTCGGTGTATTACAATTTGAAGTTATGGCCGACCGTATCCGCACGGAGTTTAATATCCCTGTGGTATTTGAGCCGACACAATATTTTACGGCACGTTGGATTGCCTCTGATGACAAGCAAGTTTTGAATAAATTTATTGATACAAACCAAGCTAATATCGCGCAAGATCATGACGGCGAAACAGTCTTTTTGGCACGTAACGCTTGGCACCTTAATAAGGCAAAAGAAGACTTCCCGAAAGTTGAACTGAGAACGACGAGAGAGCAAGTGTTTTAGTAGTGTTTGGGTTTGAAAGTTTGGAAGAATGTGGCTTTTTCTATGCCGTTGATGTGGGTGATGTGTGGGTTTTGCATAATCTCGGCTAATTCAGTGGTACAGAAAGTGCTCCGCTCATCAGCCCCGTCCACAAAAGCGTTGATGTTGCCGGAGGCGGCTTTGATATAACGCTCGGAAGCGATGCGCCAAATGTGAGTAATCTCTTCCCCAACTTCGTTTACTTTACCGTCCAGTCCTAAATCTATCAGCGCTTTGCCGCATGGGGTATCATCCAGCATCTTAGCGTTCGGGTGCGTTGCTATGAAGGTAAAAGCTTCATTTTTATTCTTATCTGATGGCATATAGCTTACGCTATACACAACCGCCATATCAGGCAGAGTGCTCACATCAGCGGTTGTGGCAATATCTAAGGCTTGTTTAAGTAAACTACTCGGCATTGATTTCTTCCGGCACAAAGTTAAAGACGGTAATTTCCGATGGGGCTAAAATCCGCATCGGCGGCCCCCAATAGCGTGTGCCGCGGGTGATATACATCTTTATGCCCTCAATATCATAAAAACCGGCTAAACGCCCCTCGTTTGCCTGCTTAGCAAAAAAGTGAAACGGAAACATTTGCCCACCATGAGTGTGACCACTTAAAATCAGGTCTATGTTGTCTTTATTCATACCCTCGGTAATTTTTGGAGTGTGAGATAGCATAATCCGATAATCATCTTCTTTAGCATTATAAAGGGCGTTATCTACTTTAATCTTCATGCGTGTGTTTTGCACAGAGTTAATGTCCGGAATACCAGCGATATAAATACCGGTGTCATCTAAGCGGAGGCCGTAGTTATTTAAGAACTGAAAGCCCAATTTTGCCAAAGCAACACCCCATTCCAAAGCGCCGGAATAAAATTCGTGATTGCCTAATACAAAATAAACTTTCCCTTGAGGTTCCAACTTTCCGAGTTCGTCTATTTGTTTTTCCAATTTTATTGGACGATTGTCTACTATATCACCGGCAATCACCACCGCATCCGGCTTTAAGGCATTGACGCGGTTAACCAAATGGGTAACATAATTCGGTGAGACATCGGTATCAATATGCAGGTCTGCCAATAATACCACTTTGGTTGGTTGTGTGATTTTCTTGGAAGCAATTTCATAAGTTACAATATTGGCGTCTTTTTCTGCCTCGTAAACGCCATAAAAACATAGCACCAAGCAGGCTATAAAAGTTATTAGATTAACTTCTGATAAGTATTTAGGATGTTTGATTTCTTCTATCGGAGTGCGGCGAATAACATCCACAACCGTCCAAATCGTATCTCTTAAAAATGTAATGACAAATAAAAAGAAAACAAAACCAAACATAAAATACAAAGGTTTTGCCAAATATACAAGACTGTCAGCCGCGGCCGTGCGCTTTAGGAAAAAGCAGATAAACGGCGCGCAGATGCTAAATATCAGTAAAAAGAAAAAACTCAGTTTGACATACCACGGATAATCTCCATACCCCATATAGGTTTTATATGTGATTGCGATTATTGCAATAGATATAATGGCAAAAGCTATCTCAAACGGCATGTATCTCCCCCTCTTTGACATAAAGATTATGCTTCGGCTGTTTTGGACGTTATCGGCATGCGGCGACGATAAATGCGCTTGGCTTTTGGTGCCGGAGCTGTTGCTTCTTTTTCTTCGCTGATTTCAACAACCTGAAAACTCTTAACCGGCTCTGATGCTGGTAATGTTTCTACATAACCGTTAGGCGCTTCTTCTGGTGTTGCGGGAGTTTCGGTCTGTTCATTTTCTGCAGGAGCAGTTTCTTCTGCCTCAGCAGTGGTATTCTCTTCTGCTCTTGATTGTTCATAACGAGATTGACGGCGCTCGTTAATATCGGTTACAATTTTGCGATAATGCTCGGCATATTGACGATAAATTTCCATATCCACATAATCGCCATTTCCTTGCGCTTCTTTGGCCAAATCATTATAACGACGGATTAAATCCAGTGCTGTGCCGCTGATTTTACCGGCAATACTGACACTATCAAACTTATAATTTAAGGTATAACCGTTATTGTTATTACCATTACGAAATCTGTTATTTTGTTTTTTCATACATTCCTACTTCAAGGACGATCTTTGCGCCCTATACAAATTATTCAAATCATTAAAAAACGGAAATTCAAATGCTATTCTCATTTCTTAGCATCAAATACAGCTAAATAATAACTCCTTATTTTTTTTTTGCAACTTATTTTTTTAAGATAACGCATCTGTTGATATTTGCCAAGTCTTTGGCTATTTCAATCAATTTGAGATTTTGTTTTTGGAAAATATCTGCGACATGCTTTGCCTGATTGTAGCCGACTTCAAGCAAAATATAGGCATTATCTTGCATTATTGAAGGTGCAATCTTGGCGATTTCATTGTAGCAATCAAAGCCTGATTTGCCGCCATCCAAAGCTAATAAAGGGTCATAATTTTTGACCTCATCATCAAGTGCTTTTATTTCTTCACTCGGGATATAGGGGGGATTGGAAACGATGATATCAAACTTATTTTCCCACTTGATATCGTTCCAGCTCTGATTGATAAACTCAACACGATTTGTAATCTCTAAGTTTTTAGCATTTTCTGCGGCAATCTCTAGTGCGGCTGGTGATTTATCTACCCCTACCCCTGTGGCATTGGGAAACTCTTTTAAAAGAGATATCAAAATACAGCCTGAACCGGTGCCTAAATCTAAAATCCGACACGTTTTATCCGTTGGTATCAGTCTTAAAGCTTTTTCAACCAATAGTTCCGTATCGGGACGCGGAGATAAGACATCTGATGACACTTTAAAACGATATTTATAAAACTCTTTGATGCCGATGATTTTATCTAAAGGCTCGTGATTAAGGCGGCGATTTAACATTTCTCGCGCGATTTTTTTTTCATCTTCTGATATTTCTGGATATTGTGGTGCGGCATTTTTTAGGATAATGTCGGCTTCTAACCGCGGCGAAGTTATATGAGCGGAAATGAGGGCTTCAATCAATTCTTCTCTTAAATCCATTTAGGCCGCCATTTTCTTTTTGACTTCGGCTGACAACTTTTCAAAAGCTTTCTTTTCTATCTGACGCACACGCTCGCGACTGATATGAAAATATTCACCTATTTCATCTAAAGTGCTCGGTTTATCGGTCAACATCCGATTTTTAATGATATATTGCTCACGATCACTTAGCTGTTGCATACACTCAGATAAAATCTTAGCTTTATAATGTTGCTCTTCGCGATTGGCGAGCTTTGCCTCAATGTTTTCGCGGCTATCTATCACCATATCCAATTTTTCACGCCCATCTTCATCATCACCGATGCTGACATTAAGCGAGCTATCTCCGCCTATGCGACGGTTCATCTCGGTCACTTCCTTTTCATCAACCATCAGCTCATTGGCAATTTGTTTGACAACTTTAGGCTCCAACTCTTTATTTTCATATAAGCCCAAGCGCGCTTTAATACGGCTTAAATTATAAAACAGTTTCTTTTGGGCGGCAACGGTACCGATTTTGACTAAAGACCAAGAGCGTAAAATATAATCGTTGATTGCGGCCTTTATCCACCAAATAGCATAAGTTGCCAAACGAACTTTTTTGCTCGTATCAAATTTTTTGACCGCCTGCATCAAACCTAAATTTGCTTCAGAGATAACGTCTGACATCGGCAGACCATAACGACGATAAGTTAACGCAATTTTGGCAGCCAACCGAAGATGTGAAGTAATGAGCTTTTGGGCTGAGGCTAAATCTCCTTTTTGTTGGAAATTCGTAATCAGCTGTTGTTCTTCTTCTTCAGTTAAAATCGGGAATTGCTTTATTTTTTCAAGATAGTTATATAGACCGTTTTCCTCAACCACCATGGGGAGGTTGGGCTTTTTATCTATAACAACTAAACTTTTATTCTCGCTCATATTATTCCTGTTGTGGTTTTATTATTCTTGAGAGATTAAGCCTGCATCCTGATAAAAGAAAGAAATATCCAAATCATCTTTTGTCTGTCTATCCATCAAGTTCAATATCTGGACAACATAACCGTCATCTTTGGGAGATATCAGAAGGTATGTATCTTTAGCATATTGATTTTCTGACGTGTTTTTGCATAAGCGCAAATTATCATCTTGCAAATTATAGTTTACCTCAACGTTTGCAATAGCATTTGCAATGGCTTGTTTTTCTGCGGTTTTATATGCAGATATATCTTCGTTTATAAACTTATCTAAGCTATTGATAACAAAATACTGGCGGCGGCGATAAAGTGTGCCTAGGTTTCCAAACTGAGCAAAATAAGTTTTTAAGAACTCTTTGGTCTTTTCATAAAGTATAGGATTGTTACATTCAGGCAACGGTGTTACTTTATGTTCTACTTTATGAATAATCTCTATTTCCGGCTGTTTTTCAGCGTTCGTAGTGTTTTCCTCATCAATCTGTTTTATCAGCTCTTCTGAAATTCCCGTATTTGCCTCTTCTGCAAATGCCGGTATTGAAAGCAGAAAGCATAGGGACAGGGTTAGAATATTTTTCATCATACCTTTCTCCTAGAAATTTAAGGATTTCGGGGTGCGTGGGAACGGAATAACGTCACGAATATTAGCAATACCGGTTAATAACATCATCATCCGTTCAAAGCCCAAGCCAAAGCCTGCGTGCGGGACAGAGCCGTATTTACGCGAATCTAAATACCAACTGTAATCTTCTTCACGCATACCAAGCTCACGAATACGGTTCTTTAACACTTCATAGCGTTCTTCACGTTGCGAGCCGCCGATAAGCTCACCGATCCGCGGAACAAGAACATCCATAGCGGCAACGGTTTTACCATCATCATTCATGCGCATATAAAAGGCTTTTATTTCTTTTGGATAATCGCGAACAATTACCGGCTTTTTGAAATATTCTTCGGCTAAATAACGCTCATGCTCGGTTTGCATATCAATGCCATATTCCGGTGCGTATTCAAATTTTTTGCCGGACTTTTGCATAATTTCGATTGCCTCGGTGTAGGTAATACGGGCAAAGCTGTTATTTTTGATATTGTTTAGGGTATCCATTAGGGTCGGATCGACATATTTGGCAAACAGTTCAATATCGTCCGGACAATTTGCCATCACATCTTCTACGCAAAAACGAACCATATCTTCTGCCAAATCCATATCATCGTGAATATCCGCAAAAGCCATTTCAGGCTCTATCATCCAAAACTCGGCGGCATGGCGTGCGGTGTTGGAATTTTCGGCTCTGAAAGTCGGCCCGAAAGTATAAATATCACCAAGCGCACAAGCATACATTTCACCATTTAATTGTCCGGAGACGGTTAAATGCGCCTGCTTGCCGAAAAAGTCTTCGCTGTAATCTATTTCACCGTTGGGTAGTCTCGGCGGATTTTTTAAATCAAGCGTTGTCACTTGAAACATCTCGCCAGCACCTTCACAGTCCGAGCCGGTGATAATCGGTGTATGTACATAACTGAAACCACGGGATTGGAAAAACTTATGTATCGCATAAGATAATGCAGAACGCACACGGAAAGCAGCACCGTATTTATTGGAACGCGGTCTTAGGTGCGCAATAGTGCGCAAGTATTCATCTGTGTGTTTTTTCTTTTGAATCGGAAAGTCCTCAGGGGCAATGCTGTATATCTCAATGTTGTCTGCCACAACTTCATATTTTTGATTGCCACCTTGAGACTCGACTAATGCGCCGGTTACCGCAATTGATGAACCGGTTGAAACGGTTTTGATTTCATTATAATTGGGGAGATTATTTTTAGCGATAATTTGTAAATTCTTTAAACTTGAACCGTCATTTAACTCAATAAACGAAAAATCTTTGGCGTCACGGCGCGTTCTTACCCACCCTTTTGCCAAAACTTGCTCTTTGGTTGTTTCTGATTTTAGCAAATCACTAATTTTTGTTCTCTTTAACATCTTAAATAATTCCCCATTCTTAAATGTTGTTTTTAAAGCAAAAGAGATTTTAGGACGGTTTGTTTTAAAAGTAAATAGGATTTATAGAAAAGTTTACTCTCGCTTATTGAGCTAAGCGAGAGTAACGGTTTTTAGCTGATGTTAACGTGTTTTTTTAACCAAATTCGGTGCATCTAACGTTTTTTTCGGCTTTGAGACAGCTTCCGGTTTGATAAATTTCGCATAGAATTTCTTTAACTCTTTTAAAAAGGTTTTGCGGCTTAATTTAGCACCTTTTGCCATCAACTCTTCGGAGATAAGCCCCTCAGCCAATAGTCGTTGCTTAATTTTGATTACATTATAACGAATACTTCTATCTACTCTGCCCGGGGCTTCCCACCCATAGGCGTGGTGTTGCAAACCGCGGTGCAGTTTGAGCATGGTTGCAACATCGGTTCTTGTTCCGGCCAGTTCATTTGCCACATTCGGATAAGAATAGACTAGAGAAATCGGCAGTAAAGCCTTATATTCTTCCGGATATTCTCCAAGTTTGGAATCAAACCTGCCGCCGGCATATACGCGATACGGGTGTGCCATGCAGTTACCGATAATGATGTCTTGAGCGATGCCGTCTAAGCGGTCATATGAAAGATAACGTTTGTTTTTGGGCAAAACCGGCACATCAGGGATAATAAAATTCGTCCCTTTAACTTTGCCTTCTTTTTCCAATTGTTCAAAACCGAAAGCAAATTCCGAAGCGATACGTTTTTGATATGAGGCGTAGGCAAACATCGCAAACGAAACATCGCGCGATTTCGGAAAATATTTGTCACGGATTTTAGCAAGCACCGCAATGTTATCTTCGGTTGAAATATCGGTCGGGGTGACAATACATTGATTTATAATCTCTTCTGAAATACCAATTTTCTTAAAATAACGGCGATACATTTCTGCCTCAGAGCCAACATTATATTCGTAACCGCTGTCATTAAATTTGGTGTTGCCTTGATTATCGTATAAGCCGATAAAGATAAGTTTCTTGGGTTTACCGGTTTTGCGATAATCATTAAGCCAAGATACAACTGCCGGTTCGGCGGCGCCGGGGTGACCGGAAAAGACCACAAAGGCATCGGTGTTCTTGGGCATATCTAAGAAATCCGCTCCAACAACTTGACGAGAGTAACCTTCGTAAGTAATGACTTCGCCTGCTTTGATACGTCCTTTGTCTTCGGCTTCTAAAACGATTTGTTTTTCTTCTTCGGTTAACGTGAACGTCAACGGCAACATACCCATATCTATTCTTGAAGGATAGTTGGCATTTACAACAGCTTGCTTTTCACGAAGGCTCAGTTTTTCATCTTTCATCACACCGCGGATAAAAAGCAAATCTTTGACATAAGCTTTAAAATGGTTTTCATCCCACCCACGCATGGTTAGTTCTTCTGCGTAATTTTTATACGAGATATTTTTATTATCTAAAATATCGGTGGCTATTTGTTCATACACCGTCGGTTTATAAGACATAACTCCTCCTTTTGCTGTCCTAACGAGGAGGAGTATATCACAATTTTGGTGGGCATGCAAGAAGAATCGAACACAGAAAAAGGAGCCTTTCGGCTCCTTTTTTTGTATAATTCGCAAACGGTTTTCGGATTAACGTTTGGAGAATTGGTAAGAACGACGAGCTTTTGCGCGACCATATTTCTTACGTTCTACAACACGGTCATCACGAGTTAAGAATCCGGCTTGTTTCAAAACAGCGTGTAATTCCGGCTCATATTCATTCAAAGCCTTAGAAATACCGTGCTTAATTGCACCGGCCTGACCGGATAAACCACCGCCTTGAACTGTGCAAACAACGTCAAATTCATTAACGCGGTTAGCAACTTCAAACGGTTGATTGATAATCATCTTCAAAACCGGACGTGCAAAATATGCATCAATCGGCTTTTCGTTAATGGTGATATTACCTTTACCGGGCTTAATCCATACGCGAGCAACGGCGTCTTTTCTTTTACCGGTGGCATAAGAACGACCTTGTTTATCGCGAGCAGGCTTCTTTTTAGCTTCTGTATTAGCAGTTGCGGCGGTTGCTACAACGGCTTCTTTAATCTCTGATAAAGATTCTACTTTTTTTCTAGGCATTACAGTTCGCTCCTCTTATTCTTAGAGTTCATAGATGCGATATCTAAAACTTCAGGATTTTGTGCTGCATGCGGATGATTTTCACCTGCATATACTTTTAACTTTGTCATTTGTTGACGTCCCATCGGGTTACGAGAAATCATGCGTTCAACTGCTTTCTCAATTACTCTCTCAGGGAAGCGACCGTCTAAAATCTTGCCGGCAGTTGTTTCTTTAATGCCGCCGATCCAACCGGTGTGCTTATAATATTTTTTGTCTGTTAATTTTTTGCCTGTCAATTTTACTTTGTCGGCATTGATAACAACAACATAGTCCCCGCAATCAAGGTTTGGGGTGAAGTAAGGTTTGTGTTTACCACGCAAGATTTTTGCAACCTGAGCGGCAAGACGACCTAAAACAACGTCTGTTGCGTCAACAATATACCACTTTCTTGTAATATCAGACGGCTTTGTTGCGTATGTATTATTCATATTTTGGTCTCTTTTCAAAATAAATTGTTAAAATTCGGAGTCAATATAGGGGAAAGATTTTAAATGTCAACATAAAAATTTATCGCATTTTCAATGTTTTATTTTACGGTATTATAATACCACTTGTCAAGTCATTGTTTTTAATCAAAAAAGTGTTTTTAACGTAAAATTAAACGTGCGCGATTTATCATATTTTATGAATTTTTTTACGAAAGTTTTTGCTATGCGTTTGTTTTTAATGATTTTATTTTTTGCATTAAATGTGAGTTTTGCAAATAATGCCTATGCCACCAACTACCCCGACTCACGCATTAAACGGTTTGCCACGCACACGCCGCGCAAAGTAGAGAATAATGTTGCGACGCTAACAGCGCATTTAGTAAAACCGCTTGATGATGACTATGATAAAGCCAAAATGATTGCCTATTGGATTGCCAGCCACATCAACTACGACGAATATCTTTATAATAACGGTGGAACAACCAAGCTCATTAAAGGGTATCGCGGGCAGGATCCAAATGAGCTCTTAAAATCGCGTGTCGGTATCTGCGGTGATTTTGCGGAACTATTTGCCGAAATGTGTAAAAAAGCCGGTGTTAAAGCAGCCATTGTGCATGGGTATGCCTACCCTGCCGGACATTCGCTTACCAAGAGCCAAAAGAAGAGTAGCGGTCATGCGTGGAACTACTTTAAGTATAAGAACAAGAAAGTTTATGTGGATACGACTTTTATGGCAGACGGGCGCACGGGAACACAAGGCGGAGCGCGTAACCTTGCGCATAGGCGTGCGCTTAAATCCATAGAGCGCGATAACAAAAATAAGAGTAAAGTCAATGATTTTGACGATTATTATTTTGATTTTAATTACAAGCGCGAGGCAGGACAACGACACTATCAACACGAGGAGAAGTGATAGGGAAAACAGTATTTTAGTTAAGAATGTTTTCTTTCTAATTCGTCTAATGTTTTACCTTCACTATTCTTCCATTCCACCCATCCATTTGCTCTTCTCCCTAATACAATGGCTGCTGCTGAAGATACAGATGAGAAAAGTTTATTTTCTTGTAATATGTAGTGATTTCCTTGTTTTTTCAACAATCCAGAATTGATTAAATTATCGCGTTGAGGTATTCTGTCTGTACCTTTATGTAATTCTAGATTGCAGATGGCTCCTTTGTACAAAAGAAAACCTTCTTCAGTATATTCGCCTTTTCCAATATTTTCATATTTATCTGTACAGACGAAAATATCTTTTTCTGTTTTCTCGTTATTTTCTAAAGGTTGAAAACATTTTAGCCCCAATGTTGAAAGGAGTATTTCAATTGTTTGAATGTAATAAGATAATTCTGAAAGTATCTCTTCTGTAAGATTAGGGCATTTGGGTAATTGTTTATTTTCGTTCATAATAGCTTGATTCAAATCATGTGCTTTTTTCACAAAATGGTATTCAAGATAACTATTATGTGCATCATTAAAACCATTTTCATCTTTTAAACGAATAGCAAAAACCATATTCCAAAAATCTTTTTTATTATCATGAGAATATGTTCTACTTTTTACATCACCTTTACCTATATAAATTTCAGGTTTTTCAACTTTTAAACTATCCACCAAAATGTAAACACCATTAAAAGCGAGTAATTTGTTATTTTCAGTAAGTGATGCTCTAGGTATCTGAATTATTTCTATTTTATCTGTTGTTATAGAAGCTTTTTTCACGCCTTTAGGGTTTCCATCTGGCAAAAATATTTGAATTGTTTTTCCTGGCATTAGTAGTTCCTTTGACATTCATTTTAAATGTAGGGTTATGTTAGCTTTAAAATTTTTCTATGCAATAAAAAAATATAAATACAACTTTTTGCAATTAATTTGAAGATCCCTGATTTCGCCGTGTGCCACGGCTCAAGGGATGACGTTTTGATTTTCACCCTCTCTGTCGCTTTCCGCGACATCTCCCCCGTCGAGGGGGAGATAGTGTCACCCCCACCTTAATCCTCCCCCCTCAAAGGGGAGGAGATAAGGATGTTGCGCGCATTATTGGTGTTCGCGATGACGTCTAAAGGAGAGACTTGACAACTTCGGCGATGTGCTCTGCGGTGATGCCAAAATGCTCATAGAGCTTATCTGCCGGTGCTGATGCCCCAAACGTATCTATCCCTATCGTTTTCATCGCGTATCTGTTCCACCCGAAAGTTGATGCCGCTTCCACACTCACAATCGGTTTGTTGCCTAATACCTCCAGTTTATACTTCATATCCTGTTCTTCAAACAACTCCATACACGGCATAGAAATCACCGCAACGTCTATCCCTTTTTCTCTTAGTAATTTCTGCGCCGCAACCGCAATATGCACTTCCGAACCGGTGGCGATAATACTTGCTTCTCTTTCACCTTGGGCAGGTGAGATGATGTATGCGCCTTTTTTAGATAAATTCTCATTAACCGACTTTCTCATTAACGGCAAACCCTGACGTGATAATGCCAATATACTCGGACGATGCTCCTCCGCTATCGCCAACTCCCAGCACTCCGCCGTTTCTATCACATCACACGGTCTAAAGGTCAAGATATTCGGCATGGCGCGATATGATGCTAAATGCTCTATCGGTTGATGTGTCGGACCGTCTTCGCCAACACCAATCGAATCGTGCGTCAACACATACACCGCACGCACACCCATTAACGCTGCCAACCTTTGTGACGGACGCAAATAATCTGAAAAGACAAAGAATGTGCCACCATAAGGGATAACCCCGCCGTGCAGGCTCATGCCGTTCATAATCGCCCCCATGGCGTGTTCCCTTATGCCATACATGATGTTATTACCGTTGTAATCAGATTTAGTGATGGTCTTTAAGCCTTCAACAAAAGTGAGGTTTGACGCGGCTAAATCTGCCGAGCCACCGACAATCTGCGGCACATTGGGCACAATCGCCTTCAAACACATCTCTGAGGCTTTTCTGGTGGCAACTTTGGGATCTTCCAACAAAGCCTTTTTCTTTAGCTCTTCTAACCCTCTGTTCCAACCGTTCGGCAACTTATCGGCAATAAAGTCTTGGAAAGGTTTGCCTTTTGCCGCGGCATTTTTTACCCACGCATCATAAGCGGGGAGATTGCGGTTTTGAGTTTGACGCCAGTCGTTTAATATTTCGCTTGGCACTTCAAACGGCGCATAATTCCAATTTAACTTTTGACGCATACCGGCGGTTTCTTCCTCACCTAACGGAGAGCCATGACACTTTGATGTGCCACACTTGGTGGGCGCACCGTAACCGATAATCGTTTTGCAGGCAATCAGGGTCGGCTTATCAGACTTTTGTGCGGTCTCTATCGCTTTCCTTATCTCATCATAATTATGTCCGTCTATGGATAAAGTGTTCCAACCGATTGCCTTAAACCTTGCCAACTGGTCGGTGGAATTGGCTTTATCAACCGTGCCGTCTATGGTGATGTTGTTATTATCCCAAAAGACAATGAGCTTGTTTAACCCTAAATGTCCGGCAAGTGAGGCGGCTTCTTCGGAAATCCCCTCCATTAAGCAGCCGTCACCGCAGATGACATACGTATAGTGGTTGCAAAGGTCGTTGCCAAAGCGCGCGTTTAACATTCTCTCAGCGGCGGCAAAACCGACAGCCGAAGATATGCCCTGCCCTAACGGACCGGTGGTCATATCAATGCCGTCAAGATGACCGTATTCGGGGTGACCTGCCGTTTTGGCCCCGAACTGACGGAAGTTTTTAATGTCATCAAGCGAAATATCTTTGTAACCGGTTAAATATAAAAGAGAATATAAAAGCATAGAGCCATGCCCTGCCGACAAGATAAACCGATCGCGGTCAAACCATTTTGGCGCAACGGGATGCAGCTTGATATATTCCGCAAACAAGACCGTTGCCACATCTGCCATGCCTAAAGGCATACCCGGGTGACCGGAGTTTGACTTATTAATGGCGTCGGCGCTTAAGAAGCGGATGGCGTTTGCCATTTTATGCAACTTCATATTTTCTATCATCTTATTCTCCTTTATCTTTAGGGGTTAGGGTAAAAAGAGCAATCAGCTCCTCGTGTTTGGAATAAACAAATTGGTCAATTAAAGTAACACGTGCAAACGCATATCCGGCATTTATCAATAACTCGGCGTCATATACAAAGGTTTTGGGGTTGCACGATACAAAAACGATTTTTTCCGGTTGCTGTTCTGGGGATAATTTTGCAATCTCGCGACATTGCTCGTGCGCACCGGCGCGCGGCGGATCAATTACTAAAGCTTTTATATCTTTTAAATCCGCGGCGTCTAAGGGATATTTGAACAAATTTTTATTGATGACGGTGACGTTATGGATTTGGTTAAAATTCAGCGCTTGCTCTAAGCCTTTTAATGACGGCGCAAACGAATCGACGGAAATAAGTTCGTTACCGCTCAATTTTGCCAACGGATAAGTAAATGTGCCAAGACCGCAAAATAAATCTGCCATTTTGCCACGGGTATTATCCATATACTCTAAAACTTTTGCTATCATCATAGTTTCAGCCTGTTTAGAGGCCTGTAAAAATACACCTTGCGGGATTTTTATGATGCAATCAGCAATATGTAATTCAGGAGCAATTTTTTCTACAACAGTTTCAGGCAGAGTATTTTTGATTTGCCAAGAAAAACGACAAATGTTTGGGATTGCATTTACAAAATCCGCAACCAACAGACGATGTTCCAACTGTGGGGCTGTTTCTATATGTAACAAAATATCTATACCGTTATCGGCGTGTAGCAGTTGCACGGAGCCGCTGTGAATATAGGCGGTTGTCAACTTTTTCTTATTCTTGACGGTAATGGAAATTTGGCAAAGTTCAGTTAAAAAACGATGCAACGGCTCTAAAAAATCATTAAGTGCCGAATCCAACATCGGGCAGTGTGTTATATCTATCAAGTTATGTGTTTTTTGCTCGTTGAAGCCTAATTTTAGGGATTTTTTCTCATAACTAAATGCTAAATCGGCACGGCGACGTTGCCCGTCTTCTATGAATATCGGAGTATCATATTGGGGATTTGCAAACTTGATTTGTGATAAAGTGTTTTTAAAATCAATAACTTTGGTTTGACGATAGGTTTTTTCATCTAAACCACGCAGGGCGCAACCACCGCAATTTTGACACTGTTCGTTTGTCATTTTGTTCCTTTCTTTGTTTCTTTTAACAAAAAAATATCGGAAAGACAAGCGAAGTTTTAAACATTTTTTTGATAACCTTTAAAAAAGTTAGTGAATATTTTTTTTTGCTGTATATAATAAGGATAAGTTTTTTGTTTTGGGAGATATTTTGATGTTAGTTCATGTGCCTGATCATTTTAGTTCCAAGCTTAAGTTTGATTTAAGAAAAGCACCGATAAGTGTGGCCGACAGATCTTCTGTTGTGTGGTCTTTTTGGGGATGCTTTTTCGGTCTGGCATTACTCGCACTCGGAATGTTTGAGCTGTTGAGCTTTTTTAAGGCTGGAAAAGGCAGTGAACAATCCTTTATAATGGTAGAGTTGTTTGCATTTTTTATTGTGCTTATCGGTTTGGGATTGTTTATTTATTCCGTTTTTTCGTTTGTCAGATATAAAAAATTCAGCTTTGACGGCAAAGAATTTCAGATTATTTATCGTCCGGCTGTCGGCGTTAAACACAGTTTTTCCGAACCGCTGAGTAATTATATCGGTGTTCGTTTGCGCGTCTTGTTTGTACAGTCCGGTTTGTTTAATAAGAATCGGTATATTATTGACCTTTATCATCAGGATGCCAGTAAGATTGTGCCGCTTTATATCTCAACCAACAATAAAAATATCCGTTTGATTTGGGAAGATTATGCTAAATTGCTGAAGATGCCGGCTTTAAGTGTCGGTGACAGAGGCTTGGTGCAACGTGATTATGCGGATTTGGATACTTCGCTTAAGGATTTGGGGAAAGCCGGTAAATTGCCGTTTATTGCCAGTGGTAAATTGCCTGCGCCTGAAAGTCTGGAAATTACCGAAGAAAGGACTGCAACCGTTATTGAGCCGACCGGTATTTATTGGGATACATTCAGCACATTGTGTTTATTGATAGCGATTGCCGCGATATTGTTGCTGACAGCAGGCGGTGTATATCTTACAATTATCGGTGAAGAATTTCCTATCAAATATCTGATTATCGGGGGCGGTTTATTACTTGTAACCGTTTATTTTGTCACAAGACTGTTTAATTCTTATGCTTTGATTATCGGTAATAAAGATGTTAAAGTCAAAAAATCTTTCATGGGTTCTGAGCTGGGTATTCAATCGCTTGATATTGATAAAATCGAAAATGTGGAGCTTAACTATAACCCCACAATCGGGCGGTATAATCTGACGCTCATCAGCGATGAAAAACTGATTGATTTTCCGAGCAGACTCCCGGTAGCTGATTTGATATGGCTCAGAGATTTTGTCATCAGAAAATTAATTGGTAATTAAATGCATATTTTGATTGCAACACACTCTTAAGGGTATATATTCTTAAGCAAATATTTACTTTTACTTAAGGGATGTAGCATTATGGCAAAAAGCATTAAAGACGTATCTGAAACGACAACTAATCGTAAAAAACAATATTTCAATTTAGAAGAAGAAAAGGCCTTTTTTGATGAAGTGGATGAAGAGGTTAGAAATGATCGCTTCAAAAAGCTTATCAATAAATACGGCGGATTTATTCTGTGCGTTTTGATTTTGGCTCTTTCTTTTGCTGTCGGCTATGAAAAGTTTGGCGAGTGGCGCATTAAAAAAGCTGAAGAAAAGAATGTTGTTTATGCGCAAGCCTTGGTTCCGCAAAAGAATTTTGAGGATAATATTGCTGAACTTGAAAATATTGTTGCAACCGAAAGCGGTTTATATAAAGACATGGCTCGCTTGCAAATTATCAATCTCCTTTTAGACAACAATCAAACTGAGCGTGCTATTACCAATATGACTGCTTTGGTTAATGATGTGGAAGCCAATGCCAAAATTCGTGAAATTGCTACAATCAAACTTGCAACTTATCAAATTGATACGGCTGATTATGCCACTATCAAAGCCTTATTGGAACCGATTTTACAAAACAATAACAGCTCTTGGCGGCCGATGGCTAAAGAGTTGATGGCAATGGCTGCTATTCAAGCCAAGCATTTTGAGGAAGCCAAATCAATTTATCAGGAATTACTCACTCACAGCAGTATTTCTGATGATTTCAAGGCGAGAATTAATGATATGTTGGCTTCTATCAGTGATGCTATGAATGAGGCTAAATAATTTTTCAATATTTATTATATAGTTAGGAGTGTGCTATGCGTCGTTTGAATAAAGGACTTTGCTTGTGTGGTGTTGTGCTTTCTTTGGCTGCTTGCTCAGGGGACAAGAAATTACCTCAAGGTGAACGTTTATCTGTTTTGGATAACCCCGGTGCAGAGATTGCACAAGTTCAAAAATCGCTTAAAGCATTTCCGGCACCTCATGTTAACACAGCTTGGGCACAAACCAGCATTAACCCCGAACATGTTGTCGGAAACCTCAAAGCTGGTTTTGCTGTTAAAGAGTTATGGGCTGAAAATTTCGGTGCCAGTATTAACAAACGTGATATTTTGTTAGCCGCTCCGGTGGTTTTGAATAATCGTGTTTATGTGATGGACAGTAAAGGTCTGGTCAGTGCTTTCGGACTTAAAGACGGTAAAAAACTTTGGCAAAATCGGTTACAGGCAGAGATCGGCGGATTTAAGGATACCAAAAGCCGTGCTTCCGGTTTAGCTGTTGATGAAAACTATTTGTTTGCCACAACGGGATTTGGTGGCGTGTTTGCCATGGATGCCAAGACAGGTCAATCGAAATGGCGTAAAGTTATGGAATCCCCTATCCGTATCGCGCCAACCGTTACAAGCAATATGCTCTTAGTGCAAACAGTAGATAATAAAATCTATGCTCTTGATAAAAATACCGGACAGGAAATTTGGAAGTTTGGCGTTGCTCAAGAAGATACTGTGATTGCAGGTGGTGCAGCTCCGGCTTATGATACTGAGGATAATGCTGTTATTGCCGGTTTTTCCAATGGTGAAATTGTGGTGTTAAATGCAACAATCGGAACGCCTTTATGGTCTTCAATGCTTGTTTCAAATCAGCGCGTTAACTCTTCTACCGACTTGAATACGATTGGCGCCACGCCGATTGTTGAAAACGGTATTGTGTATGCCATAAGTAACGCCAATAATATGACGGCGCTTGATATGCGCACCGGCGATAAATTATGGGAAAAAGAAATCGGCTCTATGCAAAATATGTTGCTGGTCGGACAATATCTGTTTGTGATATCTAATCAGAATATCTTGTATGCGGTTGATAAAGATAACGGTGAAATTATGTGGTCAGTTGATGTTCGCACTTACATTACTGATGATGATGACAAGAAGCAAATTTATGCGGCGGCACCTTTGATGCTTAACGGACAAATTTTCCTTGCCTTTTCTAACGGTAAGATACTCAAAGTTAATGCTCAAGAAGGTATAGTCAGTGCCAGAACGGATCTCGGTGTTGATATAAGTAACGGACTAATTGCCGTATCAGAACATGTGTTAGCTGTTTCAGACAAGGCCGATGTCATTGTATTTAAATAAAAGATAAAGAGAGGAACTATGGTCAAGATTGTTAAGGTTGATTCGGAAGTCTATCCGCTTGATAAGTTGGAAGATATTTGTACGCATATTGAGCGTTGCGGACGCACTTGCTATAAATCCGAAAATCTCATCACACAAGAGACCGCAATTCCTTTTATTACCGGTATATTAAAAAGCGGACACGAATCGGTGATTGAACATGCCAATGTCATTTTCAGTCTGCCGAATATAGCAGAAAATAAGAAAGTATTTGAAATGCGAGATATTCGCGGGCTTAATATTTCGCTTGAAAAAGACAGCTCCGACGGGGTAGAAAAAATTATCGTTTCGGGTAATATGCGGGCGCTACGTGATTTGGCACGGCAATATAATGTGCATGATTTTTTGTATGCAATAGGAATATCGCTGTTTTACATTGCCGAAAATCAAGCTCCGCAATTTACAGGGATTAAAATTGAAGGCGTGCAGAAATCCAGATTTTCAGAATTGCATAATTATGTTACCACACACTCAATTTGTGATGTCGGGGCGTATAAGGACGTCACACGACACAGATTGGCCTCTTTTTCTATAGAATCTACGAGATATTGCAACTACTCTAAAGGAAAATTTGGAAGTGAGCTTACTATGATTGAGCCTTGCAATATTGAGAAAGGCTCAGAGATGTATGCCGAGTGGCTGAAGTGCGTTAATATGATTGAGGAATCTTATATGAAAATGGCCGCACTGGGTGCTAAAGGCGATCAGTTAAGAATGATTTTACCGCACTCCAGCAAGGCGGATATGATTATGAGCGCTAATGTTGCTGAGTGGAAACATATTTTCGGACTAAGATGTCATAGTGCGGCTCATCCGTCTGTCCGTGCGGTCATGAAAAAGATTTTAGAGGAATGCTATAAGATTTGGCCGGAATTTTTTGCCAGCCAATATCATGAGTTTTCTGATGCTGCTTAACGCATAAAAAAATCCCCGAGCAACGGGGATTTTTCTTTTGATACAATCGCTCAGAACATAAATCGTAATAATGCCACGAGATATACATAAACGAGAAATGCTATTGCTTTATAGAGAATAGCTGTCGTTACCAATGCGCCACCTTGAACAACGGTTTGGACAACGGCGGCGGCAACAATGGCAACACCTAGCATCATCAGCCAGTAATGTTTGCTTTTGCTCATCAAAAGTGAAATTATGATTGCGGAAGCTGCAATATAAACATTTTGCATTTGGGCAAAGACTGCATTAACTTCACGGATTACCGGGGCATAATTCAATGCATAAGATGCTAAGATAATGACCAATGCGGCGGCAAAAATCATAAAACAAGTTTTTTTGGACATATTTAGGCTCCTTTCTTTTGAGATTTAGAGGTTGATACTTTTTTAGCGGTTGTTCTTACTGGGGCTTTTGCAACAGGCTTAACAGCTTTCTTTTTTACTGTTTTCGGGGTTTCTTTTTTCGCAACCGACTTTTTGGTTGAAGCTGTTTTGGCTGTTGTTTTGATTTTCGCGGTTGGTTTCTTATATACGAAAATCTTTTCAGGCACGCCTGCCAAAGAACTCTTGATTTGTTTTACTTCTTCCAAATGCCCTAAAGGAAACATCTCAGATATGACAACTGCAGTGTCTTTGATTTCTGATGCTAATTTTTTACCTAATGGTTCCCCTGTTACTTTTAAAACATAACACATGATGACATCCATATCGGCGTGTGACTCTTTCATATAGTTGCCTTTAACAAATTTGATGTTTTTCAATCCTGCTAATTTGGCTTTAATCTTACCCATAGTTAAAGGCACAATATCCCATTCTAAACCGATAAATTCATGTTCAGGAAATTCTTGCGCTAACGGTAGCAGTAATACACCGCTGCCACAACCGAGGTCAGTTATTTTCATCGGCTTTTTAGCATTTTTTAAGGCGGCGCGTGCTTCGGCTATCATATCCATTTTAATCTTGCCGTAGCTTGAAACAAACGGGCCATACTTACCGCAACCGCAACGCACATAAGAGTAAACCTGATAAATCAAATAAATAATTGCGGCAAAGCCAAAAAACAATGCCACCCACGCAATCAATTGCATAAACATAAAATATTCTCCTTTGGTATAAAATAATTGATAAAAATGTGATTTGTGTTATTTTTACAAGTAATTGTTTAAGAAAATGTTTAAGAGGTTAAAATGGCTGGAAAATATCGGAAAATATTGTTTTTGACCGGCGCAGGAATTTCTGCCGAATCCGGATTGGCGACCTTTCGGAGTGAAGACGGTTTGTGGAATCATCATCGTGTGGAAGATGTGGCAACGATTGAAGCTTATTGGCGTAACCCTGACTATGTGCATGACTTCTATAATACGATGAAGCCGGAACTTTGGGATGCTAAACCGAATAAAGGTCATTTGGCCATTACAAAATTGCAGCAAGAATATCCGGCGGAAGTTAATATTGTCACACAAAACATTGATACCCTTCATGAAAAGGCAAAAAGTAAAAATGTGTATCATATTCACGGGCAAATTAACCAAGCGGTATGTATGAACTGCGGTCATGTTTTAGAAACATGGGGAGATGTTACTTCGGAGACGGTTTGTGATAATTGTCATGTGTCGGCTATGATGAAACCGAACATTGTCTTTTTTGGAGAAAATCTTTTATATATGGACAAAGTGGAAGAACTGTTGCGCACTTGTGATTTATTTATCTCGGTCGGAACGTCCGGCGTGGTTTATCCGGCCGCAGGTTTTGTGCAAACGGCAAAATATTATGGAGCGGAAACAATGGAGTTTAATTTGGAGCCAACATCAAATAACCTCTTTTTTGATAAGCATGTGATGGGCAAAGCCGGTGATACGTTGCCTAAGTTTGTAGATGAGCTGTTAAATGATTTGAAAGAAAATTAAAAAAAGCGCCATAACCTTGGCGCTTTTTTATAGTTATTTGCTCGTTTTATTGAGCGATAATGCGGGTCGGATTGCCATATAATACCAGACAATGTTGACCTGCCATTAATGGTTGGCCAGTTCCTTGTGCAACACTGATTGTTTGACCGTTGGCTAATTGAACAATATATTCATATCCGGTTTGTGTGCTCATTCCCTTTTGTGCTGCGCTACCGGCAAGACCGCCTAACAAAGCACCGCCTACGGCACCTAATGCACTTCCTCTACCATGACCAATTGTTGAACCGGCAACACCACCGGCAAGACCACCGATTAGCGTTCCGGCACTGGTATCACCGCTATCAACGGTTACAGGACGAACACTTAATACAGTGCACTGTGCAACGGTCGCAACTTTGCCGACCGAGCTGGTGGTATAGTGATCGGAATTGATATTATCCGCACAACCGGCCAATAATCCTGCTGATAAAATTGTTGCTAATAGTTTTTTAGACATCTTTTCTCTCCTTAATTAAACACTATGGTATAATTTAGTGGAATATTTTTTGTTGTCAAGTAGATGTGATTTAGTAAAAAATACACAGATCAATGCGCCTAAAAATAATGGGGAAAGTATCAAGCTCTCCCCATTATTGATTGTTTTGATTTGCACTTATTATTATGCGCTTTTGCCTAACTGTGCGGCAACTTCTGATGCAAAGTCTTCTTCGCGTTTTTGTAGGCCTTCACCTAACTTAAAGCATACAAAACCGCCTAACTTCACTTCCGTTCCGTTCTCTTTTGCAAACTCGGCAACAACATCTTTTACCTTCTTATCCGGATCCATAATGAATGCTTGTTCTTCTAAAACAACTTCTTCATAATATTTACGGATACGACCTTCAACCATTTTCTCTACAATGTTTGCAGGCTTGCCGGATGCAAGTGCTTGCTCGGAGAAAATTGCTTTTTCTCTAGCAACTGCTTCTGCCGGAACTTCTGCAATGGTTTGAGAAATCGGGTTGGTCGCAGCGATGTGCATTGCAATATGCTTACCTAATTCGTTCATTTTTGCCTTATCGGCTGAACCTTCAATCGCAACCAACACGCCAATTTTACCAACATTTAAGCGAGCGGCATTGTGAATATATGAGCAAACGATACCGTTGTTTGCGCTCAAATAAGCAGAACGACGTAAGTTCATGTTTTCACCGATTTTTGCAATCATATCGGTTAAGATTGTGCCCATATCCTTGCCGGTTACAGGGCATTTGAATGTTTTTAATGCTTCAATATCGCCTTTAACAGCCAATGCTGCTTTGGCAGAATTTTCTACATAGTCTTGGAAAATTTCATTTTTGGCAACGAAGTCTGTTTCAGAGTTTACTTCAACAACAGCACCGGCGTTACCTTCAACATATACAGATACTAAACCTTCAGCGGCAATACGGCTGGCTTTCTTTGCGGCAGATGCCAAACCTTTTTTACGTAACCAGTCAATTGCTTCTTCCATATTGCCATTTGTTTCCACCAATGCCTTTTTGCAATCCAACATACCGGCACCGGAGGTCTCTCTTAAACTTTTTACTAAAGCGGCGGTAATTTCAGCCATTTACTTTTCCCCTTGTCTTATAATGATTTATTAAACGGCGGCAGATAACCTGCCGCCTTATCTAAAGCCTAAATAAAATTAAGCGTCTTCTTCGGTTGATTCTTCTTCAACCGGATTTTCCATTTTGACACCTTGAGCGGCAACTTCTGCCTGCATACCATCCAAAACTGCAGAGGAAACAAGTTCGCAATACAATTGAATAGCACGGATAGCGTCATCATTGCCCGGAACCGGATAGTCAACATCATTCGGATTGGCATTGGTATCGGTGATGCCGATAACAGGAATACCTAATTTCTTTGCTTCTTTGATAGCCAAAGCTTCTTTTGGGGTATCAATAACAAACAATAAATCCGGTTGACCGCCCATGTTCTTAATGCCATCTAAAGAAAGAGCCAACTTTTCTTGTTCTTTCTTAATGTTTTGCATTTCTTTCTTGGTGTAACCCTCATAGGCGTTCTTTTCTTCCATCTCGTTTAATTTAACAAGACGATTGATTGAACGGTTAACTGTTTTCCAGTTGGTGAGCATACCGCCTAACCAACGGTAGTTAACATAATATTGTCCGCATCTTTCGGCACTTTCTTTAACGATATCCTGTGCTTGACGCTTGGTGGCTACAAACAATACTTTACCGCCTTTGGCAGCAACATCGCGTGCAACCGTCAATGCTGAATAAAGCATCGGATAGGTCTTTTGAAGGTCGATGATGTGAACGTTATCTTTTTTGCCGTAAATATACGGAGCCATTTGAGGATTCCAACGACGAGCGTGGTGTCCGAAGTGAACGCCGGCTTCTACAAGCTGACGTAATGTAAAAGTAGGAAACGACATATTTTATATCCTTTGTTTTCCGGTTAAACCTCCGCAAGCAACTGGTCTAATTGCTTAGACACCGGAGCGCTTCGCTTTATCTCTAAAGTTTGCGCTAAAGCCTGCGTGTGAAATTATGAAAACGGCACCATTGCCGCTTTCGAGGAGTCTTTATAGTGTGGAAATATTTATTTTGCAAGAGTTTTTTTGAAATTTTTGTATAAAAAAACTACCCTATTTTCAAGGGTAGCTTTTTCTGCTTAAAACTTGTCGTCTAATTCTTCTGCAAGCCTTGAAACTTTGACTTCTTCCGGTGCTCGCTTAATGATGACGTCATCAGCTGAAACAACGGTGCCACCTTCAACATCTATGTGCAGTTCCACATAGCCTCCTCTAGAAAGAAGACTTAATGTTTTAATCAGTTCCTCACGCTTGGCTTCGTTCTCTTCAATGAGCAGTGCATTTAGGCGATACGGTTTCTCGGGACAAATCTCTCGTGCCGGTGCATCCGTATCACAGAAATACATAACCTTCACACAGATAAATATCCGGTTCGGATTTGCAAGCGTGCGTCCCAGATATACGCCGAAGACTGTTAGTTTTTTTGTTTCCATAATTCTTAATTTTTTTAATAATTGGGTGATATGATAATTTGTTTTATAGCGCCTGCTTAGCATGAAAACTTGCAAATTGCAACAGATTTTTCTGTTAAAAGATAAGAGATTTTGCTTGTCGGGGCGGTTTTCTTTGTATATATTTCGGGGCATTAGAGCGCAATCAATAAAGGATAATAATGCATTATGAGCGATTTGTTTGAGAACTCGGCCGCCATTCAGGTAAAGGAAGAATATTCAGCACAAGATATTGAAGTTTTAGAAGGTTTGGAGCCGGTCAGACACCGCCCCGGTATGTATATCGGCGGCACGGATGAGCAGGCTTTGCATCACTTGGTGGCAGAAATATTGGATAACTCCATGGACGAGGCTGTTGCCGGTTTTGCCAGTCGGATTGAAATCACGGTTAATGCCGATTTATCGGTAACGATTACCGATAACGGACGTGGTATTCCGGTTGATCAACATCCGAAGTATCCAGGCAAATCTGCGTTGGAAGTGATTTTTACCACGCTTCACTCCGGCGGTAAATTCGGTGGCGGTGTATATAAGGTTTCGGGCGGTTTGCACGGTGTCGGCTCATCGGTAGTTAATGCGCTTTCTAAAAAGCTTGTAGTAGAAGTGGCTCGCGATAAAAAGCTCTATCGGCAGGAATATTCCAGAGGAAAGCCTTTAACGGCGTTGGAGCTTATCGGCAATGCGCCAAACCGTCGCGGCACAAGTATTACCTTTTTGCCCGATGATGAAATTTTCGGAACAGATAACCAGTTTCAGCCGGCAAAAATATATCGTATGGCGCGCTCTAAGGCTTTCTTGTTTAAGGGGATTAAAATCTTTTGGAAGTGCGCACCGGAGCTGATTAAGGAAGGGGATAATATTCCGCAAGAAACGGAATTTAACTTCCCAAACGGCTTGTTGGATTATCTGAACTATCAAATCGGCACGCGCGGCACAATTAACCGGATGCCTTTTTCAGGCGAAGCGGAACTCGCCGGTGATGAAGGTAAAGTGGAGTGGGCAATCAGTTGGCCGGAAGACGAAAAAGGCTTTTGCAATTCTTATTGCAACACGGTTATTACCCCACAAGGCGGCACGCATGAACAAGGTTTTCGCACGGCGCTCATTAAAGGGCTTAAAGAATATGCCGATATGGCAAATATTAAAAAGATTGCAAATGTGCAAACAGAGGACTTTTTAAGCGATGCAGCGATTATGCTTTCGGTCTTTATCCGTGATCCGCAATTCCAAGGGCAAACTAAAGATAAGCTTACCTCTACAAAGGCGGCATATTTGGTGGAAAAGGCTGTCAGAGACTCGTTTGACCACTGGCTTTCTTCGGATAAAGAAAATGCCGAAGCGCTTATCAGCTATGTGATTGATCGCGCGGAGTTAAGGAAAAAACGTAAAGAAGAAAAAGTGCAAAACCGCAAATCTCCAACCAAGAAACTTCGGCTCCCGGGAAAATTAGCGGATTGCTCCAAGGCTGCGGCAGAAGATACGGAAATCTTTATTGTTGAGGGAGATTCCGCCGGCGGTTCGGCCAAACAGGGGCGCGATCGTATGACGCAAGCGATTTTGCCGTTGCGTGGTAAGATTTTAAACGTCGCCAGTGCCAGTATTGATAAAATTACACAAAACCAAGAAATCAAAGATATGATTGAGGCTCTTGGTGCCGGAACGAAAGATAATTATAAGGAAGAAAATCTCCGCTATGAAAAAATCATTATCATGACCGATGCTGATGTGGATGGTGCGCATATCACCTCACTTTTGATGACATTTTTCTATCAGTATATGCCCAAACTCATTGAGAACGGGCATTTGTTTATTGCCACCCCTCCCCTTTATAAAATCGTGTTCGGGGGCAAGAATTACTATGCGCTTGATGATGAGGAAAAAGATAAAATTCTTAAAAAGGCTAAAGCTAATCAGCATCCTGAAATCAGTCGGTTTAAGGGTTTGGGAGAGATGAGTGCGCAGCAACTTAAAGAAACGACCATGGATAAGAATAATCGTGTGTTACTTCGTGTGACGGTGCCGACGGCAAATACCGAAGAAGGACGCGATGAAGCGTTTGAAACACGCCGTCTGGTAGAGCGTTTGATGGGTAAAGACCCTGAGCAAAGATTTAAATTCATCATAGAGCGTGCCAAATTCGCCGAGGATTTGGATATTTAAGACTTAATTCTTACTACATACATTAAAATCTGAAGTAGATAAACGGATTATAGGTTGATGCGGCAATTTGTACTGCAGATAAGAAGAATAGCCCCATTAGCCAAACATTGAGAATCGTATGTAAAATTTTGTTCTTAGGTGTTTCCAAAATGCGATTAAATATCGGCATAGCGCAGATAATGGCCGCAGCGAAAGTTATTATTTCAGTGTTACCAATATAATAACCTAACTCAGTGGCAATATGATGTTCTTTAATCAAACCGAACATGTTCTTGATATATTGCCATGCATAAAGCATATTATCAGCTCTAAACATCACCCAGCCGATGACAAAAGCAAATATGCAATAGATGTGTTGGGTTAACGATATTAGCCAACCGCCGGTCTTTTTATGCCATCCGGTAATTTTTTCTATTACAATAAACAAGCCGTGCCATAAACCCCAAAAGATGAAATTCCAACTTGCGCCGTGCCAAAAACCGGTGGCTAAAAAGACCACCAATAAATTAAAATAGTTGCGCGATTTGGTTACCCGGTTGCCGCCCAAAGGAAAATATAAATACTCCTTAAACCATGTGGAAAGAGATATATGCCAACGGCGCCAAAACTCGGTAATAGATTTTGATATATAGGGATAATTGAAGTTCTCTAAGAACTTAAAGCCAAAGATTGCACCTAAGCCGATAGCCATATCCGAATAACCGGAGAAGTCATAGAATAACTGCAAACTATAAGCCGCAGCACCAATCCATGCGGTTAAGGCATCAAAATTTTCGACCGATTGAGAAAAGATTTTATCTGCCACGGCGCCTAATGTATTGGCTATCAGCATTTTTTTGGCCAGACCGATGATAAAACGTTTAACTCCGTAATTGACTTTATCAAAACCGGTTTCGCGGTTGGTAATTTGTTCATCTATATCATGATACTTTACAATAGGTCCGGCAATTAACTGCGGGAACAGGCAAATATAAAGCGCTAGCTTATAAATGTCTTTTTGAACTTTTACATCACCTCTGTAAACATCTATCAGATAGCTCATAGCTTGGAAGGTATAAAAAGAAATACCGATCGGCATGATGACTTTAACAAAATCAATGTTGGTTTTAAATAGCTCATTGATGTTCTCAATAAAGAAATTAAAGTATTTGAAATAAAAAAGAAAACTTAAATCTAAAACAATGGTTATGCCCAACAGCCATTTCCGGTGTATTGCATTTTTGCTGCGGCTGATATAATTAGCCCCGATATAGTTGATGAGAATCGTCATTATCATTATTGCCAAATAACGCGGTTCACCCCAAGCATAAAACAAAATACTTGCTACTAACAAAATGTGATTTTGTAAATCTTTGCGCGCCAATAAATAGGCCGTGCAAACAATCGGTAAAAACATAAATACAAAAGTCATTGATGAAAACAGCATAGCTTATTCCTCAGGAAATGTTTTGTTTAAGATTTTTGGTATAAAACGTGCGACATTTTCTAAAATCACGATATCATACTCAGCGGCGATTTCTTGTAAATTTTCGGAGGTAATGTCATAACGCCAAACCAATTTAACTTTGCCAAATGTTTCAGCATAATATGGGATTAAAGCTGTAGAGAAACTGTCTCTTAATACGAATGCTTTAAGTTTTTTCTTAAGATTATGGCATAATTCTGTATTATTTGCATCTTCTTCATCTATGCTTTCACACGAAGATGACTTATTCGCCATAACCGGTTCTTTATATTTTACGTCTTTATCCCGATAGCCATATGTATACATTTTGGATAAATCTCTGTTCGGATTAACTTCGTCCTTCCATTTTGTTACTTCATAAGGCTTTATGTTATAATTTTCAGCAAGTTCGTTTATAATCTCTTTATAACCAATGTATGCTCCATAATGGTTCCAATGGGTATCTTCTTTCCAATACAGCAAGTCGCTGCCTTTGTGTTGCATCAGTGTATCATAAAGGTAAATAACGTTAACATCCGAATGTTGGCGAATGTAATTTACCCATTGATTATCTATACTTTCACTATCCGGACGAATTTTTTGGATATATTGCACATATTCACCGTAAATGCGGTGTTTATCAGGAATGAGAACATAGTAAAATTTTTTATTATGTGCCTTGCACCAATTATTTATGGCGATGAGGTATTCAGTTCCTTTTTCCATTTGATGAGAACTCAACTCACTTTTGTTGATGAAATTATTAACACTGTTGCCACCCTTATAAAATAACCAGCCCTCTTTTCCGACCATCACTTTTTTGTTACCGCGATGAGGTTCTATTAGTCTCTTCATTTTTTCTTCAGTGCTTAACATAAACCGACGCCCGAAGAAACGGTCGTTAAACCAATTTTCAACTTTTTTACCAAATAAAGTGTTTATACCGTTTTCGCCCAACAGCTTCGGATATTTGGCTAAAACGCGGTTTTCATTAGGAGATGTTTCCTCTTTTGATATATAACTCATCGGGATATACAAGGTTATGAAAAACATACTTAAAAAAACAATGTCTATACGTGAATTATGTTGAAGAAGCTTGAAGTTTGCCAAATAATTAATCAGTTTATAGGAAAACAAAAATGCCAAAACGGCCACGGTAAATAAAATCAGATAGCTTATCGAATACTTTTCAGATAAATCCATTAAGAATAATTTGTGGCGCCTTACCTCTAAACTTATACTTAAAGGTTCAGTTTTACTTATTTTTGCTTGATAAGTATATGGTTGTTGGTTGGATACCGGCATAATATTTTTTAAGACTGATATGCCATTAATGGTTAAATTAGCAAAATCAACTAAGATTTGGTAATCATTTTGCTCTTTCTTTGCCGGTGATAATAATTGTAATTTTAAAGTATCATCATTTTCTGATAATACTTTGAATTGATAATCCTTAAATTTACGTTTTATCGGCAACTCAATATCTACACATGCTTGGTCTTTTATTTGATGATGAAAAACTTTACTCTCGTTTTGAGACTTGATTTTAAAATTTTTGTGCCCACAGATATTAACGACTGCCGTTTCATTTTTACCTGTTTTATGAATACTTTTAACACTAAAAGCGTTCATATAAAGCGGAAATGTGGCAAAGACTAAAATAGCGGCTAACAATACAGATAATACAATGCGTTTAACAGGTTTCTTATGTGTAGACATAATCAGGAGTTCCTTAAAATATTCATCGCTGTTTCTTAGGGAGGTAGTTTAACTGTCTTATCTTACTTGTCAATTGCAAAGGCAAACTATCAAAAAAATATTGACACTTAAAATATTCCATACTATCAATATGCTTGCTTTTGAGCGATTGCTTGATCGTCTAATGGTAGGACAGCGGACTCTGACTCCGTTAATCTTGGTTCGAATCCAGGTCAAGCAGCCAATTTGATTTGCCGCAGGTTTTGCGGTATTTTTTGTATATGAGGAGAGAAATTCCATGCAATTTGATTTTTATAAGTTAGAAATTTTTATTCCGGAAACACATTTCAAGCCATTGCAAAAAGCTTTGCAAGATGTTGATGCCGGACATATCGGTAATTATGACAGTTGCTTATCTTATAGCAGAATAACCGGCGTTTGGCGTCCTTTGGAAAATACCTCACCTTACATCGGTCAATTCAATGAGATAAGCGAAGAACCCGAACTTAAAGTGGAAGTATCAATTAAAAGCGAAAACTTAGAAAAAACGATTGCAGCCATTAAAGCCGTTCACCCTTATGAAGAACCGGTTATAAATATTTTGCCGATGTTGGTCCTTTAATTTTTATCAATTTAATTTTAACATAATAACTGTCGCATAAACAAAATTTTAGCTTGACAAAATCAAAAATATCTCCATATACTGACAAGAGTTAAATTATTTTGTAAAACTATGTAGAGAAGAGATATGGTTAAGTTAAGTGATAATAACGCCTACAAACGTGGGCAAGAATTGTTGGATGCCGGTTTATGTAAAGAAGCTATTGCTCAATTTGATGAGTTTTTAGCAGAGCAACCGGATAATTGGAAAGCTATTAACTCAAAAGGTTTTGCTTTTCAAAAGATGAGCAAATATACCGAAGCAGTAGAATGCTTTGATAAGGCTTTGTTAATTAATCCAAAGTCGGTTGAGGTTTTAAACAATAAAGGTGTGACGCTTAGTATGCGCGGTCTTTATAAAGAAGCTATTACTTGCTTTGAACAGGCATTTGCTAATGACCCTACTTCTCTTGAGGCCTTAAACGGCAAAGCGATTGCTTTGCAACATATGTTTTTGTTTAAGGAGGCCTTGGACGTTTTACAACAAGCCTATTCTGTTGATCCGAAGCACCCGCAGACTCTGTTGAGTATTGCTGTTACGCTTCAGAAGTTAAAGCAATATGAGCGGGCAATCGGTTATTTCAAAAAAGTTTTGGCGCTTGATAAATCCAATGTTAAGGCTTGGAACGGAATCGGTGTAACCTATCAGTTGATGGGGGATAATGACTCGGCGTTAAAGTGCTTTACCAAGATATTAAATATTGACAGCAGTGAAATACAAGCGTGGATTAGTATCGGCTTTGTATATCAAAAAATGTTCAAGTTTAAGGATGCTTTGAAGTGCTATAACAAAGCCAAGAATTTGGTTGACGGACGTTATCATCATAAACTCTATGATGGTCTTGCTTCTTGCTTGACTAAGCTTTCGGAATTTGACCAAGCAATAGAAATCTATAAGCACATTTTCCAACGCGAAGAAGGCAAAAAGAAATGGGATGCGCAACGTTCCATTAAGTTTGTGAACAAACTGAAGCGTAAAAAAGCCATTGGTATTTTGCCGGATGTGGTTCCGCCGTCTGATAAGCCGGCTGATGATTCCGAGGGCGAATAATCTCACACTATTGATTGTGTGTATCTTTGAGAATAAGAGTGCATAAAACATTCTTATATGTTAGTTTTATGCCAAATTGAGGAGTAAATGACAAAATGGCAAACAAAACGGAAGATAAAGCACAACAGTTTTGGTATTTAACTTTTCCGAAAATATTTTTTATTTTACAAATATTAGTCGGTCTGTTCGGTGCCTATTGGGTGTTGATACACCATCAACCGCAAACGGGCGATGACGTGGAACATTTGCACTCAACTTGGCTCGTCTTTCAGCACAAAGTTCCATATATTGATTTTTTTCAACACCATAATCCTTTACTTTGGTATTTGTTTGCCCCGTTAGTCGGCTTTTTTGCCTATGATATTGCTGTATTTGATACCGTGCGTATAATCTCAACCTGCGTAATGTTAGCAACACTTTATTTTTCGGGTGAAATCGTGCGGCGATTTATTTGCAAAACTCATTCATATTTTGCAACATTGCTTACTATTGCTGCGGTTTTCCCCTCTTATGTTATATTTAGCGGACAGGATTTCAGACCGGATAACTATATGGTGTTTGCCTTTATTTTGGGATTACATCAGTTCTTTGCCTATTTGGATACGCATAAGACAAAACCACTTGTTATCTCGTTTGTTTTTATGTTCATTACCTTTATGTTTATGCAAAAAAGTATTTTCTTTTTGGGCATATTCGGATTGATGGTTCTCTATTTGCTGTGGAAGAGAGAGGTCTTATTACCTGATTTTATGGTGGCCTTAGTTTTACCTTTATTGGGTGCGGTACTTTTTGTATTATGGCTTGTTTCACATAATATGCTTGAAATATATTGGAAAGCGAATTTTATTTTTAATCTCTATATCCCTGATGTTTATAACTATCTTGTGGAACCGACAAGAGCGGAATTTTATGTGTTAACTGCGCTTGCTTTTATCGGATTTATTTATTTAATGTGGAAGGGCAATGTTGCTGCGCGCGTTGTATGCATTTTGTGGCTCGGAGAGGTTTTGCAAAGGTTATTTTATTTTTCGCTTAACAGGCACTACTATTACTTTTTGGATGTGCTGGATGCAATATTAGCCGGCGCGATCGTGTATCTTTGTATCAAGCGTTGGAAATGGAGCATTTATTTCTTCATGGTATTATCTCTCGGCGGATGTTGGTGCTTTTATGACTATTGCCAATGGCGGAAGCTTGAACCGAATTTTTATCGCTATGTGACACCGCGTTATATCATACAAGAAACAAATAAATGCGATACGGTTTTAAACGGGTATGGTCTGACATATGGCATTTTCACCAAAGATCTTACTTATTATTGGAACTTAAATGGACAACTTGATGTGATAGGTGATAAAATCGGCTTAGCCCCCATGCCTGATTTAAACAAAGTGGTTGCACAATATTTGCCCAAAATCATCTATACAGGAATATACTGGAATGAGAAAATGCGCAAATTGGATTTGTTTGTGCCGGTGCATCAAATCAATGCTGAATTGCGTGACCGATTTTATAACCAATCTCTATTCAGGGATATATTTGTGCTAAAACCTGAATATCAGAATCAGCGGCGTTGTCGATATGACAGTGCAACTGATACTTGGGAATATTTTTATAAGGAATAACAAATGATAAGTTCCCTTAAGAAGTATATTCCCGCTCTGGTTGCTGCCTATGTTTTCTTTGGTGTAGGACTGCTGTATTGGGCGGTTATTTATAGTGGTTCTGGGGACGGAGATACTTTGGAACACGTGCATTCCTCTTGGTTGGTTTATCACGGACAAATTCCTTATAAAGATTTTTTCCAGCACCATAATCCTTTGTTATGGTATATCGCGGCACCGTTTGTGGGGGCTTTTGAATACAGTTTACGCGCCGTTGATGCGGTGAATATTCTGACCGTTACCCTGACGGGGGTGACAACTTTCTTTATCTTTCGGATTAACAAAGATTTTTTGACTGATAAGTTGAGTGGATTAATTGCTGCGGCATTTTTTATTTTACCGCATGAAAGTCTGTTTAATAAAGATTTTAAGCCGGATAATGTTATGGCCACTATGCTGATTGTCGGGATTTATTATTTGCTCAGCTATATCAAAAATAAAAAGATTGTTCCGTTGGTCTTTTCATTTTTGTTTTTATTTGCAGCATTTATGATTACGCAGAAAGCGGCATTGACCTTGCTTATTATCGGGGGAATCGGGCTATGGTTGATATATGAGAAAGAGCTCGTTTTGAAAGATTGTTTAATCTGCGCAACTCTACCGATAATGCTCTATGCGGCGTTTCTTGCCTTTTTGTGGTATGAAGGCGTGTTTGAGTTCTATTTTAAGGCTAATTTTGAACTTAACTCACATATTCCGGACATTTTTGATGTCAGACGATTTGTTTCCCCAAGTTTGGAAATGATGGTTCCCCTTTTGTTTGCCATTTATGCGCTGGCAAAGTGCACTTATAAAGGCAATGTTTATGTGAAAACAGTGAGTATGATATTTATCGGCGAATATCTGATACGTCTGTTTTATTTTACCCCGTTTCTCTATTACTACATTTTTTTACATGCTATTGCTTCTACTTTGGCCGGTGTCGGCGTTCATGAAATCATCAGCCGCAAAAAAAATATAATTTGGATATTTGTGATTTATTTTTTTACCTTGGGTGGCATATATGGCAATCTTTATAGCCACAGAATAACCGTCGGAGATAGTTATAAATATGGGGCTTCCGGATTTGTGTTGCAGTATGTCAATCGTTGTGATTATGTCTTAAACGGCTATCGTATCGGCTATAATTTGTTTAACAAAGATGTTGATTTTGTATGGAACTTAAAGGGGCAAATTGATGTGATTGCCGATATGATAAAACTTTATCCGTTATCTGATTTAGAGAGTTTAATCCGCAAATATCGTCCGAAAATTATTTATGGCGGCAACTACTATGATACTTATCAGGAATATCATGGGCATATCGGACAATATCCGATACATTGGATTAGCCAACACCTGCTTGATGAGATGTATCAACCGCTTAATCGTGATGACTTATATATCCTAAAGCCGGAATACCGTCGTCAAGATCACGATTGCATCTATAATGCCAAAACTAAATTGTATGAATATCGCAAAATAGATTAGCAAAAATTTTACTTTCTTTTGTTTATTATCATGGTATAAGAAGCTATAACAAAAGGAGGGTATCATGCGCGTAATTATCAAATCAAACTATGACGAAGTAGCAGACTGGGCGGCAACCTATATTGCCTATAAAATTAAGCGCGCGAGACCCACGGCATCTAAACCGTTTGTTTTAGGTTTGCCGATGGGTGATACACCAAAGGGAATGTATAAGCGTTTAGTTGAGATGAACAGAGCGCGTCAACTTTCTTTTGCCAATGTCGTCATCTTTTGCATGAACGAATTTATCGGGCTTGATAAGAAAGCGCCGCAAAGTTGTCACAGTTATATGAAGGAATATCTGCTTGACCATGTGGACAGCAAAGCCTCAAATGTCTATATCTTAGACGGTAAAACCAACAATTATGAAAAAGAGTGCGAGAACTTTGAACATGCCATTTTAGAAAAAGGCGGTATTGATTTGTTTGTCGGCGGTGTCGGCTCGGATGGTCATATTGCGTTTAATGAACCTTTTTCGTCTTTGAGTTCAAGAACACGGGTTAAAACACTTACAACCGAAACAATGAAAGTTAAGGCTAAACTGTTTGATAATGACATACAAAAGGTACCGCATATGGTTTTAACCGTTGGTATCGGCACGATTATGAACGCTAAAGAAGTTTTGCTCTTGGCAACGGGCGAAGAAAAGGCTAATGCGACCAAAGCCGCGATTGAGGGGAGTATCAATCATCGTTGGGCTGTTAGCGCCTTGCAAACTCACCGTCATGGAATTTACCTTTGTGATGAAGGGGCCGCCTCTAAACTGGAGCAGGAAACAGTTACTTATTTAAAAGATATTGAAAGAAACGCGTATTAAAGAAATTAAAAAGTTGCTTACCCTAGGGTAAGCAACTTATCAATCAGAATGTTTCAATGCCGGCTTTCACAAAAGCATCCTCAATCATGCGAATTGTTACTTTACCGACTTTATCCATCTTTAAGACATTGCGGCGACCAAATTCCAACAAATCTTTAGCTGTGTTAATGTTGGTCTCTTTGCATTGGCTAAAAAAGCTTTTCGGAAAGTTTTTATATCCGTCGTAAAATCTATCCAAAAAATTCTCTACTTCCATGCTTAAAATGTCTTCTTTAGATTGAGAAATATGGGGTATACCGCCAGAGTAAGAAAGCTCAAAATCAAAGGATTGAAGAATAATTTTGATCTTCTCTGCCAATGCCTTTTGAAATTCCTCAGATGCTGTTCCCTGATGTTCTTCAACATAAGAACAAATAAGCTCCAGAGAGCCTGTTTCCAATAATTGTTGTTCAAACTTTTTCATATACTTAAAGTTTTAAGATAATAATAGTGATTTGATAGAGAAAATAGTCTATCCTCCTATTCTTGTCAAGAAATTATTTGCCAATGATTTAGTCCTGATAAATCGGGAAACGGGCAGTCAGAGCTAAAATTCGCGCTGCAACATCTTTAAGCACTTCGGCTTGTTTGGGCGTATTAAGTGCCTCTGCAACATCAGCAATACATTGACCTATCAGTTCAAACTCCGCTTCCTTAAAACCACGCGTTGTTCCTGCCGGTGTGCCGAGCCTAATACCCGAAGTAACAGTTGGAGGCAACGGATCAAAAGGAATCGCATTTTTGTTCGCGGTCATATGCACAAGGTCTAACGCATCGGTCAATTCTTTACCGTTAATCCCTTTTGGGGTTAAGTCCACCAGAAGAAGGTGGGTATCTGTGCCACCGGTAACAAGTTTAAAACCGCGCTTGCTGAGGGTATCACCTAAAACTTTAGCATTTTTCATGACTTGTGCCGAATAGATTTTGAACTCATCGCTTAAAGCCTCTTTAAAGCAGACGGCTTTGGCAGCAATAACGTGCTCTAAAGGTCCTCCCTGCATACCGGGGAAGATTGCTGAATTGATTTTCTTGGCGATTTCGTCATTATTGGTTAAGATCGCGCCGCCCCGTGGTCCTCGCAAAGTTTTATGCGTGGTTGTGGTGACAACATCGGCAAAGTTTAGGGGATTAGGGTAAAGGCCGCTAGCCACCAACCCTGCAAAGTGTGCCATATCGACCATAAGGTAGGCACCGCACATATCGGCAATGGCTCTAAACTTGGCAAAATCAATCTGGCGCGGATAAGCGGAGCAACCGGCAATAATCAACTTTGGCTTATGATTGAGGGCTAAGCTCTTAACTTCATTATAATTTATAAAACCACTTTCTTTTTCCACCCCATATTGGATAGCATTAAACCACTTACCCGAAACAGAGACTTTGGCTCCGTGGGTTAAGTGACCGCCGGCATCTAAGCTCATCCCTAAAATTGTGTCGCCGGGTTTTACTAGCGCGGCAAATACCGCCATATTGGCCTGCGATCCGGAATGAGGTTGCACATTGGCATACTGAGCGTTAAACAGTTTTTTCAGGCGTTCAATCGCCAATGTTTCAATTTTATCAACATTAGCGCAACCGCAGTAGTAACGCTTGGCAGGATAGCCCTCGGCATATTTATTGGTTAAAATTGAACCTTGAGCTTCCAAAACAGCTTTGGATACAATATTTTCGGAAGCAATCAGCTCAACATTATCCTGCTGGCGCTTAAGCTCATCATTAATGGCACTATAAATCTCACTATCAAAACTCTCTAAATCTGTCATTTCAGTCCTTTCTATTTATCCAACAGCTCTATTCTTTCCTGGTGTCTGCCACCTTCAAACGGGGTATTTAAAAAGATTTCTATTCTTTTTATTATATCAGATCTTGCCATGGTGCGACCACCGAAAACGATTACATTAGCATTATTATGGCGTTTTGTCATTTCTGCCACTTCATCAGAATAAAGAACTGCCGCGCGAATCCCTTTGTGGCGATTGGCAGCAATCGAAATACCAATACCGGTGCCACAAATGAGAATCCCTAAGTCTGCTTTATGTGCCAAGATATTTGCAGCCATTTTATGCCCGTAATCCGGATAATTTACCGAGGTTTCAGAATTTGTCCCAAGGTCAAGCACTTCAAAGTTCTTTTGTTTAAGATAATCTATGATAAAGGTTTTCATCTCAAAACCGGCGTGATCGGAAGCAATTGCTATTTTCATCTGTTTCTCCTGATTATTGCGCTAGGCATAAGCTAGCAAAGCTACGGTAAATTGTCATCAAAATAAGAAATATGCACAGGATAAAATTTTTTTTGCATATTTACAAAAAAATCTGTTGACGTTCAAAATTTTTCATGTATAAATACAAATCACCGCGGTAATGCAGGTAGGTTGAGTTGGCCGGTTGGCAGAGTGGCTCATGCAGAGGACTGCAAATCCTTCAACATCGGTTCAATTCCGGTACCGGCCTCCAAGTATCATTTATTCCGACTTAGCTCAGCGGTAGAGCAATCGGCTGTTAACCGATTGGTCATCTGTTCGAATCAGATAGTCGGAGCCAGTAAAAAGCGTTCTTGTTCATCAAGAGCGCTTTTTGTTTATATGACGATTTTTGTTGCACTTCATGGTAAAATGAGTTATAATTGGTCTATAGGGAACAAAAAAGGAGAAAACCCATGAGTGATAAAGATGATGCAATTCAAGTGATTACCGGTATTGACGGTAAACCTGTTGATATTACTCCAGGAACAATTGTCATCGGTGCCGACGGTGAAATGTTTTGTGTTCAAGAAGACGACACAAATGTTGTTCCGGTTGACAACCAAAATCGCGTAGCAGAAGGTGTAACCGTTATAAAACCCGAAAAGAAGGATTTTGTTGATGAAAAAGGCAATAAATTCAGCGCATTGGTCTTTAAGGATGATGAAGGCAATTTAAAACAAGTTGTTAAAGATAAAGAAGGCAACTGGTTTGTGTTAGAGCCTGATACTAATATGCTTTATGCCGACGGTCATACTGAAGAGGTTGGAAATAAAATTATTCGTGTGAACGAAGAAAATATGCCGATTGATGCAAACGGTAAGCCGATTGGTATGGTAGCACCTGTTGAAGATGAACATGGAAACCGTAAAGATGGTGTGGCTGAAGCAATGAAAAGAGATAGCCAACAACATTTTGGAGTTATCAAATCAAAATCAGCCTTGCAAAAGCTTTATGAGCGGATAACCGGGGCTAAATCCGAACCTGAGCCGAAAGCGCCAGTAATCAAGCGTGAAACAAGAGAAGCACCTTCTGTTCAACCGCAAATAGAACGTTAGAATAATCCATAAGAAGTATCAAGAACTCCGGTTTCGCCGGAGTTTTTTTGTGTTATCAAATCATTGACAAACAAATGAAAAGTTGTTACATAAGTTTTTAGAAAAACAGTATTTATGTAAACTTTATTACTATGCATTACTTTATCTATTTGCTTAAGAAGGCCACCAGAGTAGTGATTATTCAGACTGCTTTGATTATGGTCGTGTGGGGTGTGCTTTATCATCTCACAAATTGGGAGACAATCGTTTCCTACTTTTGGACAGGTGTAGCGGTTTGCGCTTGTAACACCCTTGTTGATAACCTTCGTGCGCGGAAAATAAAGAATGTTCTTTATGTGCAAGCTAACTGGGTTATTATGGCTGGTGTTGTGTTGGTGCTTTACCACGCAGGCTTTATGGCAGCGGCGGTGTTTGGGGCAGCGGTGATTTTGGCATCTCCGTTTTTTGGGGCAACAATCTATGAAGCGTTTGTCGGTTTCACGTTGCTTGTAACGCTGGCACGAGCTATCGCTTAATCTGATGTATGGCTTGAAAAACCGGTAATCTTTGAAGGATTTATCGGTTTTTTGATGGCCTTACATATATTTGTTTTCATATATTTTATTCAATATACAACATGCATCATATTGAAAATATTTTATTTATACTGTGGGCGTCGGTTATGATAACGATACTCAACTTCTTTATAGCTCAGCGGATGGTCAATTTTTATCCCAAGCGCTTGTTCAACTTCCTCAGGTGTAAAATAGAAATTATCAAACCCGTCCGGCAGACTTTCAATCTTTTCCAGTGGCACATCTGCAAGCGGACTTTTTGCCATTTGTTTCTTTAAGTGAGGCAAAAAGCGCTCCATAACAGAATCATTTTCAACATCGTTCTCGTTGTGATAAAAATAATAACCGTAATCTACCCTGGAACGATCGGGGTGACCACGTGTTTTTTTGAACATAAACTCGCTAAAAGATTTGATAATGTAATGATTTACCCGAGCTTTATCTCCTGAAATATTGAAACCTAACATATAGTTCACAGGCTGATGATTTTCGTTAACAGCTTTGCCTTCAACCTTTACCCAATGGTTAGACCATTTATCATTAAAATCTATTACTTTATCAGGGCGAATAATAGATTTCACGGTGTGGTTCAGAGCTTTGCCGTGCGCTCTAAAGGCTTCTGTAACCAATCCGTTTTCTCGCTTAAAGATATGATTATCGCCATAATTCATCCAATACAGGCTCACTTCTGAAACATCTTCGAATTCTTTTAAAAATTGCGGCATATTTTTAGCTTTAAGTGGAACAAGGAACTCATCTAAATCAATAAGTGCAAGCCAGGTGGTTTTATCTTTATTTTCTTTAACAATTTTATCATAACAAACCAGCTGTTTATTCTCTCCCGGAAGTTCAATATAAGTAATAAGACCTTTTTTGATATAAGGTTCGAGGTATTCTTTTGTGCCATCGGTGCTGTCGTTATCACAAAGATAAAAATGCTCTACCCCTACTAGACGATGATATTCTATCCACTCTTTTAAGTAGGGCTTTTCGTTTTTCATAATAGCGGCAATACTCAAGTAATATGGCTTAGAATGAGAAATAATCCAGCCTCCCCACAATCCCGCAAAGAAGAATAAAAATCCCAAAAAAATAAGCAACGGTTTATAAGATTTACGCATATTATATCCTCTGATTTTATACAATTATGCTATGATAACTGCAAAAAAAGACAAGACAAAACCAATAATCTGATTTATTTTATACGAGGTTTTATTAAAAAAGGTTTATTGAGATATAAAATTATGAGTAAATTAAAGTCATCCTTACCGCTTGCCATGTATAACACCGCGGCGTTCTTACGTTCGCAAATATATTTGTTACCGGTATTATTGTTTTTTTACCAAGAAAACGGTTTGACTGTCAGTGATTTTTATCTTATTCAAGGGTTAATAGTCTTTTTTGCCTTTTTATTTGAAATTCCGGCAGGTTATTTGGGGGACAAATTCCCACGAAAATATATTCTCATTACCGCTTATGTGCTGTTCTTGTGTCGGTTAGCGCTTTGGATATTTTTCAGAGGATTTGAAATTATTCTTATCGGGGAATTTTTGTATTCTTGTTCTAAAGCTTGTTTTGATTCAGTTTCTTCTTCATTTATCTTTGATATCTTAAAAAAGAACAAAGAAGAACAGAAAATGGTCAAAGCTTATTCTAATTTCAATGCCGCAATGTATTTGGGAACAGGAATTGCAGCTTTAATCGGTGCCGGTTTGTATGAAAAATTCGGTTCTCAGGTTTTACTTATCGGGGAATTTGTGATTTATTCAACAGCGGTTGTGTTACTTGCGTTTTTACCAAATGCTCATATTCCATCTCGTGAAGTTATTGCCTCGTTTAAGGAACGACTTGCGAATTTCTGGTATGCCGTCAAATATATTTTAAAATCAAAAACATATCGTTATTTAGTTATCTTTTCAGGCTTTATGGTCGGCGTATCGCACTTTTTCTTTTGGAGCTTTCAGCCTTTAATGAAGAACTCCGGTATTAACCCTAAAGTATCACTCACAGACCTGTCTGATACAATGGGGTGGGATGCGCGCGTATTTGGTGAAACCGTATGGAATTATATTGTTGCCTTGGATTGGTTGGATTTCATCAAGGTTATGGGCGTGGTTATTTTTATCAACAACCTTATCCGCTCGTCATTTAGCTACTATGCTGCCGCAGTTGCCAACAAGGTTTCACTGTTTAAGCTCGGTGTGATTTCGTTTGTGATGGAAATCGTCGGTTGCTCACTTTCGTTTATTCTGATGCGGATGGGTACTATTCCTCCGATTTATTGTTTGGGCTTTATTATCTTTTTGTGTATCTGTATCGGTTTGCAACTCATGTTTACAATCGCGCATATCAGCCGACTCCATCGCTTGATTGAACCTAAAATTCGTTCGCTATCATCGTCGGTTAATATGATGACGGGAAGGCTCTTAACTTCGCTCGTGTTAATGGCTCCCAAATTTTTACTCAAGCATGAAAGCGAGGGTATGAAAATTGAAGTTATCGATATCTTTTGGATTTATATGTTGGTCTTTATCCCAATCGGTATATGGCTTATTTGCAATATCTACAAGTATAATGTTAAGGCGAAAGGGTCGCTCATGAATGTAGGAGATAAGCGCTGATGAAGAAGTTCTTAAAGGTTATATCTTTAGGATTTACCTTAATTATAGAATTTTATTGCGTGCCGGTTTTTGCGCTTGATATCGGATTAAAAATTTCCGCAGCAGAAAGTTGGAAGACATGGGGGGATTATATTTTAGGACAAGATTTAAAATCCGGTATTGAGGCATTAGGGCACCAAGTCAAACCGGCTTATATCGGCAATTATTATCCCGAAGGCAGTCAAGCTACCGATATAGATATTTATATGCACGGTTTTATTCCGTTTAATCCGTCCAAAGATGAGAAGCTTAAGGTTTTGTATCTTTATTATCCGCTTGAAACAGCGAACACTGAAAAATTTAAGAATATTGAAAATATTCGTGAGCCGGAATGGTATTCGCTGCAGACAGAGCTTTGGGATTATGATTTGATTGCAGTTGCTTCGCCTGTCTACCAAAAAGAAATAGAGCGGTTGGGTATCAAAACCGTATTTGTGCCGCAATTTACCAATCCGCAAAAATTTTATTATGAGTATGATAAAAAAGTGGCGCATGATATTTTATTTGTCGGACGACCAGGGTATGAACGAATCAGCGCCCTGTGGGCTATTGAAAGCGGATTTGATGTAGCTTTGTATGGCGATGGTTGGCAAAATAAGGCTCCGCTTAAATACTACCATGGTAGTTACATAGATAACCAAGAATTACATAAATATTATGCTTCGGCAAAAATTGTCTTAAACGATACAAGATCAGATATGAAGGCTGATGGATTTATCAGTAATCGTGTATTTGATGTAACAGCAAGTGGCGGATTTCTCATCTCAGACTATATGCCGGAGATTGAGCAATTTTATGGCGCTTCTATTCCTATGTTTAAGACCAAAGAAGAATTAGCGGAACTTTTAACTTATTATCTTTCTCATCCGGAAGAAAGAGCTAAAAAGGCTAAAGCCGCACAACAAATTACACTCAAATATTTTACCAATGAAGTGGCGGCAAGAAATATTTTTACAGCACTTAAAAAAACAGAGAATCTAAAAGATACGAATAAATTAGTGTTACAGTTTCCGTGGGATGAACAAAGCTCATATATTGGTGATTATTGGCTGGGGCTGGATTTGGAAGAAGGGTTAAAAGCAAGCGGTTTAGAGGTTAAAAGCTATTATTACCATAACGGGTTTAACAAAGATTCTTTTTATCAGCAAGCGCAAAATCTCCTATATATGCAGTTTAAGTTTAACCATATAGAGCCGAGCGTTGCAGATAAAACGAGCATTTTATATCTTTATTTTCCGACTTTTATCCCAGAGCGTGGCAAGTTTAAGAATAGCGAGGATAAATTTATCTATAATACTGATGCTTTCTTAAGCAACGAACTTGAATATTTTGATATGATTGCAACACCGGCCAAAGCCGTTTACAGAGAACTTAAAGCGCGCGGATATAAAACCACCTTTGTGCCACAATTTACGAATCCACAAAAGTTCCATTATGAGCCCGATGATGAGCTTAAAACAGATTTACTGTTTGTCGGATCTACTTGGTATGACCGCGTCAGTGCACGATATGCCGCAGAGCTCGGATATGATTTATCGGTCTATGGGCTTAATTGGGAGGGAAAAATTGATCCCAAATATCTTAAAGGCTCGTTTATAGATAATCAAGAATTGCACCGCTATTACAGCTCGGCAAAGATTGTTTTAAGTGACCATGCCGAAGATTTAGGGGCAATGGGATTGGTTGTCAATCGCCTGTTTGATGCCACCGCTACCGGTGCATTTGTCATTTCTGAATATAGCCCATATATTAAAGAAATTTTTGGCGATACAATCCCGATGTTTAAGGATAAGCAAGAATTTAAGGAGTTGGTTGATTTTTACTTAGCGCACCCGAAGGCTCGGCAAGAGAAAGCTATGGCGGCGCAGGCGATAACCTTAAAAAATTATACCAATGCCAAGATTGGGCAAAACATAAAAGATTTGTTTTCTCTTTTAAATGAGGTCAAAAAATGAAAAAAGTTATACTTAGTCTCTTTATTGCTATTGTCTTATGTGCGGTTTGTGGCTACGTTTATTTGATGCCCAAATACACAAAAGCAGATACGATTTATTTAAACGCTAATGATGATGTGTCTTTTGAAAATTTAAGAAAGCTCGCAAAAGCTCTTAATAACGAGGGATATCGCACTGTTTTATCTCATAAAGATAACTTCAAGAGCGGACTGTTTAATCTATATGCGGCAAACAATAATCAACTGGGCAATTTACCGATAGTTGTTGACAGTAAAGCGATTAATCTTTTGTGGTTGCCAAACATAATTGAAAACAAGCCGGAAACACTTCGGGCATATGATGTGATTGTGGTCAAGAGCTTTGCTTCTTTTTCGCACCTCAAAGCAGTTAATATGCGAACGGCCTATATTCCTGATGCAATAGATATTGAAGCTTATAATGCCGATACGCCTAACGGCAAAGTGATGTATTATGGAGACAAAACAGATTTTTCTTTAGCGCAACATTTAGCCAATATTGCTCACCTTAACTTTGATATATTCGGTAAAGGTTATACTGATGCCTTAAAAGAAACGCCTAAAAATAAAGATTTTGCATCATATAGTTTGGTATTAGTTGACCAAAGTGATGAAGAAATTGCTCTAGAACAGATTAATCGTCGTATTCTTACTGTTCTTAGAGCAGGAGGGCTTCCGTATGTTCGGTATAATAACGGTATAGCCAAGATATTTAGGAATACATTACTCATGTATGCAAACGAGCAAGAATTTTTATCTAAGGCGCGAATGTTCTTAAGCAATCCGTCATTGGTCAAAGAACGTCGTGCCGCGTTATATGATATAGCCAAACAATGGAATACCCAAAGCCAAGCACAAAAAATTGCCGAATTATTCGAAGTAATGAAGCGGAAAATGAAATAAATGTAAAATAATTTTTTTAGTACTTTCTATTGACTAAAGCATATTTCTCGTTATATTGAGTGTCCAAATAACAAACAATTATGTCTAATTTAAATTATTTTAGCGTATGGGATTATTTAAGTCTATCTGCTCTTGGAGAGCGCACCGTTTTATGAGAAAAGACGGTTGGAAAAGCTTACTTATCCACCATGAAGTGTGGGTGGGTTTTGTTGTTGTAGTTCTGTGTGTCTGGTGCATGCAAAGCTTAAAGCCGACGGGCATATCTCATATAGATATGGCCTTTGATGTGTTAAGCATCTCCTCTGTTATTTGCATTTTGCTTGCTTTTATTGATGTGATTATCGGCGCCGATGATTATTATAAGTTGGTCACGCGAGAGAATGGACGTGAAGTTTTTTCGCAACAAGTTTACTTATATAAACGGAAACATAATACATATAAGATGACCGTGGTTAATCATTCCTGCCGCAATAGTTATTATGGTGCAAGCAAAAGTAAATTGCTAATTAGAAATTACTGCTTGTTAACTTACGGAAAGGCTAAGTTTTTTTTGTTTACGTTAGCTGAAGATCCTGCTTGTTGGCATAATTTGTGCAATACAAATTCCGGTGAGCAGAAACTCGGTATGCGCATCGGTGAAACAGCATTTATCAGAGACGGACATTATTTTAATAAGAAAATCGTGTCAATTTTAAATGGTGCAGAGTTTGCCATTTATCATGCGGATAAGTGTTTCTTTGACCATGTGAATGTGCTTGATAAAACAGGCAAAAATGCTTTGTTTGCCAATCAATACATTGTCTTAAAAAATGATGGTGAATACAAAGTATTAGGACTTTATTTTAGCGATAAAAAAGTCCTACCTCGCGTGACCGAAGAAGAAAATGTGAGCTTCAGTTTTTTAACTGCCAAAAAATAAAGTATCATTTATCGGACATAATGCTATATATCGCAGAGTATAATATCCGGATATCACAAGAAATCCTAAAGCTTTGTCTTTAGGATTTTTTGTTTGATAAACTGGAAAATTCGGTTGTCAAAACATAATTCATTCCTTTATGTTAAGTATGTGAATAATGAAAGGATCTGTTATGAGCGAAGCGATAAATTCTTCTATGCTGACAAAAATTAAAGAATTTTTCAGTAGACGAGCCGGTGAGATTACCCCGATTGAGGCTGAAAAAATCCAAAAAGCGGCGTATGCTCTTTCTCAAGCGGAAATCCAAAAGACTTTTACGCCGACTTATCAATCTATTCTTTCCGGCTTAGAAAATGAAGAAAAGCAGATTTTTGAAGGGACTGTTTATTATCTGGTGAAAATTGCTCTCAATAAAAAGCAGTATCGTGATGATATAGTGGCCATCTTGCAAGATAAATCGCATGACAAGAGTATTAACCCGAAATTCCGCGAGTTCATTAAGCAACAATTGGATGAGATATAACTGTTTTTACTGTTATTTTTTACTTTTTTGAAATCAATTGAAATAAATACAATTTTTTAGTGTGAATATTTATTGATTATAAATAATATAGAACTATATAATTATATTGGTTGGATTGCCAACCGTAGAATTTTAAACTTTTTTATCGTTAGGAGATAATATGACAATAGGAACTGTAAAATGGTTTAACTCCCGTAAGGGCTATGGATTCATTCAACCCGAAAACGGCGGAAAGGATGTATTTGTGCATATCACTAAATTAGAAGAAAAAGGGTTGCGCAAATTATATGAAGGTCAACGTGTCAGCTACGAAATTTATGATGACCGCGGACGAACCGCCGCCGGAGCCATTGAGCTTTTATAACTATTATTTTTAAGCCGCATTGTCCATGATGCGGCTTTAATTTTATAACCTTATTTTTTTGTTTACATCTTACAAATTTTCTGTTACATAGGCTGTGTTATTCGCTGATACTTGTTTTAGGAAGATTAATGTTTCAGAAATTAAAAGCTAAGTTTTTAAGTCTTAATATCGTTGTTAATTACAAAAAAATGTTGCCTTATGTTAAACCTTATTGGGTTCGGGCGCTTGTGGCTGTTTTGATTACGATGCCGATTGGTGCGATGGATGCCGTGATTGCATGGGCCTTAAAGCCTTATATGGATGTAGTTATGGTGGAAAAGAACACCTTTTTAGGTGGCTCAACGGCATGGATTCCTATCCTTATTATTGTTTTCAGCTCTTTACAAAGCCTTTTGACTTATGCGGCAACTTATTTGAATACATGGGTTGGGCAAAAAATTTCTATGGATGTAAAAAAAGACTTATTTTACAAGCTGATGCATTATAATGCTGCTTTTTTTGACAAGACAAAATCAGGAGATGTGGTTTTCCGTTTCAGTAACGATGTTGATATGGCTTGCGGAGGACTTTTAAATAACCTGAAACTGTTTACGACCAGATTGTTTTCTTCTATTTCTTTAATCGGGGTGCTATTTTACAACTCGTGGCAATTAGCCATTGTTGCGACTCTTGTCTTGTTGGCAGCCCTATTTCCACTAACTAGAGTGCGCAAAAGAATTAAAAATCTGATGGGACAGGCGGTATTTTCCGGTTCTGCAGTGGTGACGCATTTTAATGAAACATATAGCGGTAACCGAATTATATCTTCTTATAATCTGTATGATTATCAAAATCAGCGTTTTCGCGCGACGCTCGACAGTGTGTTTAAAATCGGTATGAAAATGATTCAGCGTACCGGTATGCTTTCGCCTTTGATGCACTTTATCGTATCTCTCGGAATTGCATTGGTGATTTGGCTCGGCTCCTATTTGATTGTTACGCATCAGTTAACTGCCGGTAGCTTTGTCTCGTTTATTGCCGCTCTTATTATGCTTTATAACCCGATTAAGAGTATCGGTAATAACTTTAACAGTGTGCAGATGGCCATTTTAGCAATGGAGCGTGTGTTTAGTTTATTGGAAACAATTCCTGATGTTCGCAACTGCGATAACCCGCAGACCATGCGTAAACCGCAGCATAATATTGAATACAAAGATGTTTGCTTTGAGTATGAAAAAGGTAAACCTGTGCTTGAACATATTAATTTAGATATCAAGATTGGGGAAACCATTGCCTTTGTAGGAAACTCCGGTGGCGGAAAATCCACGCTTGTTAACTTGTTACCGCGTTTTTATGATGTGACAAGTGGTGAAATTCTAATTGATGGGGTGGATATTCGTAAACTTGATATGAATTCGCTAAGGGATAATATCGCGATTGTATTCCAAGATAACTTCTTATTTGGCGGCACTATCCGAGAGAATATTTTACTCGGTAATGAAAAGGCCAGTGAGGAAGAAGTGCAGAAAGCGGTTAAGTGTGCTTGTTTAGAAGAGTTTATTAATTCTTTAGAAAAAGGTCTAGATACAGAAATCGGTGAGCGGGGAGTGCTCCTTTCTGGCGGACAAAAGCAACGAATCGCCATTGCACGCGCTTTTATTAAGAACGCGCCGATTATCATTTTGGATGAGGCGACTTCAGCTCTTGATAATAAATCTGAAGCGATTGTGCAACAGGCAATTGATAACTTAATGGTAGATAGAACCGTATTCATTATTGCACACAGACTGTCAACTGTCCGTAATGCAACAAAGATTGTGGTAGTAAACTATGGTAAAATTGCAGAAATCGGCTCTCATGAAGAATTGTTGAAGAAAGAAAACAGCATTTATGCCTCGCTTTATCGCACACAATTACATTAAAAGGAGAAAAACATGCCTTATTTAACCGTTTATACCAATGTTGAGCCTAAGGACGGCATACAATTGGCAAATGATGCCTCTGCTTTAACCGCGCAAATTTTGCATAAACCGGAAAGCTATGTTGTTACCAATATTATCCATAATTCCGCAATGTGCTTTGGTGGCAATGCGCAGAACAAAGGTGCTTTGGTGGAGCTGAAATCCATCGGTCTGGGAGATAAGGATAAGTATGTGGCAGAACTGACAAAGCTGTTGGCTGAAAAACTCAATATCTCTGATACGCATTATATTGCTATCGCGCTGTCAGATGCTCCGGCGGCATATACCGCATGCGGCGGACGGACGTTTGGATAAATTTTCATTTAAGAAAAATTTAGCCGAATTATATCCGGCTTTTTTATTATGGATTATTCAGCGTAGGGATTATCGGCTTTGCGGACGGTAATACGCAAAGGAACGCCCTTTAGGTTAAACGTTTCACGCAGTTGATTGGTCAAATACCGCAAATACGAATCGGGCAAGCCCTCGGGATTGCTGGAGAAGATGAAAAACGACGGCGGACGGGTCTTTGCCTGTGTAATGTATTTCAATTTAATGCGGCGTTTGTTTTTGCCAAGAGGTGCCGGATTTTGTTCTTGCACGTCACTAAACCATTTGTTCAACGGAGCAGTCGGAATACGGATATTCCATCGCTCATAAACTTTTATCACTGCACTTAACAGTTTATCTAAACCACGTTTCTTTAGGGCTGAAATGGTTACGGTCGGCACACCTTCTGCTTGAGTAAGCGAGGTTTGAAGCCTGTCATTTAGTTTATCTAAAGCCTCTTTCTTATCCGCAACATCCCATTTGTTAAGGGCAATTACTAACGCCCTACCCTCATCTAATACTTTACGTGCAATGGTTAAATCCTGCTTATCCAAGACGCCGTCAGAATCCAACACCAAAATCACCACTTGTGCCATATTGGCGGCATAAATAGTGCTTTCTACCGACATTTTTTCAATAGCGCCGGTGATTTTGGCTTGTTTTCTTAGCCCTGCAGTATCCACGAGCTTTAATTGCCAACCTTTCCACGCTAAATCAGACGTAATGGCATCACGCGTTAAGCCCGCTTCCGGACCGGTTAACATTCGCTCATCGTTTAGGAGAGCATTAACCAGTGTTGATTTACCGACATTCGGGCGCCCGACAATTGCAATTTGAATAGGACGTTTTTTGAGCTCTTCTGCGGAAAGTTCTTCTTTTTCTTCTATATTTTCCGCCGTTTCTGTTGCTAATTTTTGCTCGTAATCTTTCAGCTCCAAATACAACTCATCAAAACCAATACTGTGCTCTGCCGAGAAAATGAGCGGCTCGCCCAAGCCTAATTTATAGGCTTCATAAACACCCAACTCTTGTGCTTTTCCCTCACATTTATTGGCTAAAAGGATAACCGGCTTTTTGCTCTTGCGGACTAAATCGGCAAAATGCTCATCATAAGCCTGAATACCGGCACGCGCATCATATAAAAACAACACAACATCAGATTCATCTATGGCTCGGCGGGTTTGTTGCCACATGCGCTCTTCCATTTTTCCGGCCGTTGCTTCTTCATAGCCGGCGGTATCTATCACTTTAAGTGATAAATCTTTATACTTGGCTTCCGCCTCTTTGCGGTCACGCGTTACGCCCGGCAAATCATGTACCAGTGCCAGTTTTTTGCCGACCAAGCGGTTAAACAGCGTAGATTTACCGACATTCGGACGTCCGACGATTGCAACTTTTAATGTCATATTGTATCCTTTTCTTGTTTGTGTTGTCTATAGCATAGGCGTTTCAAATTTTCAAGCAATAAATCTTTTGGCGCAAAATTCGCTTGCAATTCTTTTGAAGAACGGCATAATAGCAACTTATGAAAAAAACAAAAGAAAATTTGGCAGATTTACTATTGGTTTGGTTTAAGGTCCACGGGCGCGAACTCCCTTGGCGTCATCGTGGTGGGGCTCATCCGGATCCTTATGCGGTATTCGTATCTGAATTTATGCTCCAACAGACTACGGTAAAAACGGTTATTCCTTATTTTGCGCGATTTATGGCACACTTTCCGACCGTTAATGATTTAGCACAGGCCTCACTTGAAGAGGTTTATCAACTTTGGCAAGGATTGGGATATTATACCAGAGCTCGTTCTCTGCATGCATCAGCACAAATGATTGTTAAAGATTTTAACGGCAAATTCCCTTCTACGCGTGAAGATGTTTTGAAACTTAAAGGGATTGGTCCTTATAGCGTGGCAAGCATTTTAGCACTTGCATTCAACCAACCGGAAACGGTGATTGACGGCAATGTGATGCGGATTATCGCGCGGCTTTATCACTTAGCCGAGCCGTTAGAAGATATAAAAGAGATTGTTAAAGCAAAGGCTCATGAACTGAAAAGCTTAAAACACCCTGCTGACTATGCTTCGGCAATTATGGACTTAGGCGCAACTGTTTGCACACCGAAAAAGCCGCAATGTTTGATTTGCCCGTGGCAGAGATTTTGCCAATCTTACGGAAAAGATGATGTCGAGCTTATCCCTCTGCGGCAAAAAATGCTCAAAAAAGAGCAACAAGGTAATGTTTATCTTGTTTATAATAAAAAAGGCGATGTGCTTATCCGCAAGCGCACCGAGAAAGGTTTGCTCTCGGGGCTTTATGAATTTCCGTGGGGTGATATGACTTTTAAGGGGGCGATTGACAGCCAAAAAGAAATTTCGCACATTTTCACGCATATCAAGCTCATTTTAAGGATCTACGTTATCCGTTCGGATACATCTCCGATTGATGACGGCTTTTTTGTGTCCCCAAAAGAGTTTAAGAATTACGCTTTTTCTACTTTGATGAAAAAAGTGTGGCAAAATCGCCCATAAAAAAACCGCCGTTTGCACAGCGGAATTTTTAATGTTTACATAGACTGACTACTTGTTCCAATGGCTGGCGCTTTCTATAAACCGCCAACATTTTTCAACCGAGAAATGTTTATCTTCGCCTTTGAGCTTGCCCTCGGCATCAATAAATATTTCTCTGTCTTCGGGTATAATTGCGGCAAGCGCTTGCAGCTCCGATGCTACATTATCGGGAGACAAACCACCGGCATAGCCCTGAAAAACATCCTCAAAGGCTGGTTTCGGACGCTTATCCGGCGTGATACCCTCACCAAAAGAACTGTCAAACAGGCAATCGAATTTAAGCTTATACTTATCATGCAACTCATTGACAAACTCGGCATTTGCCTCGTTGTATGAGAGAATGAAACGTTGGTTTGGAAAGCGTTTTATTGTTTCTACCAAGACCATTGCATTTGGCATAGCCTCACGACCAATTTTAAAATTCAATTGCACGCGAGAGATAAACGGAGCATTACAAACTTTCATTTGCAGCAAATCCGTAATTTCCGGCGGAACCGTTCCTGCACAGAAGGCTTCTACCCAATCCTGATTTAAGTGCAAAGCTACTGTTGATGTGATTGTCCAACGTTCATTTAAGATTCTGCATAAACGCATTAGCCACCAATATCGCGCTGACCCCAGAGATGCTTTTTTTCCTGAAACCTGAACGCCTACTTCCATATCTGGATAGCGTTGCATGAGTTCCACAAGTTCCTCTATGTCCGTATGCTCATTAGCACCAGAACATGTAATCGTTCTTAACCTCATAATATTTAAGTATTTAGTGAATAATAATTGTGTTTGAGGTCAGTTTAATTGTTACCCTATCTTTGTCAAGGAGTTTTCCTTATCTGTCAGTTTAAAACAGGCAGAAGCTGTTACATTAAAAATATGTAATTTCTTTCCAAATTGGTGAGCCCAACGAAATTGGCTTCACCGCACAGGCGCGCATAGGTCTCCTACCTTCCTTGTGCTCCAAGTTGAACCCTGTGCCGCGCCACCTACATAATATGGGTTCTAATTCACTGCTCTCATTTTACCAATAAAAAAACCTCCTTTTCAGGAGGCTTTTTTATTGGTGAGCCCGACGGGATTCGAACCCATGACCCTTTGATTAAAAGTCAAATGCTCTACCGACTGAGCTACGGGCCCGCTCATAACTAGGCACTTCTTATAGAGTATAAAAAATTGTTAGTCAATAGAAAAAATACGTTTTGTAAAATAAAATTGCATACTTTTCATCATTTTCCTTTAATCATTGTTTTTATTTGAAAAATTTCTTAAGCCTTTCTCATACGACAATTTTGTAACTCCTCTTGATTTTTTGCGCATTTCTGATATTTAGCTATTTATTAACCATTGTGTGCTATCAATGCATTAAAGTGATTTAAATTATATTTTTTATGAGGTGAGAATGTCTAAAAAACAAGAAACAGCTAATGAAAGCAGATATGATATCCTACAAAATGAAGAAGGCGAAATTTTAATTATCATTAATGCTTTTACCGGAGGACCTGAGAATCCGCGTTTTGTTTATGATGGTGGCGAAACCGCACTACTTTATCGGAATAAAGAAAATACCGTTGTGTTTAATACCATTCCTCTGGATGCCAGATTGCCTTTGAAATCTGTAACTTCTATGCTGATTGTTGAAGTAGAAAACGAAGATGTCGCTCGCGAATATACCGCTCCCGTTCGCCTTGTGAAAGATATTAAGACTTATTTGAAATAAGACTTCGCATTGGAGGCATTATGGTATTCCACACAATGTTATTGATGTTGTTTGTGGCGTTTTGCGGTTTATTTAAGCTCCGCATGAGATATGATCGTTTGCTTTCTTGGGGAATTTCGTTTGCTTTTGCGGCACTGTTTTATCAATATTGGCAGCTTAGTTTGCATGGTGCCGAAGGCTTTTCTTTTTTGTGGCGTCCTTCGCAGATGGGTAATATCACTATTGATTTTCGCCCTTCTGAGGCAGCCAACAAGCAAATTATTCCGATTTTTTTTGTTTCACTTCTAACTGTTTTTAATAACAGTATTTTCCATTATGAAGAGCGAAAAAGTCCGTTTAATACGTTTGTGATATTTAATCTTATATCCCTTTCACTTTTGATTACCGCCGAAAATTATGTGCAACTGATTACAACCGTGTTTGTGACTGATATTATGGGCTATCTCATCTTAAAAAATGTGGATGTATCACACCGCTATGTTATTTACAATTTCTTTGCTGATATGTGTTTGTTTATGATATTGGCACTGGTTTCTGGCAGAATACAAAGCCTTGAACTTAATCGCCTGCTGGGTTATGAACAAATCGGGCGACACAAGGATTTTGTCAGTATTGTAATGACGTTGGCGCTGTTTATTAAAATGGGGTGTTTTCTCTTCCAAAGTTATCTCTTAGATGTCAGCGAAACACGGTTTCAGCGGATGAGTGTTGTGCATTTATTAACTTCGCCATTAGTGGGCTTGTTACTCATCTTTAAGTTACTTAATCTATTAACTGTTTCTGATTTGTTTATCCCTATATTTGAGGGAATGGCGTTTTTAAGCTTTGTTTCCGGAATCATCGGATTTATTATTCATAATCACATTCAAAAGAAAATGGTTTACCTTAACATGGCTTTCCTTGGTCTGTTGCTGTGGATTTTGGCATTAAATAAATTTACTTGGAGCACTCTTTTTGCACTTTATTACGTGGCGGTATATATTATTAACCAACTGTTTTTTAAGATTTATCTTTACCAAAATCGCGAAAATGATGTCAACAAAATGACGAGTTCACAAGAAACACCTTTATTGATTATCTTGTTACAAATGATGATATGGGCGGGGGTGTTTTTTACACTGATTTATTTGATTTATCAAAGAATTTCTGCTGCTTTTATCTTAATCGGCGGCGTTTTGTTGCTGTTGGTGATTGCCATTATCCTAAATCATATTTATAAATCTCCTAAAGTGCATCGTTTAGATTATCTTAATACCAATACGGCTCGTGCTTTTTCTTTTATCACCAATTCGCTGTTGCTTATCCTTGCCATTTATTATTGGAAAGATAATGTTTATATGATTATGGCGACATCCGGTATATTCTTGGCCGTTGCAGCATCTTCAATCGGCAAACCGTTTCGTTATTTTTATAATAATGCGGATTTTCAAAGACAGGATTTCAGTAAAAGCTTTTTCTTTTACCTGCTCGTTGCTCCGTTAAGTTATCTCAGCAGCCATTTATGGGCGGTTGTTGATTACTTTTTATCCGAAAAAGTTATAGCCTCATCGTTCAGTGCGCTGGATAAGGGCAGTTTAAGGCTTTTCTTGATTGTTAATCGACGCGGCCGCTATGCCGGTATTATTTATGTGATTATCAGCATTTTGATTTTTCTTGGCATTTTTTATGGGAGAATAAAAAATGGGTGAGTATCTGCTGTTGCTTTTAATCCTTTTACCGCTTGTTGGTGCTTTGTTTATTTTAACAATCCGCGATGATCGGCAAGAAGATATCCATAATATTCATAATGTCGCCATTTGGATTTTAGGGGCGACGCTTCTGACCACTCTTTATACTTTTTCACTCGTGGATATAGAAAAAAACGGTATTCAGATTGTTGAAAAATATAATTGGCTGGAGTTTCCTCCGGTGGTTATTCTGTTAGGCGCGGATGTCTTTTCTTTGCTTTTATTATTCGGCGTCGGCTTATCTTTTTTTATCAGTGAAATTTGCTTAATCAGGCAACTGATTAACCGCCCCAAAGCCTTAGTTTCCAGCGAATTACTCTTTTTAGGATTGCTTAACGGTTATTTTTTGGCAGCAGATATTGTTTCGTTTTATATCTTTTTTGCGGCAGTCAGCATGCCTTTGATTGTGCTTATCAGTATATACAGTAGCAGACATCGTAAAAACATGATTATCCGACTAAATCTTTATCACACTATTGGGGCATTGCTCTTATTTATTGCCGTCATAACCATTTATACGCTTAAAAACAGCAACATTCCGCTTAATACCGCCGGTAACCTTAACCTGACAGGTAAAACAGAATATTTTGTGTGGCTTGCTATTTTCTTTGCATTTATTTCACGAATGCCGATTTGGCCTTTCCATTATTGGTTAACGGCGATTAACTCTTCTATACGTAATCCGATGGTATTTGTGGCGGGAAATCTGATTTCTTTGGTCGGACTATACGGTTTTATGCGCTTTTGGCCAAATACAGTACCTGAAACTATTGCTATTTATGCACCAATTTTTGAGGTTGTCAGCGCTTTGACGATGATATTCATTGCACTTATCGGCTTAAGCCAAAAAGATTTCAGATACAAACTGTTTTCTTATACAACCGTTTATTATCTGTTTTATCTCATCGGCGTGTTTTTGCCGACCGGCGGACTTAAAATGAATATCGGATATTCGCTTTTTGCCTATCTTATCATCATCACCGTTCTTTCTTTTTTAATCAGCCATATTGAACAACAAAAAAAGCAACTAAACCTCAAAGGCGGCGGTGTCTTATGTTATTTACCGCGCACTTCCGTTTGCTTATCTTTGTTTGTTTTGGCCAGTATCGGTCTTCCGATTACACCGTTATTTTGGAATAATTTTATTATTATTTCAGAAATCTTTAATCATAACCTTATTTTAGGTGTTGCGGTTATTTTGGCAATGTTTCTGGCGGCATTATCATTTCTGGAAGAATTATATCGACTTAAAGATAAAAGTTTTAGCACGGACAGCTGCATTATCGGCAAAGATTTAAGTGATTTTGAAATCTTTGTTTATGGCGGTTGTTTGGTTATTTTGTTTTTCTCATTTTTTAGACCACTATGGTTTGTTTTTTAAGGAGAAAAAAATATGATACAAAATCTTTTAATTTTTACTCCTTACATTGCTTTAGCCGTAGGCATTCTGCACTTGGTATTTTTATATATTTTTTATGAGGATCGTGCTAAAATTTATTCAAGAATTGCACGATTTTGGCTGATTATTTCGTTGTTTTTCGGAATTGTTTTTTACGAAGCTTCACCATTTGCAGAGATCTTTAAGAACAATGCTTACAGTCTTTTATTTATCCTGATTATTTACATGCTGATTTATCACATCTTAGGATTATCGGTCTCGTGGTTTTCTTCTAAAAATCGGACCGGTTGCCGATTTGATATATTACTTTTGGCGGCATCTTTGGTATTAAGCCTATTAGTTGAAACAAATAATCTTTTGGCTTTATTCTCATGCTATGTCTTCCTTAGTATAATAAACTATGGTCTTGTGCGCATTAGTGATAATAAAATACAAATCTCTTTAAGATCCGGTATTTCGGGCATAATTGTTTTGGGATTATTTGCTGCCGCCGTTGGTTATTTTTATTATGAACTCAATGGGCGTTTGGGGTATGCGGAACTTAAAACTTTTTTGCAACAAAATCCGACATCAATACTTTGTTTTGGGGCTGTTACGGCACTTGTGTTGCCCTTTTTCTATGCTTTGGGAATTGCACCGTTGCACATTGCCACAGAAGATAAATTAAGCTTATCCGCTCTACCGGTCAGTCACTTCTTTGCCATTGTATTGCCTTTAGCCTACTTGGGCGCATTCATTAAATTAAATATTATTTTATATGATGTATATCCGGATGTTTTGGGACAGATTTATCTCGTATTTGCACTTGTTTCCGTTATTTTCGGGGCGATTGGCGCAAATGCACGCATTAACTTACAACGCATTTATGCTTATAGCTCGCTTTATCATTTGGGATTGGTCTTACTTTTACTCTCGCTCGGACATAATCATACAGACTTTGCTGCCTTTATCTACCTTTTTGCATATCTTTTAAGCTTAAACGGCGCATATTTGGTCTTTTATAGTCTTAAAAGCCACGGTGAATATTTGTCTTCTATTACCGGAATTGCAGGGTTGGCAGAAACACGCGCTTATGCCACAGGAGCTTTGTCTGTCAGTTTGTTTTCTCTTATCGGTATTCCACCGCTTATCGGTTTTTGGGGAATGTTTAATTTTGCTTATGAGATTATTCAGGCTAAATATTTTATTTCTTTAAGTATTACCTTTGCTTTTTTACTCATTATGTTTAAGGCTTATCTGGAAATTATTAAAACCGCCTATTTTGAGCATAAAGTGAGAATATTTGATACCGTAAACAGATGGGTATTGCTTTATATGGTGCTTAATGTTTTAATGATTACATTGTTAGTGTTTAACCCGTGTCATATTTTTGAACGAATTAAGGATATGTTTTATGTCGTTTTCTTATAAAGAACAAATTTGCCGTTGGGCTTGGTATGAGGCGCCTGTGGTCGGCTCTACAAACGATGAAATAAAGAAATGGGATAAAGATAGGTTTCCGGTTATTTTAAGCGCGGTTAAACAAACCGGCGGTAAAGGTAGACGCGGCAGAAAATGGCAAAGTGTGGAAGGTAATCTCTATTTTACATATAGCGAAGAAATTGAGCCCTCTGAACTCAGCCGGTTTGTTTGTTTAATCGGGTTATCACTTGCAAAAACAGTAATCAAACTGTCCTTAAAGGCAGATGTTAAAATTAAGTGGCCGAATGATGTGTTTCTGGCGCATAAAAAGCTTTCCGGAATTTTGATTGAAAATATTTCGGATAATTTATGGGCAATTGGTATCGGGGTTAATATTAAAGGCGCACCGCAAATTTATGATATGCCGTATCAAGCGACTTCACTTGCCGATAACGGGATTGAACTAGACCGCATTGAGTTTTTGAAGGCTTATTTTAAGCAATATAGCCGTGATTTGATGGTCTATCGGGAAGAAGGATTTGGCAGGCTCAAAGAAGAGTGGCTTAGTTTAGCGCTTAATCTTAACCAAGAAATTACGATAAAAAATGATGAAAAATCTCAAAAAGGCATGTTTTTAACTCTTGACGACAACGGTTATTTGATATTAAAAACAGAAGATAAAGAGGAACGAATCATTGCCGGAGATTTGTTTATATCATAAAGGAATAATAAGAAATGAACGATTTTAAGAAAAAAGGATTGTATTTTATACCAATGGGTGGATCCGATGAAATCGGAATGAATATGTATGTTTATGCTGTTCAAGGTAAACTCATTGTGGTAGATGCCGGATATGGTTTTCTAAACGATGATTATCCGGGGATGGATATGTGTTATGCCTCGCCGGAGTTTTTAGAAAATTACAAAGATGATATTTTAGGTTTGTTTATTACCCATGGACATGAAGACCATCTGGGGGCAATTGCCCAAGTTTGGCCCTCTTTACAGTGTCCGGTTTATGGCACGAATTTCTCGTTAGGACTTGTTAAATCACGCTTAAGTGAATATAAGATGGAAGACATTGTGCCGCTTGTTTCGGTTAATCAAAATCCGATTGTTAAATTAGACCCATTTGAAATTGAATTTATCCCGGTGGCACACACGGTGCCGGAAACCTCAGCTCTGTTTATCAAAACCCCATATGGAAATGTGATGCACGCTACTGACTGGCGGTTTGACGACAACAAATTACCGGAGCTTAAGACCGATTTTGAGGCTCTAAAGAGAGCATCCGAAACCGGTGTCGATATTTTTGTTTGTGATTCTACCAATGTTTTGGTTGATAAAGAACAAACCAGTGAGCTTGACGTCAGAAAAAATTTGATGGAGCTTATACCGACTTTAAGTGGTGGAATTGTTGCCACTTGCTTTGCATCTAACATTATGCGGCTGGAAAGTTTGATAATGGCCGCAGAAAAAGCCAATCGAACACCGGTTTTGGTGGGGCGGAGCTTGGTTACAAATGCCAAAATTGCCAAAGATTGCGGATACCTTCAAAATTGCGGTAACTACTACACAATAGACCAAGTCTCGGGGATTACCTCCGATAAAGCGCTTTATATCTGCACCGGCTCGCAGGCAAATTATCGCAGCGCTATGACGATTATTGCTAACGGCGAAAGCAAATACATCAAACTCGGCAAAGATGATAACGCAATATTCTCATCAAAAATTATCCCCGGCAATGAAGATAAAATTGAGCGATTACAAGAAAAAATGCGTGTGCAGGGGGTTAATTTGATTACCGAAGAAGAATATCCGGTACACACCTCAGGACATGCTAACCGACATGACCTTAAAAAGATGTATGAACTCTTAAACCCCAAAATCGTTTTGCCGGTGCATGGAGATAAGAAATTTATCCGCGAACACAAGAGATTTGCTTTAAACTCCGGCGTGCAAGACGTCTTTTCCGCACAAAACGGCGATATTTGCCTCTATCATGATAATCAGATAAAGCTTTTGGAGCAAATTGTGGTGGAAACAATGGGACTTGATCGGCAACGTCCGGTTTCTCTCGGCTCTGATTTGATTAAAAACAGACGGCGGATTATGTATAACTGCTCGCTCTTTATCAGCGCGGTTATCAGCAAAGACTACCACTTGAAATCTCTTGAAATCAGCTCGATTGATATTCTAGAAGAAAATGAGTGGTATGTGCTTTCAGAAGAAATATTAAAACAGGTTAAACCGTTAATAGAGAAAAAGCTTCAGGAACTGCCGAAACGCAACTCTCTTGAAGACTTTATTCGCGGGCAAATCAGACGCCGTGTATTTAGTGCGACGGATATTAAGCCTGTAACCATGCTCCATGTGCATTGGGAGGAAGACCTTGATAACCAAGGTGATGACTAATTTATTAAGGAGAAAAAAATGCAAAAAATAATTCCGGAAAGATTGAAAAAAGGCGACAAAGTGATGGTGATTGCCCCTGCCCGCGGCATTAAAATTATCGGACAAGACTGTCGTGAGATTGCGCGACAAAGATTAGAAAGTTTAGGCTTAGAAGTTGTTTTTGCGCCGAATACCTCTGATGAAAACTGGGATTATATGGGGTCAAGTTCAGTTGAGAAAAGAGTTACCGACATTCATACCGCTTTTGGCGATAAGAGCGTTAAAGGGATTTTGACGATGATTGGCGGGTTTAACTCAAACCAACTCATTACCTCTATTGATTATGATCTAATCAAGGCTAACCCCAAAATCTTTTGCGGTTTTTCGGATATTACCGCACTTCACGGAGCAATCGGTGCCAAAACCGGACTTGTTACTTATTATGGTCCGCACTTTAGTTCGCTTGGGATGAAATACGGAGCGGATTATACATTTGAACATTTTATCAAGATGCTTGTTACAGACGGCAAAGATGAAATAGAGCCTTCAGAAGTTTGGAGCGATGATTTGTGGTTTTTGGATCAAGAAAAACGTGAATTTGATGCAAATGAGGGCTATTGGAATATTCATAACGGTGTGGCTAAAGGAAAGATTATCGGCGGTAATCTCGGCACATTCTGCTTGTTGCTCGGCACCCCCTATCGCCCGAAATTTGAAGAAGATACGATTTTATTTATTGAAGATACGGAAGGCTGTTCGTTGCCGGAATTTGAACGCCTGCTACAATCGCTTATTTACCAGGATGACTTTAAGAACGTTAAAGGGCTCGTTATCGGGCGTTTTCAAAAAGGCTCCAAGGTAACGCGCGAAGGTTTAGAGTATATTCTTAATACTAAGCCTCAGCTTAAAAATCTACCGATTTTAGCTAATGTTGACTTTGGGCATTCAGCGCCGCTGTTGACGATACCGTTAGGGGGAGCGGCAGAGCTTAAAGACGGAAAGTTAAAATATCAGAATTAATCCATATTGTCATTGATAAAATCAATCAAATATTGTCCGGCGTGGCGGTTAATGCTGTGGGGCATTCCTTTGATAACGCGGATATAAGGTTCTATGCCGACTAAAACCAACGTGGTTGCGCTCATTTTTAAGCTGTCTTTAGGAATAACATTATCGCTATCACCTTGGATGAGCAAAATATCCGGTGCGGCAATAATATGATTGGGCTTAAAATCAGGCGTAAAAAGCACAGGAACACCCGAAAAAGAAATGACTTTTGTCAGCTGGTGTTTGTGGGTTAAGCCCGTTAATACAGCCATTAAGCCCCCTTGTGAAAAACCTGAAACGTAAATCTTGTCATAAGGAATATTTTGGCTTTTGTGAATATCATCTATGAGTTGATGAATAACTGAAACATTTTTAAGAGCATCTTTCATCATCTCTTGATACATCGTTTCATCTGCGATTTTTTCACCCATGTAAGGAACAACAAACCATTGATAATCTCCTACAGGAGCTTTATCTGGTGCTTCTGGGTAATAAAATGCCGTATCAGGGAGAGATGCTTTTAGTTTATCGGTCATCCAAGAAAGTGTATGGGCATTTCCACCATAACCATGAATAATGATAAGGGCTGATGACGGATTATCCGGTATATGTGCAATTGTTTCGGCTTTTGCCTCGCCCAATATTAAACTTATGGCTAAAATAAAGATGCTCAAAAACTTTTTCATTTGATAGCTCCGCTTAAAATCTCTTTGAAGTATTGTCACATAAAATGCTTTATTTTTTATGAAGCCTTTTTGTGTGCGCCATAGCCGGTGCCGATTTGGCGTCCAATCATTTGGATTTTCATACCGATACAACTGCGGCAATGTGCCGGCGTATCGTTCACGCAAATTTTATTGGGATAAAGCTCATAGAGTTTGCGATATTCGCCTTCGGTGACATTTGGCATTACCACATTAGCGCCGGCTTTAAGTGCCATAATCCGCCCTTCGGGGTGAAGGCTTTCCATGGCGGTTGTTGCCGGAATGTTTATATCAGGTAGTAACAGACGCATAACCGCCATGGTTCTTAATGCCAAGCCTAAAGTGCCGCCTTTTTCATGAGCCAAAGGTGTTTCAGGGTGCGGAATAAACGGACCGATACCCGCCATATCAACGCCTAACTCTTTTAAGAACAACAGGTCCTCGGCAATGCTTTCTATACTTTGTTCGGGAAGCCCCACCATTATACCGGAGCCGAGTTCATAACCTAATTCTTTGATTGCCAATAAGCACTCATAGCGGTGTTGCCAACTCATCTCCGGATCAAGTTTGTGATATAGCTCTTTATCAGTTGTTTCTATCCTCATCAGATAACGGTCTGCGCCTGCCTCCCGGAAGGCTTTGTATTCTTCATAGGTGCGCTCCCCGATACTCAAGGTTATGGCAACGTCAAACTTTTTAATCGCTTCTATAATGCGACAGAGGCGAGGCTCAGTATAATACATGTCTTCGCCGGATTGCATAACAATGGTCTTAAAGCCAAGAGCTGCGGCGCGGCGTGCGGTTTCTATTAACTCATTTTCATCCATGTGATAGCGGCAAACTTTGGTGTTACCGCGTCTGATACCGCAATAAAGGCAGTTGTTACGACAGATGTTTGAAAACTCAATTAAGCCCCTTAAATGCACCTCATCGCCAACATATTGGTGTCGCACTTCATCGGCTCTTTTGAGCAAATCGGCTTGGTTTTCCTCATCTTGCAATAAAGATATTATTTCTTGTTTATTTAGCATTATCGGCACCCTTGATAAAGCCACCGCCTAAAACATAGCCTTCATCATCATAAAAGACAGCGGATTGACCGGCAGCAACGGCTGATTGAGGCTCTAAGAATTTGACTGAAATTTCATTATCCGCAAGCGGCTCTAACTCTGCTAAAACAGGTATTTGCGATGAGCGAAGTCTTACTAAGGCTTTTGTTTTGGCAGTCATCGGGGGAATTGAGAGCCAGTTGACATCTTTGGCTATGAGGGTTTCTCTCTTGCCATCCTCGGCGTAACCTAAAACAACTTCGTTTCGCTCTTTATTTAGCCCAATAACATAAAGCGGCCGGTCAGCACTAATTCCTAAGCCGCGGCGTTGACCGATGGTAAAATTCCATATACCTTGGTGCTTGCCTAAGACCTTACCGTCTTTATCTACAAAATTACCAACTTGAGGGGCTTGCTCCAAAATATCATTGATATCGCCGGTATAAAAATCCTGACTGTCTTTTTTATCACTTACTTCCAAGCCGTATTTACGAGCGATGTTGCGAACCTCGTCTTTGGTATATTCACCCAACGGCATTAAAACTCTTGATAATTGCTCTTGTTGCAAGCGATAAATAAAGTAACTCTGATCCTTTTTTTCATCCACCGCACGACGGAGCTGATAACGCTTTAAGTCCTCATTATATGACAATCTGGCATAATGACCGGTTGCAAACTTATCAAATAATATCCCTTGCTCGGTGGCACTTCTGGGGAGTGCTTCAAACTTAATGGTCGCATTGCACATCACGCAAGGATTTGGTGTGCGACCTGCTAAATATTCTTGTTTAAAATTATCCAACACCAATTTTTGATATTGTTTGGTGCAATCTATGACATGATACGGGATATCTAATTTTTCACACAAAGCTTGAGCTACTTTAATATCCTCTTCTTCATGCGGAGAAAAGCAGGCATCTTTATGGGCGGTGATGTTATAGTGTTTGCTCTTATCCCATATAGACATAGTGGCACCGATAACCTCATGTCCCTGCTCTTTTAATAAGCAAGCTGTGACGGACGAATCGACACCGCCGCTTAAACCAACGAGTATTTTCATTTATTCCTCTTAGTGAAAAGATGTTATAACCTTCACCAAAGAAACATAAAAATTCAAAGTTTTTACTTTCTTTGACAGAGGGCAGTATAAAGTAAAGTTTTTTTGACGCAAGAAAAAAGTTATCAGCTTTTAGGCGTTAAGTCTTTTAAAATCGCACTTCCCAATGGGGTTTGCAATTTATTGATGACCGTTTGACGAAATTCGCTTAAGTCTTTATCGGGAATTTTTTTTTCATAATCCAAGGATTGGGCATACATATCCAATAAATCCAAATCATGAGCGAGCTTTGCCTCTTTGGTTTCGTTTTTTTCATATTCTTCAAACAATAAAATCACTTCCGGCATATCGCAACACTCGGCAAGATAATTGACAGCTTTTAATTCCGCCTGTTGTTTATCTTTATACTTGGCATCACTCGGGGTAATATCACCGATTATACTTTCGCCTAAATCGTGACAGAGGCACATTTTGATGAGCTTATTAAAATCATAAGGTTCTTCTATTAAAGTGCCGGAAAGTTGCATGGCCATCATTGCCATTTGCCAACTGTGTGCGGCAACGGTTTCGGGATTTTCAATATGATGATGGAGCCATCCGGTGCGTGGTAAGTGTTTTAAGATTTCGGTATGCTGTATCAGTTTTTTCATGTTTGTTCTCCTAAGCTAAATTAGCAGGCTATTTTGTGATAATCAAGTTGATTTAGGTATATGTGAGCGGGAAAACCGAATTTATAGAATTATGTGCTGAAAAGCACATATAGGGTTATATGTTTGTGATGAAAATTTAGAAAATGAACGTAAATGAGATTTGCGAATCGGAATTTAAAATGCAAAAAGGAGGCTTGCGCCTCCTTTTCTTAGTAGTAGTAACCATAGTATGTGTATGGTATTCTTCTTGCGGTCAGTGTATAACTTGAAGTTAATTTGCCATCCTGACTGCGTACCTTGATTTTGGTTTGACCGTTTCCGGTCGAGACATCTGCAATCACCCCATTAGGGCAACGGAATCTCCACGAGTTTTCCTCCCACATAGAGTAATACTCTTTTTCGAGGTTCCCATTTTTGATACGGAGACGCCCTCTAGATGTTCTTTTGAACTCTATGCAATCTACCCTTACCTTATTGGGCTCACTCCATGAAGGTCCCCACCAGTAGCAGTTGAGTGCTGAATAGTAATAATACCCTGCAACTGCATTCCAAATATACCAACTGGGCATTGGGTGGTGATGATGGTGGTGGTGTGGTCTCTGCGCGTAGCCTTGAACTGCGAGACCAATGGCTAATATAGCCATTAATAATATCTTTTTCATAATCGTATGATTTTTAACACTTATAGAATACCACAATTTTGTGGGCTTGTAAAGGGATTATTTTTCCAAGATATCCGCTAAGATATTCGTCCATTTATCGGCACCGCGAGAAATGTCATCAAACTCGGTATCGCGGATTTCTATGACAGCGTTTTGAAGCCCAATATCTTCGCCGCAGATTGCCGATGCACCGGTATTGTATTGGCGCAAATCATAAGGCACATTGGCATCGGTTTTTAACTCCGAATAGCGCTTTAAGCCGTTAAGTAGCTCTAATGCCAAAGGATTTTCTTTGACATACAAAACACCTGCGTGCCATGGGCGATAATTACCGCCCCTAAGCTGTGGCGTAAAACCGTGAATAGAAAAAATCTTTGGGGTGATGCCCTGTTGCTGAAGTGCTTTAATCTTTTGTAAAATCGCGGTATAATACGGGCGATGATAGTTTTCTATGCGGAATTGGCGTTCTTTATCGGTCAGATTAAGATTACCCGGAATAAGAACTTTATCGCTTTCGCTTAAAATAAGACTATCCTCGTTTTCGCGGCGATTATAGTCAATAAAAAGTCGGGAATAGCCGGCTATAAACGCGGTGCAATTCAGTTTTTCCGACAATTTTGCGGTCAACTCTTTACACCCCTTATCGCGTGCGATATGGGTATCAAGCAAATCTTCCTTTACCCCCAGATTATGATAGCTTGAAGGAATTATGGCCGAAGCGTGTTCGCACGTTAAAATCAGCGGATTTAAGCTCTCTTTGTTTAAGACTTCATATACTTTAGGCTCGTCTGGCATCTCTTACCCTCTTATTAAACCAACTGTTGTAGTAACCGAATTTATTGGTATGACTCATTGCCTCGGCAATATGGCGCGCATAGACATTTTCTTCATAAATCGTATGCGCATCAACCGTATTATCGGGGCGGAACTGGTCATAAGGCTTTTGATAGTAGTAACTTAACTGACGCAGAACCGTTTTGTCATCCTCTGTCAGATTTTGCATCCAATTAAATCGGTTGGCAAGAGGGCGATTGATATGTGTCCCCTCATTATTGACGGCACTATTTACAAAATCACGATTAAACTGCAAGAATGCCGCCACATATTGATGGTTAAAGTTGGCGTTCATATAGCGAAACTCAACCGTTTTATCGGGCATGATGTTTAAGGTTTTGTATTTATGTCCGAATCCGACCATATCTCTTAATTCATTTAGGTTTTCACACATATCTACCATAACGCATAAAAAGGGGTAATCACGCGCACCGTCCGAGCTTAAATTGCGGCTGATGTAGGTTGCATAAAGAAGTTTATTATCGCGACGCTCGGGTGCGGCAAAATTCTCAACAATATAGGCTTCGTGTTGCATCATACGCTTAACTAAGCGCTTATAAATCGGCAAATCAAACCCTGCGGCAGAAACGTGTTGATGAAGCGAACAATGCACGTTGGCATAACCTTTGTCAAACGAATCCATAATTTTGAGACATTCTTGTTCGTCCTTTTGGGATTTCATAATCCGTGAGGCGTATTCGACCGGTGCCAACCCTGACATGGCGGCTAAACTTTCATCGCGCTCTATCACGCCAGCGGCTTCTCCATCTTTATAAACTTCGGGATTTTTGCTTGTGGTATAGACACGCTTCCAACCGTGTTTTTCCTTTAAGTAATCTATTAACTTGGCATAATCGCCAAATTCTTCCGGCACATAAAACTCCAGCTCAAAACCATTGGGACGATATGTGCCGAAATGCGCTTTTTTACCGGTTTCCACTTGAAACATATCGATTTTATTTTGGTATTTTCCGGCTTGGTATTCTTCTGCCATTTGGTTGCGCATTGTAACCATCTCATTTATCATATCTTGGCGCACGGCATAAGTATATTGGTTATTATACCGATACTCAGGCGCAATAACCGTGCGAAGATAGTTATCCGTTAAATAGCGGGTATCTTCCGCAGTGTTTTTGTTTTCCAAAGCATAAAAATTTCTTGAGAGCATATTTAAGATATCAACAGAAACAGACAAACCATGTAAATGAGCATAAGGGTAATTGGGCTTATATACCCAAGCCCCAAATTCCTTTTTATAATCCTCAGTTGAGGCAAAACTGTAAGCAAATTGACGGAGTTCAAAGCTAAATGTTTCTATTTTATCAATAATTTTAGAAAGCTCTTTATCTTTATCAACAATGCCCTGTTTTACCGAACAGAAGCGTTCGCAATCCAAATTATAATTTTCAACGCTTTGCGCATAATCTTTAACGAACATATCAAAATGTTCGGCGGTATTTTCCGGATATTTGCGCGTGAAATAGGTGGTTAACTCAGCAAACGGCTCTATCATGGCGTTAATGTGCCAATCATAGTAAAATTGTTTGAAATTTTTGTGTCCGGTAGTGGAAAAATATTCATTAAATGCTGATTTGACATTATTGACGCTTGGCACGCTCGCACTTTCGTCTGATGATTGTGATTTTTTCATTGTTGTTCCCTCATTAAAATTTGTGCTGTTTTCTGTTGATTTCTTAAAGCCCTCAAGCAAATCTCTCTAAGTGTTCGGGCTTTAAGCAAGGTTAAAGCACTTAGAGTTAGCAGCTAATAAGGAGAGCAATCAAAATGAGGGGGAGAATAAGTACAGACAACGCACCTTTAAGACCTTTGCGTCTTAAAGCGAGCTTAAATAAATATATGCTCATTGCGGTTGTCATAAAGACTTTCCCTAAAATTTTCACAAAACTAAGGGGGATGTTATTTTATTTTTTTATAATTGTCAAGAGGATTAAATTTATAGATATAAATTGTTTTCTTGACAAAAAATATATTTATATTACTATTTAGACAAAATCAAATTATTATAAACCTACGGATATGGAAACAAAAGAGACAAGAAGGATAATTCCGGTGCATACGCCGTGTCTTATCGCTTACAGAGACCCTCTTAAAGGTTACTTTTGGCTTCGCCCTTATGTGGATATAAGGCTAAAAAGTAAAATTTGGGGTATCGCCATTCACGGACTGGTGTTTCGCCTTGTCCATGAAGAAGATGGTGATTGGGATTCAGCTATTGAGCTGGGTGATACTTTAAGCCGCGCGACAATGCCCTCTACGACTGCTTTGGATGTAGCATGTATGTATCAGTGGGATTTTAATGCAACGGTGGATATCTTAAATGCACATGGCATCAAAGCTGAACCTTGGCGCAAAGGGGCCTATTGGTCAACGGAGGATGACGGTGATAAAGCAACCGTTATGTATATGGGAAAAGGACGTATCGGATTTGAGCCGAAGGAAATGTCTAACGGCTATACCCGCTTAGTCAGCCGCTATACCACGAAAAAGCCGATTGATGTCGGTTATCCGTTGGCATATCTTATTGACGGACAGCTTAAAATCTCGCCAGATTTTCATCCGGAGCTCACAGACAAGCTGTGGGGGCTTCATGTCGGTAAGAGATTCCTGTGTATGAAGTTGACCTATGAGCCAAAGAAGATGACAGTAGATAAAGGGTTTGCATTAGGCCAGTCGCTTTCCACCCCGCAACTCAGAGTGGATTTGCCGGAAAAGGAAAATGTTGATGATGTTGCTAAAGAAAAAGACAGCATCAATGATACATTGGCTCAATTATCCGCCTACAATGTTAATGTTGACTTGATTTTTTCAAAAGATCTGATTTGGTTGACAAAGACACTGTGTGAGGATAGAGGCTTCCTCTCCTATAATTACAGCTTTGTGCTGAAGGAACAGGCCTGTTTCTGCCGTATGTTTGCTAAAAACAAAGGCAAGACGGAGGTTATCTGATTGACTATCAAAGGACTTAGAAACGAAATGTTTCTAGGTCCTTTAGAGTTTTAAATAAATGGTAAGGAATGTGTGATAGTGTGATAAAATGAGGTAAATCAAATGACACTTTTACAATACGGTACAATTTTAGCATTACTGTTGATATCGATTATCAAGCCCTTTTTATATCGTCCACTGGCCGAAAAATATCCGGCACGCTTTGCCGCTGATTTTACTTCCGTGTGGATGATGGTAGTTATCTTTATTTCTTTGCCTTTTATGTATCAAGATTTTACAAACATCAAAGCAATCGCTATCAATCATCCTGTGGCGATATTTTTTACATTGGTTAAAGGTCTTTTTATTTGGTTTGCCTTCCGTTATGCACAATTTATCAATCGCGACAGTACATCTTCTACCGTTTTCTTCCCGTTTATCTCATTAGCAATTGCTTCGCTTACGATTAATCTCTTCTTCCATGAAAATCTGGCACTTATTCATCTGGTCTCAATCTTAGGGCTCGGCTTATTAGGGGCTTTATTTTGTTTTATGGGCGATGCTAAACGGATGAGCCGCAAATGGCTGATTTCTTTTGGAATTGCCACATTCTTTTCTGCCGCCTGCCCTATTATTGACCATGCGGCGATTAGCAGTATCGGGCGGTATACATACTTTGTTATCTCCAATGCCACAATGTTTGTCTTTACTTTATTGACTGGATTGAACTATAAACGACTTAAAATGATATTTACGACCAAAGAGGTGGCTTTGGCCGGTATTGTCGGGGCTTTATTGGAAATTACTATTATCGGTGCGTCGGTTAATATTTTGCCGGTTTCGTTTGTGGCCTTTTTCAGACGAATGGCGGCGCCGATTGTAATGGTTGTTTCCGCAATAAAATACAAAGAGCAAACCGTTAAAAATCAGCTTATTTTCGGTTGTTTGGCGTTTTTATTTGCGCTACCTATTATTTTGATGAAATAAACTTAAATTATGGAGCATAAAAATGGATACTGCCGTTTCAGAAGAAACTATCAATATCAGATATTCCGATTTGGATTTTAGGAAGCGCTTAAAGCCGGTTTCTATTTTGAATTTCTTTCAAGATATTGCCGTTGATAATGCCGAGAAGTGCGGTTTTGGCGAATCCGCTACAACCCCAAGAGATTTGATGTGGGTGCTCTTAAAATATCGCATTGAATTTACGCACTATCCGGTTGATATTAAAACACTTACGCTTAAGACCGAACCGCGCGGATTTCATCGGTTATTTGCTTATCGTAATTTTGAAATGTCTGATAACGAAAAGCTTATTGCAAAAGCCTCAACTCTGTGGTCTTTAATAAACTTTAGGACAAAAACCTTGGTTAATGTTGAGACGTCTTTTGACAGCCCCTATATGCGCAAATTTGAAGCCGGAGAAAATGATTTAACTTTTAGCAAAATTCCACCGATGACGCAGGTTGATGCCAAAAAAGAATTTGAGGTAAGATATAATGATATTGACGGCAACAGACATGCTAATAACGGTAATTATATCATTTGGGCTTTAGAACCGCTCTCTTATGATTTTAAGAAATATCATCAATTGAAAACTTTAGATATTGCTTTTAAGAAAGAAATTAAATTAGGCGAAAAGCTTATTTCTAAAGTGCAGATGATAAGTGAAAATCAAACCCTACATGTTTTGACACATGCGGAAACCGGCGAAGATATTTGCTTGTTTTTATGCGATTGGGAAGAATCAGCACTTAAGTAGGCTGTAAACCGGTGCGGGAAGTTTGACGTTTTGTGAGAGCTCAGTTAATTCTATTAAAAACAACGTGCCGACTACATTGGCACCTGCTTTTTTGACCAAACGACAAGTGGCAGCAACTGTGCCTCCGGTAGCTAAGAGATCATCTATAACTAATACATTATCGCCTTTTTTAACGGCATCTTTATGCATCTCCAATGAGTCTGTGCCATATTCCAAGCTGTATTCTTCATGATAAACATCAGCAGGCAATTTGCCCGGTTTACGGATAATCACCAGCCCAACCCCCATTTTATAGGCCAACGGTGCACCAAAGATAAAACCACGGCTCTCTATGGCCGCAATATAGTCAATATCTAAATCTTTGATAAGACTGTATAAATTCTCTATAATTGCATTATAAACTTCAGGTTTTTGAAGGGCCGTTGTGATATCTTTAAATAAAATTCCTTTTTTAGGGAAATCCGGTATATTACGAATGTTAGCTAAAATATCTTCTGGTGTCATTTGAGTCTCCTTTGTTTATGCCTAGATACTAATAATCTCATTTATAAAAGCAAGCGTTATTTTCACTTTGGTAATTTTTTGCAAATATTTATTGACAATCAAAAAAGTGTCTTGTATAAGCTCTTTTGTTGATGCCGACATAGCTCAGTTGGTAGAGCTACTGATTTGTAATCAGTGGGTCCGCGGTTCGAGTCCGTGTGTCGGCACCAGTTTTTATTAAGGCGACATAAGTCGCCTTTTATTTTTAGCGATAACATGACAGAAGATATTTGGCAAAGATTAGCAAAATCACCGTTTCGGAGCAAATTTAGGCTTTCTCCTAAAGACCGAGATTATGCCCTGAAAAAAGGAAAAGAAGTGATTTATCGGCATGCGTGCGATTTTGTGGCAACAAGACTTGCACCGGCAAATATCTCGAATGACGGCAAACAAACGCCGATGCGCGGTCATCCGGTATTTGTGGCACAGCATGCCACCGCCTGTTGTTGTCGCGGGTGCTTGGAAAAATGGCATCATATTCCTAAAGGACGAGATCTAACGCCCTCTGAGCAAGAATATATCGTTAATCTTTTGATGACGTGGATTGAGAGACATTTGCAATAAAAATTGTAACAAAACTTTCCGAATTAGGTGTTCCGAAAAATCTTGCAGGTTCGTTTTTTTTGTGTTATCATAAGACTATAGGAAAGATCCAAAACAAGGAGAAAGACAATGGCAAATGAATTGAATCCTAATAAAGAGATTGGCAAATCTGTCGCTCAGGTTATTAGTTCCGGCGCTGATATTCAGACTGTTGCCGAGACATTAAAAAAGGCTTATGAAAAAGTTGAATTGCCCAAAAAGGATATTGTTGCTGAAAAAAGAACTCCTGCAAATGCACTTGCAGAAGCAAGAGCTTTGGTTGCCAAAAAGAAAGAAGTAACCGCAGGTGATGAAGGTAAAAGTGGTAGCGTTGCCAAGCGCTTAAAAAGAGTAAAAGACAAGCCGGCGCAAGAAAAGGCGGCAGAAAAAGTTGCCGAGAAAGCGGCTAAGAAAGCAGCTAAAGAAGCTAAAAAAGCCAAAAAAGAAAAAAATGGATTAAATAAAATTGCTAAGAAAGAAAAAGATACCCTAGATAAAAGCGCTAAGAATGATAAGGATTTGGCTAAATTAAAAGAAAAAGAAGATAAGAAAAAGAAAAAAGATGAAAAAGGCAAAGACGATAAAGAGCCTAAAACTGCCGCTGAAAAAGATAAGCAAATGCTTGATAAAATTGAAAAACTGAAATTAAGCGGTTTGGATATTAAAGAGCAAGGCGCTTGCTGGATGATGAAGGTGCAAGATGCCAATGGTAAAGATGTTTTAGTAGATGTTACTGCAGGCGTTGAAAAACTCCGTGGAATTAATGCTAAAATTGACCAAGCAAACGGTATCATTGAAAATGTCAATAAATCCAATGCTAAACCGGATGTTTCTTTGGCTCCTCAATCGGCTTCCTTAGAGGGTAAAGGGGTTAAGGCTCCGGATGGAAAAGAGGCTGCAACACCTGCCGTGCCGACTGTAGATGCTCAAGCTCCGGCTATTTCTCCGCAAGCAATTGATGCGGTTAAAAAAGAAACTTTTGCTGCAGATTTGGCTAACTTTAAGAGTCCTGAAGGTGTAACTTTGAGTGAAAAAGATGCTAAATTTCTTGCTGAAGTCGCTTTAGAGCGCTTTAAGGATGAAAAAATCTTAAAGAAACTTAAAGAGAAAGAAAAAGAGGAATCTAAAAAAGATCATGGACAAAAGTCTGATTCTTTGGCCACCCCGACACCTGTTGTGGCTAAAGAAAGATAATATTCTTATCTTTTCAGAGGCGGAGCTTCGGCTCCGCTTTTTTATGCATAAAAAAAGACCGGTTCACTTTACGTGTGAGCCAGTCTTTTTACTGTTAGGGACTATACATTACTGCAGATAGCGGATCTCGTCCACCTTCACCAATGCTGAGATTTCCACATCATACTGATGTCCGAAGTTCTGCAGGCGCGCGCCGGAATGAGCGATCAGGCACAGCACACCAACATTACATCCGTGGTTCTTCAGAAGCTCAACATCCTTCGCCAGATGCTCTCCGGTACGGAACGCTTGCTTGATGATGATAACATCTTCAGGGAGCTTGCGGAGACCGGTAATACCCTCAACTTCACCGGTAACCAGAGTCTTGATGGCAATCTTTGCCGCCAGTTCGTTGGTCAGGGCGCAAAGATGCGGGTTGCGATTGTCCACGATGCCATAAGACGGCAGAAGGACACAAGCTCCCTGATGCTTTTCCAAATACTTCAAAACGCCTTCAATCACTTCCTGACGGAACTCTTCATTACCGGCCAATGCTGCCATGTTAATCACTGCGCCATGCTCAGCCTTGCTTGCATAGTCTGATACTAAAGTTTGTAAATCCATAGAATAATTAATTAAAAATTGTTACTAATTGTAAGAATTAACGCAGGCGAGATATTGACAGAACATTATTGCTTTGTCAAGAAAATTTAATCGGTTTAATGAGAATCCAATAAGACATAAAAAAACAGGCAGGAACTGGTTTGAAAGTTTCTCTGCCTGTTTTGGAGTATATATCAAATCTCCCTGCGAATTTTTATATGCTCGTTATAATGAGTATAATAGTATTTTCTTCACCTCATTATGCCCTGACAATCTCCGGCATAACAACAATATTTTAGCCTGAGGAACAGCTAAAACTCCATTTAATACGTGATAATTGTATGACAATAATTGTTACTTTTTCGTTAATCAACGAATCATAAATTTCATTGTCATACAAGAAAAAAAATAACTTATTGTAGCGTATTTTTTATGCTTATTTTTAAACGCTTGATTGGGCTTAAAAATTTTTTATTGCGTATTTTAAGAGCAAACTTTTGTGGATAATTAAAATATATTCATAAACGGAAAATGGTCACGCATACTAAAGCTTTCTCTCGGGCTTATGATGATATGATCTTCCAAGCGCATTTTAACCGTTTTTAATGCGGATTGCAACTCTTTGGTCATTTCTATATCGGCTTTTGACGGCGTGCAATCACCGGTGGGGTGATTGTGTGAAATGATAATACGGCTTGCCTTATACATCAATGCTTTTTGCACAATATCGCGCGGATTTATCATGACGGCGCCGATTGTTCCGACCTGCTCAATTTCATCGCGCAAGTAATTTCCTTTAATATCCATATAAATGACCAACAGTTGTTCCTGACCGGCATGTCCGATACTTGAACGGCAAAACTCTGCTATCATTTTTTTATCCGTAAAAATCGGAACATCACGATTTTCAAGATTTTCCCATGTGATTTTTTTAGCGCAAGCGTGGACGGCAGCTAACAAAACAGCTGCACTGCTCCCTACCCCTTTTAAGTTCATCAGCTCATCAGGAGGAGCAACCAAAACGTTGGCTAAATTCAAATAGTGACGAATCAGCTCCTTGGCCAAGGGTTTGACATCACGACGCGGAAGAGCATAAGTCAGCAACAACTCTAAAAGTTCATAATCCGGCATAGAACGTCCGAGATCCGATACGAATCGCGCTTTCAGACGCTGGCGATGGCCTATATAATCAGGCTCGAGCTGTTGTGTTTCTGGTTCTTTAGTTTCCTTTGTCATCTGATGTTCCTTGCTTATTTTTTATAGGGCGGTTTATCCAGACCTTTGGGGGAATAAGTAAATACTTCGCAACCATCTTTGGTCACCCCTAAAGAGTGTTCAAATTGGGCTGACAAACTCCGGTCTTTGGTTACGGCTGTCCAACCGTTTGGCAATATGGAGCCGTATTTTTTACCGATATTTATCATCGGTTCGATGGTAAAAAACATTCCTTCTTTGATAAGCGGGCCTGTGCCTTTATGCCCAAAATGAAGGACATTCGGTTCATCGTGAAAAACTCTGCCTAAGCCATGACCACAAAACATTTCTACCACTGAATAGCCATAAGAATGAGCATATTCTTCTATCACCGCACCGATATCACCGAAACGCGCGCCGGGTTTGACTACATCAATACCGCGCATTAAGCACTCGTAAGTCACATCGCATAAGCGGGTGGCTTTGAGCTTCGGTTTGCCTACATAATACATACGCGATGTATCCCCGAACCAGCCATCTAAAATCACCGTAACATCAATATTGACAATATCTCCGTCTTCAAGTTTGCGGTCATCGGGAATTCCATGACAAATGACGTGATTGATAGAGGTGCAGATTGTTTTGGGATAGCCGTGATAGCCAAGACAGGCAGGAATCGCATTATGCGAAGTAATAAACTCACGACACAAATCATCTAAGCGTTCGGTTGTGACACCGACATCAACATAATCCGTGATATAATCCAAGCATTCTGCGGCAAGCTTGCCCGCCTTGCGCATTCCTTCAAAATCTGCCGGTTCATAAATTTTGATACCGTTGCTATCCGTTGTTGCCAATTTTTTACTCCTTTTAAGGTTTTGTTCTAGTTTTGTTTATATCTTATATATCGTTAAAATTTAAAATGCAACTTTGTTTTATAAAAATTTTTATCCTTCATCTGTTCTTTTATCAATCAAGGCATATATTGTCCTATTATGGTTAAAGGAGGAAAATATGCTCATAAAATTTCGCATCGGACTTTATGCTTTTAGTCTTGTGGCGTTAACTGCATGGATTAGCAAATATTTTGTTCATATCGGGTTAGTGCCGTTTTATGACCTTTTGGATGTGCCGGAGTCAACGCCTGACAAGCATTATTTTGCCTATATTTGGAATGTGCTTTATGCTTTGCTCTTTTTGTGCTTTTACATCGCATTGATGAAATTTCAGACTTTAGAGCAATTTTATGACCTAAATACGCTTTTTGTTACATCGCTCTTTGTGCAGATTTTATGGACATTCAGTTTCTTTTATCTGCAAATGATTGCTGTTTCGGCAATTGTGATTGTGCTTCTGGATTTGATTGCCATAATGCTGATGCATACTTTGTGGGAAATTTCAAAAGCAGCAACGTGGCTGTTTGTGCCTTATATCATATGGCTATTTTTTGCAACGTATCTTAATATTTCAATCGTATTTTTGAATTGAGTATTGGAACAAAAATACAAATATTACAAATAAACTAATCTCTATGCCTTAAATACAGAAAAAATATTTTATTGCAAAATTATTTTTTCCTGCCTATTAATGGAGAAATGTTGAATCAATTTTATTAAGGCATAAAGAGTATGAGTAAATTTTATATAACAACACCTATTTATTATCCTTCCGGTTCTCCGCATATCGGACACTGCTATACAACTGTTGCTTGCGATGCCGTTGCTCGTTATAAAAGAGCAAAAGGTTTTGATGTGCTGTTTTTAACGGGGACCGATGAACACGGGCAAAAAATTGAAGACAAAGCCACAGAAGCCGGATTAGCACCTCAGGCTTATGCTGATAAGATTGTTAATGAGTTCAAAAAGTTATGGACGTTTATGAATATCTCTTATGACCGTTTTGTCCGGACAACCGATGATTATCATATTCAAACAGTGCAATATGTGTTTGAAGAATTGTATAAGCGCGGTTATATCTACAAAAGCCAATATACCGGAAAATATTGTAAACCGTGTGAAAGTTTTTGGACTGACTCTCAGCTTGTGAACGGTAAATGTCCGGATTGTGGGCGTGATGTGGTGGAAACAGCTGAAGAAGCCTATTTCTTTAAGCTTTCCGCATTTGCCGATAAATTGCAAAAATTGCTTGAGAGTGGCAACTTCTTAGAGCCGGAAAGCCGTGTTAAAGAGATGGTTAATAACTTCATCAAACCGGGATTAGCAGATACGTGCGTTTCAAGAACAAGCTTTAAGTGGGGCGTTCCTGTCAATTTTGATGAAAAGCATGTGGTATATGTTTGGATTGATGCGCTTTCTAACTATATCTCGGCGTTAGGCTACCACAATGATACCTATCAGGATTATGAAAAATTTTGGCCGGCTGATGTTCACGTCATGGCTAAGGAAATTGTTCGTTTTCACTCTTTGGTTTGGCCTGCCATGTTGATGGCTTTAGACATACCGCTACCGAAGAAATTATATGCGCACGGCTGGATTACCATGGGTGATAAGAAAATGAGTAAGTCACTTGGCAATGTGGTCGACCCGTTTGTATTAGGTGAGCGCTATGGGGTTGATGCCTTAAGATATGAAATCTTGAGAGAAATGCCCTATGCCGGTGACAGCGTGTTTGTCAGTGAATTGTTCTTACAAAGAATTAATACAGACTTAGCAAATAACTTAGGGAATTTAGTTTCTCGCACCGTTTCTATGGTCAATAAATACTTTAGCGGCACGTTACCTCAGACAAGAAAAGCTGATGCGATTGATACGGATTTGATAAACTTTGTTAAAGATATTCCGGCACAAGTGGAAGAAAAAATCAATTCGATGCACTTAAGCGATGCGCTGGAAGTGATTTTCAATCTCATCTCAAGAGCCAATAAATACATTGATGAAACAATGCCGTGGTCTTTAGCAAAAGATGAAAATGCTAAGGACAGACTTGCTACCGTTTTATACAACTTATTGGAAACAATTCGTATCAGTGCAATTTTACTTGAACCGTTTATGCCCAATACAATGCCGGAGGTTCTTCATAGAATTGGAGCTAATGATGATGAAAAGACTTGGGATTCCACCTATAATTTCGGAACATTGCATCAAGATGTCACGGTCAATATGGGAACAGCGCTCTTCCCTCGTATTAATATTGAAGAAGAGCAGAAATTCTTAAACCCGAGTGGTGAATAAAAGTCTTAAAGGAAAGAAACAGCCGGATTATTCCGGCTTTTTTGTTAGTAAGCGATTTTTTTATTTCAGAAAGGAGAAAATCATATTCTTCGTCAGTTTTACTTTTTTTCCTTAGTTCTACGAAAATATGAAATAACTTTACAAAGACTAAAAATACGACGTCCATAAATTTTTTGGCCATGGTTTTGCACCGTATGTCCGAGAATGCTTTCTATCGCATGTGCCAGTGTTCCAACTGCACCGGTCGAAGTGCTGAAATCAAAATCTTTTGCTTCTAAATGTAATGACTGAATATCTTTCATTAAATAACTTTTACATAAGAACATTGTGCCAGCAATAAACTCATCATAATCCGGATTGTATCCTAATTTTTGACATATTTGTAAACGATGACCTTCATTTTTGATATGCCCTCTGTGATATATCAAATCTTTATTGCCTATCATACCAATGTGTTCTTCTGATAGTTTTTTCAAATTGTTTTGAAAAATTCTTTTGCTGCCGATTAACGCATTTACCAGAGCATCTCGCCACTGATAGTGAATATAACTTATTCCATTATATGTCCAGTATGCTTTTCTGTAATTCTTGGTGTGTAGTTTAAGAATGTATGTGTAATTATCTAAATTTACTTGATTTATTATCTCAATAAAGGGATATAAATCATATCCCTTGTTTTCTAATAAAAGCAAATGCACATCTTTTTTTAGGCGATATAATTTATTATTGCTGTCTTTATTCTCTGTTACATACGTTACATATAAATCATATTCGCAAGTTATATTCTTTAATTTGGATATAAAGTAATCCAGTTGATTATGATAATATAAATGTAAATGAACCAGTAATTTGTTATTATTTTTCTCTCCGAACATATTTTATACCCTCTTTTCACCTATCTTTCTATCAGCCTTAACCCGACGGTTCCGATTAAAATCAGGGTGATAAAAACGATTTTAAGGGCGGAAAAGTTCTCGTGAAAATAAAAATACCCAATCAACGTCATTAAGACAATACCACAGGCACTACCGACGGCATAACTCACACTGATGTCTATGGTTTTTAGGGCAAGTGAGCCGAAATAGAAGCAGAATAAATGTGCCACAATGGTGCCTACGGACGGCAGCAATACGGTAAATCCGTTGGTGAGTTTTAAGAAACAAATACCTATTGCCTCGCAGATAATACTTAAAAATAAATAAAACCAGCCCATCGTAAACCTTTCATCGTCTTGCATTTTGAAAATTACTGTATCGCGGATTTATTATAAATACAAGAGCAAAGTACTAATACACTATTGATTTTATAGGGCATATTTTGGAGAAAGTTCTGCGACCTAAAATTTCAAATTCAGTAATTTTTATTTGACTTCATAAATATTCTTTTTTACCATAGTTTCATTAAACAATTAAATAGATATAGATATGAAAGCAATTTTTAGAGGAGCTATTGAGAGTGTCAAAATAAATAAGGACACTTCTCAAAATGACACATTAGAGCTCATTGTGTCGACTTTTATGATTACCATTGAGGGAAAAATTCAGGTCATTCAGAGAAATCCCGTCCGATTTTTCACAGACAAGGAGTCTCTTGTTAACAAAACAGGCTATAATGTCGGTGATACGGTAAAAATTACGGTCAGGCAAACCGATGGTGAGGCTAATGTGGAAGAAATTTTATGTTATGCGGCGGATAAACCTAGCAATCAGTTAGATTCCTCTGTTATAACCGGATCGGTCATGTCGTTTAGAGAGGTGCTGAAAATTTCTCAGACCTATGAACTTAAACGGAAACCACGGACTTAAAAAAGAGGTCATAACGACCTCTTTTTTTGTTCACTGGTACTCGATTTCCGTTTTTAATTTACAAAGCGCCCTATTCTTAAAATTTAAACTGGACAGTTAAAAAAAATTGCTGTAGCGTAATGCGGTTAAAGTTTAATTTAATTTTGGGAAGTAACAATGACAATAAGCGTTAATCAAATAAGAAAAACTTTTTTAGACTATTTTGAAAAGAACGGACATAAGATCGTGCCGGCATCATCACTCGTTCCGGACAATGACCCGACGTTGATGTTTACAAACTCCGGTATGGTGCAATTTAAGAATATTTTAGCCGGTAATGAAACAAGAGATTATACGCGAGCTGCCACTTCCCAAAAAAGCGTGCGCGCCGGCGGCAAGCATAATGATTTGGACAGTGTCGGTTATGACGTGCGTCACCATACATTTTTTGAAATGCTCGGTAACTTCTCCTTTGGCGATTATTTTAAGGAAGAGGCGATTTATTATGCTTGGGAATTGCTGACAAAAGAGTTTCAGTTGCCCAAAGAGAAATTGGCAGTAACGATTTTTCATACTGATGAAGAAGCGTATAACATTTGGAAAAAAGTTTCAGGTCTTCAAGATGACCGTATTATTCGTATTGCCACCAAAGATAATTTTTGGCAGATGGGTGATACCGGTCCGTGCGGTCCGTGCTCAGAGATTTTTTATGACCATGGTCCGGAAGTTTGGGGTGGGCTGCCGGGAACACCGGAAGAAGACGGCGACAGGTTTATTGAGATTTGGAACTTGGTGTTTGACCAATTTGAAGATTTGCCGGACGGAAGCCGGATTAACCTTAAAAAGCCCTCTATTGATACAGGTATGGGCTTAGAGCGAATCGCTGCAATTTTGCAAGGTGTTCACTCTAACTTTGATATTGATACGTTTAAGCATATTATCGGGGCAATTGCCGATTTGGCCGATACAGACCCGAACGGCGAACTTAAAGCCTCGCATAATGTGATTGCTGACCACTTGCGTGCCATGAGCTTTTTAATTGCTGACGGTGTGTTGCCGTCTAATGAAGGACGCGGTTATGTTCTCCGCCGGATTATGCGCCGAGCAATGCGTCATGCGTATCTCTTGGGCGTTAAGGAACCGATGATGTATAAACTGTTGCCGGTTTTGCAACAAGAAATGGGAGATGCGTATCCGGAGCTTTATCGTTTTGAAAAGCTGATTACGGAGACGATTAAGGCTGAAGAAACACGCTTTGGCAAAACTCTTGATAAAGGTATGCGCCTTTTAGATGATGAAACACGTTCACTTAGCAAAGGCGATACGCTCTCCGGTGAAACAGCGTTTAAGCTCTATGATACTTACGGTTTTCCGCTTGACTTGACCCAAGATGCTTTGAAACTCAAAGGAATTGAGGTTGACACCAAAGGTTTTGATGCAGCAATGGCAAAGCAAAAAGAAGAAGCTCGCAAAAACTGGGCCGGCTCAGGCGATGAAGGAACAGAAAAGGTTTGGTTTGAAGTTAAAGAAAATATCGGTAGCACCGAATTCTTAGGCTATACCACCACCAAGAGTGACGGTATTATCAAAACTTTAGTTAAAGACGGTAAAATAGTTGAGAGCGTCAAAGATGGTGAGTTCTATCTGGTTGCCAATCAGACACCGTTTTATGGTGAGTGTGGCGGTCAGGTCGGCGATATCGGTATGATTACAAGCAAATCCTTTAAGGCAGAAGTTTATGACACCAAGCGCAAGCTTGATACCGTATTTGTGCATTGTTGCAAGATGATTGAGGGCGAAGCAAAAGTTGAAGACTTTGCTAACTTTGAAGTCAATCTCTCTAACCGCAAGAAGATTTGCGCTAATCACTCAGTTACCCATATTGCACACAAGGTTCTGCGCACGATTTTGGGTGAACATGTGATGCAAAAAGGCTCAATGGTTGCGCCTGACAGAATGCGTTTTGATATTTCACATCCGCAACAGATTACTGCCGAACAACTGAAACTGGCGGAAGATATGGTTAATGCCGCAATACGCGAGAATTACAAAGTCAACACGGTGTTGATGAATCAAGATGAAGCGATGAAAACCGGTGCAATGGCTTTGTTTGGCGAAAAATACGGTGAAGAAGTGCGCGTGGTTACCATGGAAAAAGACGGTGAGATTTTCTCGCGTGAGCTTTGTGGCGGAACGCACGTTACCGAAACTGGCGACATCGGCTATTTCAATATCTTATCCGAATCAGCGGTTGCAGCAGGCGTGCGTCGTATTGAGTGCGTAACCGGACAGTGTGCTGAGGAATATGTTGATGATATTGAGTGCAAGCTCCACACTGCGTGCGATATCTTAAAAACCAATGTTAATGATTTGGAAGCAAGACTTAACAATATGCTTGCCGAAAGAAAGAAAATGGAAGCCGAAATTCTTGCACTTAAAAAGAAATTAGCATCAGGCGGCACAGCGCAAGGTAGCGAAGCGGAAGTAATTAATGGTGTGAAATTTATCGGCAAGGTTATCCCTGATGTGCACCCGAAAGAGCTCAAAGGCTTTATTGATGAAATGAGCCAAAATATCGGCTCGGGCGTAATGGTTTTAGCAACGAATAAAGACGGCAAAGCCTCTATTGTTGTCGGGGTGACAAAGGATTTGACGAGTAAATACTCAGCGGTTGATTTGGTCAAGATTGCCTCCGCGGCGGTTGGCGGACAAGGCGGTGGCGGTCGTCCTGATATGGCACAAGCCGGCGGACCGGATGCCAGCAAGCTTGAAGCTGCTTTTGAAGAAGTTAAAAAAGCGATTTAATTTTTACTTGTCATCCTCTGAGCAAACATTAGTTTGCGAAGTAAGGTATCTTCAATATTATAACAAGGAAGATCCTTTAACTCGCTCATTCTTCGCTCGTGGGATGACAATTTAGAAGATATAAAGGCCTTGGTGTGCGCCTTTAATTTTGTTTTGACATTTGTTTATTTTCTTTTATGCTAAAGGTCTCAATTTTATACATCTGTCTTTATTATTGAACCTTTTAAATGCGGTTAATCGGTTCTTTTGAGGCAGAATTTTAGTTTTGTATTTTTTAAATTCTTAAATATTCACTCCTAAAAATTTAGTCTTATGGAACAATTTGATTTAACTGTGTTAAAAATCGGCTTGGAAAAAGGCGTGTTTCAGACCAACCAAATAATGCGTCTTATCTATGGTGATTTGATATATGCCAAAGTTCCTCCCGATGCTTTCAGTCTGGTATGGAATGTCAGTAATTTCAATCATCTGCCCATACCAGTGCGCAAGCAACTGGTGCAATTGTTGCGGAAATATCAGCCGCAAAATTCTCTTACCCCCGTAGGCGAGGTTGATGTATATGCTCATAATTGTGCATTTTGTGCTTTAAACAGCATTCTACAGGCGAGCGTTCCTCCGGCTTCTTCGGATAGCAATCTCCTAGCGGCAGTTTTTAATGCTAATGCAACACCGGTTATATGTGTAAAAGAGATTATCAATTGGGCAGTATGGGGCATTACACTTGATGATGAAGTGTGGAAAACAGCAAATTTAATTTTGAATGTATTCCTAAAAGATGCACCGGAAAGGGAAACTGTATATGAACGCGTTATGGCTAAAAAATTTGAGCTTTACACACGTGAGAAAATGCTTAATAAGGATATAAACAAGTCATTAGGTGAACTAATTTCAATTGAAGATAAACAGCTCAAATGGGAAACCGGTTCTAAGGGAAATGACGTGGTGAATGATTTTTGCAAATTAATGTTGACCGGTATCCAACAAGAGGTTATCTCCAGAAAAGTTGATGATTTATATTCTGATCTTTGTAATGTGCATCTTCTCATGGGACAGGCTGAAACCTATAATTTGGTTAAAAGGCATTATAATGTGTAAAAAGGCGTTCTTCGGAGCGCCTTTTATTTTAGTTTGACATTTAGCTATTTTTTCTTTAGGCTTTGGAACGAAATTTATATTTCTGGCTTATTATTGAACTTACAAATATGTGGTTAAACAGTTCTGAAATAAGCAAAATTTTAATTTGTAATCTTTTTTAATTTTCTAAATATTCACCCTTAAAATTTAGTCTTATGGAAGGATTTGATTTAACTTTATTCAAAATCGGGTTGGAAAACGGGGTTTTTGACCAACTTAAGGTGATGAACTTCATCTATGGAGAGATTGAGCTAGACCGGCAACAAAAGAACAAACTTTCTTTGGTGTGGAATGTTTCTGCGTTTAACAAACTCCCCAAGGTCGCACGTAAACAGTTGATGTGCCTTTTGGTGGACGTAAACAAAGGCAAGACATTTTCTTTGCTTAAGTCTGTTCATGACGTGGCAACCGAGTTTGCCATGTGCACACTACGAGAATTGATGGCTAAAAAAGGACACTTTGTTGCAAGTGACGGCTTCGGCTATGCGGCAGATTTTAGCGCTGACACCACGCCAGCAGATGGGGTTCAGGAAATTATTAACTGGGTTAACTGGGGTGTTGAACTTGATGAGGAAGTATATCGGACGGCCCAAAAAGTCTTAGATGAATTCTTGAAAGACGCGCCCTCCGGTGGAACTACTCAGCAGAAGATTGAGATCTTGAAAGATGAGCTTTGTCATGAGAAATCAGACTTGCAAAAACGTATTAATTCGTTAGTAAGTGAATCTAACTCTCTTGACGCTCTGTTGCTTGCTCTTAAAGAAGATCCTAAATCCGGCTTTGCGAAAGGAACTCAGGCGCAAATCAAACTGGATGAACTTTCCAAAGAGATTAATGACTTGATTATCCAACTGGCTGATGTGTATCACAAACTCGGACAGGCTGAGACCTATGCACTCGCCAAAATGCGCTACGATGTTTGATTTTTCTTTAAACCCGATGAAAACCGCTATCTTGAAAAAGATGGCGGTTTTTTATTATTCGTTGATTATGCCCCAGACACCAGTAATGGGGGTGCGCTCGTATGGTGTTTTGGCAAATAACTGGACCATGCAATCTTTGGAAACAACGGTGTATTCTTTGCCATCTTTTTTAATATTCCACTTTAGCTCACCACGCGGGCAATCTTGACACGCATTTTTACGCAGGCAAACAGCAGAAGTGAACAATGGCGGATAGCTTTTTATAACCTGCGCTAAAGGGAGTGGGGAGTGGCTTATTACTTCTTTCATATTATCCGGCGAACTCTCTAATGCCAAAGTCGCCCATGAGACGCCGATTTCTTTTAAGGCAAGTGCTGCGTAGCTGTTCATCACATACAAAAAAGAGCCGGCGGCAATTTTCAGCCCTTTATAGGATTTTAAGATTTCAAAAGCGTAATAATTTTCGGCAACGAATTGGCGAGCGCCCTGATGATACAATTCATCAATAGTATCTTTTAACGCTTTGGTATTGCGACAAATTTGCGGTAAAACAAACCATGCCGTATTTATTGTTTCTTGGTTTAACTCCGCAACGTTGGTGTGTTGGCTTAAAGAAAACAGATTTAGATTTTTCGGTGCATCGGTATTTTGCGGTAAAGGTTTTAACGGTGGTAAGGTCAGGATTTCTGCGGTATCTTCTGCTTGCAAAGCCTCTACCAGGCGGCGCCGTAAATCGTTTAAAATTGATACAGGGATAAATAAGTTGTTCGGATTTATAATTTCTACATTATCAAACACAATGCCTGTGCCACCGGTTTTAGCAAATGCCTCTTTTGCGGCAACTGTTGTTTTGGCGGTATCTTTTGCCGGGGTAAACGTTCCCTTACTTTCTACTGCAATATTGCCGCTTAATGCCCAAATTTTGTCTGCTGTTACTTCTAAGCGCACGGCATGGGTGATGGCGTTTTGATATTCTTTGGGTTTGGGCTTTTGGTAGCCATAGCGCCCTTTAACTGCCGAAGATGAAGCTAAATATATCGGTTCGCCAATGGTTAAGTGCGGATGCTCGGGGGGTAACTCCACCTCTACATATTGATTTTTAGGTGCTTCAAAAACGGATTTGTTATTCACATATAACGCCTTTATACCAAAGCCGAACGGTTTTTCTGAGCCACTTACATCTATCTGCAAACCGTCATAACGCCCTAAAGGTTTTGCAGACTTGAAGCCCAAACGATTTTTATTTATCTTTTCAACCTTACCTATCAGAAGACCGCGATGTCCGACAAACTCTTCATCAGTGATGTTTTTATCCTTACCGTTGAAATGGAAGCGGCACCACGGACGCGAGAAAATCTGTTTGATGTCTTCTGCCTCGTTTAAATCTTTCTTTTTGCCGTCTAAGATGTGGCGATAATAGTTGGTTACGGCGGCAACATAAAGCGGCGATTTTTTACGCCCCTCAATCTTTAACGAATAAGCCGGAATATCTAAAACTTGTTCTTCAAGGGCTAAATCTTTCATAGAAAAATAGTGTGCTTTGAGGCGGTCTTGTTTTCCATATTCGGCGCGGCAGGGATAAATACAGCGGCCACGATTGGCGCTTTTGCCGTATTCAAGGGCTGAAAACAAGCATTGTCCACTATAAGAATAACATAGTGCGCCGTGGATAAATACTTCCAGTTCCACTTCCGGTACAGCTTTGGCAATCAATTTTATCTCGGCTAACGTCAGCTCGCGCGCCAAGACCACCCGTTTGAACCCCAGCAAATAGAGGAATTTGGCACCCTCGGCATTATGCACGGCCATTTGTGTGCTGGCGTGTAGTTCAATTTCGGGGGCGAACTTTTTTGCTAAGTAATAAACGCCTAAATCCTGAATAATCAGTGCATCAACTTTCGCCTTTTTCAAGGTGGCAAAAGTCTCGGGGAGTTCTTTTGTTTCTTCTTCGGTTAAAATCGTATTTAGAGCAACACAAACTTTTTTCTTTAGGCTATGGGCATAAGCGGTGAACTCGTCTAATTCCTCAGCGGTAAAATTCTCAGCACCGGCACGCGCCGAAAATTTGGTTAAACCCAAATAGACAGCGTCCGCTCCATAATAGAGGGCGGCGTATCCGGCTTCTATATTCCCTGCAGGGGCTAAAAGTTCGTGTTTCATAGTTTACTCCGATTGATTTCAAAGAAAACTACTCTGTTTATGCGCTTTTGTCAATAGGAATAAGGTGGGGGAGAAAAGGAGCTTAAAGCGAACTCTTTTTTGTTGAAATTGATATATAAAATTTTATCCCTATATTTTGATTGAATATACTTCATTTAATATACTTCTTGTAGCCTCAAACAACGCTTTTCCTGATACATTTTCGGCTATTTTTGCAAGTGGATATTGATATTTTCTAATTCTTTCAGCATGTGCGCCATTGTCAAAAGTTACAAACGGGACATTTAACAGCATTAATTCTTGTGCAACATATGAAAAAGTTTCATTATTAATCGATGAATAGATAGCTAAATGCACATTGTTTTCTGTTAATATTTTACCTAATATATCTCTATTATATCCGGAAATAAAATGAATATTCTTATGTTTTATATGGGGATTATCTACACCTATTATAACAAATTCAGCAGCAATATTTTGTTTTTCAAATATTCCTTGTAATTCTATAAAATATTTGCTTCCTTTTTCATAGCAAAAAACTCCGACGAAAGCTATTTTGAGAGGCGCGTTTTTCGCTGGTCGAGTATATTTAGTAAATTCTTCTGAAAATAAAGGTTGATGTTCTCTTATATTATATTTATTTAAAACAATTGGATAAACTTTTTTTACTTTATTTAAGGTGTATTCTGAGAAAAAACTAAATTCATCTACAACACTAAAGAATTTATTCCACATATTTCGCCATGTAAATATATTATCTTCTGCGATTGTTTTAAAAGTACTTTTATGTAAACAAATTGAGCACTCTGAACTTCTATCAAAACTTAAACAATTTTTCCCTAAGAAATTTATCAAAAAAAATGCAGGACAAATCGATAAATAATCGTGAAATTTATATTCAATAGAAAACGGATATTTTTGTTTTAGCTCATAAAGAATATCAATAGCCTTTTGTGGATTGATTAAATATGCGAAATTATTAACTATAACTTTCTCTATGTTTATCATTGAAAAAAGTATGTTTATTTCACTAAAGTATTTTAATTTTATCCTCATCGTATTACAAATACTAATAGGAACAAGTTCCCAAATGTTATCTCTACTACGTTCATATTGTAGCACTATTACGTCGTATCCGTCTTTAATTAATGATTCTATCATTTTTTCACTATAGCTAATGGCGCCAGATTGATCCGATGTCTGTTTTTTTAAATCAATAATTATCACTGGTTTATTTTTACAACATAAAATGCTAACTAATGCTCTATACTTTTTCCAAGGATCTTGCTTAAAAAAGCATGGTACAATTTCGTTCATTTCATTAGGATATTTTTGTTTTAGAATATTTAAGTGTTCTTGTGTTAATTTTGCTTTCTCTTCAGAAAGAAATGTTCCACCATGGCAGTGTTGAATAAATAAATTTGGAACCAACATATGTTTCCATCCACGCTGTAGAGCACGGAAGCACCAATCATTTTCTTCTCCATAACCTTTCCCAAAATTTTTCTCATCTAGTTTTCCTATTTCTCTCCAACAATTCATATCAATGGCCATACAAAATCCCGTACCTGAGTATGTTGTATTTAGTTTTACATCAAAAGTATTTATTTTCTGAAAAATTTTATCAACATATTCTAATGGCTTAATTAATTTATTATTTTCACCAAAATTTGGAAAAGAAAATCCACATCCAGAATTTGTAAATGGAGTAGTTGTTGCTATTTTATCATATTTATTGAAAGGGGCTAATAAACGTTCTAGCCAATATTCCGGTACAACAGTATCGGAATTTAGCCACACGGCAAAACGTGTTGTAACTAATTGCATGCCCACATTGATGGAGCCGACAAAACCAAGGTTCTTATTATTCCGGTAAATGATAATATTTTCATACTCTTTAATTTGTTTAAGATATGATTGTATCTTTTCATCTGGACTACAATCATCTATAATAATAATTTTTACGTTTTTGGGTGTGTGAAGCTGTAAGCTTGGTATAAGTTTTAATAAATGTTCCAATCCATTATATACCGGAATGATGATTGTTGCTGAATTTACATTATTTGAAATAAATTTTTTAGGTAAGGTGGAATAATAATTAATTAAATCAGTTATATATATATCAGAGTATTTATCTATGCTAATTTCAGTATATTTATTTTTTTTGCCAATTTCAGTATATTTATTTTTTTTGCTAATTTTTATCCCTAAAAATTTATACTTTTGTTTAGTTAACGATTTTTCTTTTCTGAGCACAGATAAACCGCAAAATTTGTATTTTTTTACGAGAGTATCACCTTTTTGAAATTTTGTTTTTTTTAAAATTCTCATTAGTATTCCTAAATAAGTTTCATACAATAAATCCCATTAACAAAAATACCACCTTGATGAAGGGTGGCAGGAAGTTGAAACCTATCTTACGGAATAGTGTAGTGTATTGAGCTTATTATAGCCTTATTAACTACCTTCCTGCCGTTAAGCAAAAAGGTAGTTTTACGCCTCAGGGGCAACCGTAAGTAAGAGGGTTTCAAACCTCACATCAGTTATCAACTAATGCACGATTAGGATATTTTATAAAAATTTAGTTGTCAATTTTTTTTGCAATATATGATTTTACAGCTTTTTAATCTCAATATCGTGAGTGGTTGGGTTGTAGGTTAAGGCGAGTTTTCCTTGGCGGAATTCTTCGGCGGCTTTACCAAAAATCTCATAACGCCAGCCTTTTAATATCGGATTGGGTGCTTTGGGATTGGTAATGTATTCGCGCAAATTCTTTTCTGAGGTTACAAGGTGCGCCACAACACCGTGCTCGTTACATTGTATCTTTAAGAGTAGTTTTAATATCTCATAAAGCGATTGAAGGCCGGCGGCAAGGGAAACGTCTTTTTCTTTATCCACTTTGCTTAAAGTCCGGTCAAAACTCTTTTCGTTTAAGCTGTTTAACACGGCAAGCATTTCTTCTGCCAAGACGCTTCTTGCCACATCGGGGCGCATCCCGCGGACTTGTTTCATCTCTTCCATATTTTTTGGGAAAGCGACGGAAATGTTTATCAGCAAATCGTCTTTGATGATGTTTTGACGGGAAACGTTCTGATGTTTGGCGCGATTTTCGCGCCATGCGGCAAGCGCTTTTAAGGCGTTTAAGAAAGATACCGCGTGGCTGTTATGGCGAATCCGCTGCCATGCATTATCGGGCTTGACGTCATAATGTTCGCGGTTAACCAGCTCTTGCATATCATCAGCTATCCAGCTCTCGCGCTTGTTTTCTTTAAGAAAAGTTTTGATTTTTTTGTAGCAAGTGATGAGATAGGTTACGTCTCCTGCGGCGTATTCCAACTGTTCATCAGTTAGCGGGCGAATCTGCCAGTTAGTCAAGCGACAAGATTTATCCAACTCCACACCGCAATAGGTGCGCACTAAGTTTTCATAGCTCACGCTCTCGCCTAATCCGCAGGCTTGGGCGGCAATCTGTGTATCATAAACCGGCTCCGGAATTTCACCCGAGAGGTTATAGAGGATTTCTATATCTTGTCTGCCGGCGTGAAAGACTTTTAAGATATTTTTGTTTTGAAGCAAAGCAAAAAACGCGCTAAAATCCATATTTTCGGCTTGGGGATCAATCAATATAGCGCCGGCTTCATACCCTACTTGGATAAGGCAGGGAATCGGATAATAGGTCTTTTCGCGGATAAACTCGCAATCAATGGCTATGACTTTTTGTTTAGCTAAGATTTTACAGGCTTTGTTTAATTCTTCGGTGGTATCTATCAGTTGCATATTATATTCCTTTGTTTTTTGGTTAGTTTAAAAGGAAAGTTTTAAGATTTTTTTAATTTTAGCTTGCAATTCGGAAGTTTTGGGCTAAGAATAGCGGCATTGATGTTTTTAATTGTTCTAATTTGAGGTTTTTTATGAAAGAATACAGAACGCATACCTGCGGCGAACTTAGGGCCGCAAACGTCGGAAGTCATGTTAAGCTTTCCGGCTGGATACATCGCAAACGCAATCTCGGTAATCTCTGCTTTGTAGATTTGCGCGACCATTACGGCATTACGCAATGCGTGGTTGATAGCACAAGTGACTTGTTTAAGCAGTTAGAAGATATCCGTGTTGAGAGCGTGATTACAATTGACGGCGACGTGGTAATGCGTGAAAGTGTCAATAAGAATATGCCGACCGGTGATATTGAGGTGAAAGTGAGCGCGGTAACGTTACACTCACAGGCTGAAGTTTTGCCGATACAGGTGTTCGGAGAAGATAACTCGCCGGAAGATATGCGCTTAAAATATCGTTTTTTAGACTTGAGACGCGAGCGGATTCATAACAACATTATCCTTCGTTGCCAAGTAATTAAGCGGATGCGTGAGCTGATGAACGAGCAAGGTTTCTTGGAATATCAAACACCGATTTTGACGGCTTCCTCTCCGGAGGGGGCACGCGACTTCTTGGTGCCGTCACGGTTAAATCCGGGGAAGTTTTATGCTCTACCACAATCGCCACAACAGTTTAAGCAGTTGTTGATGGTCTCCGGTTTTGATAAGTATTTTCAGATTGCGCCGTGTTTCAGAGATGAAGATCCGCGCGCAGACAGGAGTCCGGGGGAATTTTATCAGCTTGATATGGAAATGTCTTTTGCCACACAAGAAGATGTGTTCTTGATTATGGAAAAAACGATGGGCACAATCTTTAACGAGTTTGCTAACGGCAGAAAGGTTGATCAAGCACCTTTTCAACACATTACTTTTAATGAAGCCATGTTAAAATACGGCTCGGATAAGCCGGACTTGAGAAATCCGCTCATCATCCAAGATGCGACGGCGTTTTTCAATAATTCCGGATTTGGCGTGTATGACGGTAAGGCGGCAAACGGCGAGCAGTTGCGTGCGATTGTATTGCCTCAGTGCGGTGAAAAGCCCCGTTCTTTCTTTGACAAGCTAGACGGCTTTGCAAAAGAAGAAGGTTTTGGCGGTATGGCGTATGTAGCACTTTCAACAAACGGTGCAAAAGGCATTGCCAAGTTCTTCTCTGAAGAAAAAATGGCAGAGCTTCAAAATACGTTTGGGGTTAAAGACGGCGATGCGATTGTGTTTATGGGTGGGGCTAAAAAGCTCATCAATAAATTTGCTGGCAAAGTGCGCACCAAGCTCGGTGAAGAGTTGGATTTGATAGAAAAAGACGCGTTCCGCTTGTGTTGGATTGTGGACTTCCCGTTCTATGAAGAAAATGAGGAGACCGGCGCGGTTGAGTTTTCGCACAACCCGTTTTCTATGCCGCAAGGGGGAATGGACGCTTTGTTGAACAAGAATCCGTTTGAGATTTTGGCTTATCAATATGATATGGTTTGCAACGGCGTTGAGCTTGCTTCGGGTGCTGTTCGTAACCACAAGCCGGAAATTATGTATAAAGCGTTTGAGTTGGCCGGATATGACCACAGCGTCGTTGATAATAAATTCGGCGGTATGATTAACGCGTTTAAGTATGGCGCACCACCACACGCGGGGTGTGCTCCAGGGGTTGACAGAACAGTGATGTTGCTCTTGGATGAGCCGATTATTCGTGATGTTATTCTCTTCCCGTTAAATGGTAAGGCGCAAGATTTGCTGATGCAGGCACCGAACACGGTAACGCAACAACAGATTGATGACTTGCATATCAAAATCGTGGAAGATGAACCGGAAGAATTGAAAAAGGGAGCTTAACAAGCTCCTTTTCCTTTTTGTTTTTTTGGAAAAAGCAAAAACCTTAATTTTAAATTAAGAAAATGCTTTACTTTTAAAATTATTGGGTTATAAATGCCAAAGAATGACGGCTAGGGCTAATGGCATGCCTTGTCGTTATCTAATCCAACTTATTTTATTGAAAGGGATTGAAATGCCTAAATTAAAAACAAAAAGTTCGGCTAAGAAACGCTTTAGCGTTACCGGAACCGGCAAATTAAAAAGAAATTTTGCTTTTAAGAGACACTGCCTCTTCTGCAAAAGTCAAAAAATGAAAAGACAAGCTCGCGGCACAACTTTGCTTTCAGAAGTTGATGTTCAGATTGTTAAAAAGTTTTTACCGTATTTGTAGGAGGATTGAAATATGTCTCGTGTTAAAAGAGGTGTAACAGCACACGCTCGCCATAAAAAAATCTTGGATATGGCGAAAGGTTACAGAGGACGCAATAATAACGTTTTCAGAGTAGCCGTTGAAAAAGTTGAAAAAGGTTTGCAGTATGCTTATCGTGACAGAAAGGCAAAGAAGAGAAGTTTCCGTTCTTTGTGGATTCAACGTATTAACGCTGCAACTCGTTTGAATGATATGACTTACTCCCGATTTATCAGCGGGCTCAATAAAGCAGGTATTGAGCTTGACCGTAAGGTATTGGCTGATATCGCTTTTAAGGAGCCCCAAGCTTTTGCTAAGTTGGTAGAAACTGCCAAAGCGGCTCTTACAAAATAATTTTTAAGTCAAGTTTTATCAGATAAATTTAAAGAGTCGTCTTGGTCAGCCAAGATGGCTCTTTTATGTTTAAAAGCTGTTGAGGCGGAGAGATTTTTTAGGGTTACCCCAAAATTATAAGGTATAAGTAAAATGAGTGATATTGAAGTTATTAAACAAGAAATTGAAGCACAAATTAACGCCGCAGAGGATGCTAAAGCTCTTGATGATGTGCGTGTTAGTGCTCTCGGCAAAAAGGGACAAATTACCGAGCTTTTGAAAACTTTGGGCTCTATGGAAATGGAACAGAGAATCGAGTTTGGTAAAAAAATCAATGTGGTTAAAGCCGAATTGGAAGCCAAAATCGCTGATAAAAAACAAGAACTTGAAACAAAGCTCTTAAATGAAAAACTTAAAAAAGAAGTGATTGATGTGACACTCCCGTGCAGACCGGAAACTCAAGGGCGGATTCATCCGGTGTCTAAGGTGTATGAGGAGATTGTGGCGATTTTTGCCGAAATGGGTTTTGATGTGGCGGAAGGTCCGGATATTGAAGACCAGTTTCATAACTTTAATGCGCTTAATACACCACCGGATCATCCGGCACGACAAATGCAAGATACGTTTTATCTAAACAGCGACACCAGCAAAGATTTTGATATGGATACGGCTTATGTGGTGCGTACTCAGACTTCAAGTGTGCAAATCCGCACAATGGAAAATAAGAAGCCACCAATCCGGATTATCGCACCGGGGCGGACATATCGCTCAGACTATGATGCAACGCATACGCCGATGTTCCACCAAGTAGAAGGATTGGTGATTGATAAAAAAACAACAATGGCTGACCTTAAAGGTTGCTTGTATGACTTTGTAAAGACATTTTTTGAAGTGGATGATTTGCCTGTTCGCTATCGCCCGTCTTACTTCCCGTTTACCGAGCCGTCGGCTGAAATGGATATCGGATGCTTAAAAACAAAAGATGAACTCAAAATCGGTGCCGGAACAGACTGGTTGGAAAT